>JASJHI010000285.1:0-27124 GCA_033791105.1 Acidimicrobiia bacterium | reverse complement strand
GGACCTCGAACGTGTGGACGACCACGATGAAGACGTGACCGAACTGGATTCGATCGCCGATCTCCCCACCTGGCTCGGGATCGACTGACCGTCGGCATGACCGACCCGTTCGCCGGGTCGCTCACTCAGCTGGTTCGATGCACCCTTGACGAAGGTCTCGAACGTGTAGCGGGGATTGAGGCCGGCTTCGGTGATGCCGTTCGATCTGTCGGCCGCAATGTTGGCAACCCTGGTCTCGAAGCCGACCTGCTCGGGTGCGTCGTCGTGCGTTGCGTTCAACCGGGCCGTTGGATCGGTGCGGGTCGGCGAGTCGATGGAGTCGGGGCCGGCTGTGACAGGTGTGTCGGTGGTCACGTCGATCTCGACGCGTCGGTGGCCTTCGTTCGCGTCTTCGAGAGCGACGGTGACCAGCGTCAGGTATCTGGTCTGGATCCGATCTCGCACGTAGGTACTCGGCGCGATCAGACGCAGGGTGTCGGCGTCGCCCTCGACCGGGACGACATCCTGGAAGGTGGAGAACCACACCGATTCCGCCAGCTGGGATCGCAGTGAGAGCGTCACTTGCGTCCACAGGTCGTCAGCGTCGCTCAACAGGGTGCTCCGGATCGTGTGCAGGAATTCGTCCACACCCTTGTCCACATGATGTGGACATCTCTGGGTGCAACACGAGTATTCGACGCTACCACGTTGTTTGCGCACAACGAACATTGGTGGTGACGCTCTCCATACGCTGGGGGAATGCGCCAAATCTCGTGCTGTGAACAACTTACGCCGGTGTAATTCGAGTTGGCGCGGCTTGCTCGGCTCGGGCTGTCTCCCGATCGGCGAAGCGGGGGGTGGTTGGGAGATGCCACGCGCGCGCCGTAGCCTTGACGAGTCGGTCCAGGGACCGGGGTTTTTCAGATACCTCGGACACCGTGAACCGCGTTGCCTCGAACCTCGGAGATCGCCGTGAAGCGCACCTACCAACCAAACAACCGCCGCCGGGCCCGCAAGCATGGCTTTCGCGCCCGCATGAGCACACGCGGTGGACGCGCCGTCCTCAAATCCCGCCGCGCCAAGGGCCGGGCCCGCCTCTCGGCTTGATCGATCGGCTCCGCGGCCGCGCCGCCTTCCTCCGTCTGCGACGAGAGGGCGTCAGGGTCCGGTTCGATCCTCTGTGGTGTTCGTTCGTCCACGATCAGGCAACCCAACCGCCGAAGGTGGCGTTCGCGCTGGGTCGCGCCCTTGGGCCGGCGGTGACGCGCAATCGCCTTCGTCGTCGGGTGCGAGCGATTCTGCGCGATACCGACGTGCCGCCGGGCCTCTTGCTGATCGGCGCGAGCCGCGACGCGTGCGAACTGACGTTCGCCGAGTTGACGATCGTGGTGCAGTCGTTGATCACGCGCCTCTCGCCGATCGAGTCCCCGTCCACATGATCGCACCACCGCCGGTCGCACCGGTCGACGCGGCCCACTCCCCCACCTGGGTGCAACGCCGGCTGCTCGGAGCGGTCGATCTCTATCAACGCGCCCGCGAGGGGCGCCCATCGCCGTGCCGATTCCACCCGACGTGTTCGTCGTACGCCCGCGAGTCACTCGAGCAACACGGCGCAACTCGCGGCACGTGGCTGACCGTGCGTCGTCTCCTGCGATGTCGTCCGTTCGGTCCCAGCGGGTTCGACCCGGTCCCGACCGCTGACGACGATCGCTCGGAGCGGATGAGTCGACATCACACGGTCACCGTTCCCGTCGCGGTGCAGAAAGGCTGATCGATGTTCGAGATACCTGCCGAACTGTTGTCCTGGTTCTATGGGCTGACCGACAGCTACATCGCGGCGATCGCGTTGATCGCTGTCGTGGTCATGGCGATCACGACCCCGCTGACGTTGAAGAGCACTCGCGGCATGCTCGAGATGCAACGAGTTGCGCCGGAGATGCGCAAGTTGCAGAACGAGTATCGCAACGACAAACAGAAGCTCAACGAAGAGATGATGAAGCTCTATCAGGAGCACAAGGTCAATCCCATGTCCTCGTGTCTCCCGATCGCAGCACAGATGCCGATCTTCCTCATCATGTTCCGCGTGCTGCGGGGATTGGTCTACCAGCCGCGAGGGGCCGCGCTGCCGGTGTCCCAGTCGGTGTTCAAGGCATTCGACGAGGACGCCATGGCTGCCGACCCGGGGTTCATCCCCCGATATCTCGGCCCTGACTCAGCGCTCTACGAGTCGCTGTTCGGTCAGCACGAGATGATCTCACTCGGCCTCGACCTCTCGCGATCCGCCGTCGAGGCGATCACCGACGGATTCGGACAGGGAATCATCTACGTGCTGCTCGTCGTCTTCCTGGGCGGCCTCTACCTGGTACAGCAACGAATGGTCGCCGCCCGCGCCGCCGTGAGCCCGACGATGTCGCCGATGCAGCAGAAGCTGATGCAGTATCTGCCGGTCGCGTTCGCGGTCTTCCAACTGTTCTTTCTCGCTGCACTGGTCGTCTACTACATCTTCCAGACGATCATCAGGATCATCCAGCAGCTCTACATCACCAAGGCGTTCTATGGCCACGCCGACTCGCTCGGGCGCCAGGCGCAGCGCGCCGGTGAAGCGGCCCGTGAGGAGGCCAAGAAAAGCGGCGAGCCAGGCGGTCTTTTCTCGCAGGCGAAACGCGATCTGGGCGCGGCCCGCGGCGACGGTGACGCGAAGGGCGGAGCGAAGGACGCGGGGAGCGCCAAGCGCGAGATCACCAGCAAGCGAGTGACACCCAACAAGAAGCAGCAGGCAGCAGAAACGCCCGGTAAAGGTCGCCCCACCCCGTCGCGCAAGGACGCGAACAACGGAAAGTCGCGCCCGAAGTCGTGCGGGAAGAAGTATCGATAGCGCACCTGTTGCGCACGAGAAGCCGACGCGCCCCGACCGGCGGCGCAGACAGGAGAGAGAAATGGAATGGGTCGAGACGACCGGAAAGACGATCGATGCAGCACGGGAGGTGGCGCTCGATCAGCTTGGCGTTGCGGTGGACGAGGCGGAGATCGAGATCCTCGAGGAGCCCAAGGCCGGCCTCTTCGGTCGCACCCGCGGTGAGGCCAGGCTCCGGGCACGTGTCAAGCCGACCCCGGTTCGAGCGAAGCAGGAGCGCCGGCGCCGGTCCAGTGGCAAGTCCGGCGGCGGCAAGTCCGGGGGCGGTACGTCGAGCCGAGGCACAGAGCGAGACGGTTCGACACAATCCGACGCAGGTGGTGACGCCAGCACGAGCTCGGACGAGCGGTCACGCCCGCCGGCACAGGACAAGACCACCAAGACCCCCAAGAAGACCGGTTCGTCACGGGCGGACCAGAGCAGGAAGCAGGACAAGAAGATGTCGACGACGAATGGATCCAACGACCACGACCGCGCAGATCGGGAGCCAGTGAGCCCTGAGGAGGTCGGTGATGCCGCCGTTGCCTTCATGGACGGGTTGACGTCGGCGTTCGGTGTCACCGAGTCGGCGACCCTGACGATCGATGGCACGGAACTGGATGTCGTAGTACACGGCGAGGACCTCGGGTTGCTCGTCGGTTCAGGTGGCCGAACACTCAATGCGATCCAGGATCTTGCCCGCGTTGCGGCGCAGCGACGGCTCGGGGACCACGAGACTCGGCTGCGGATCGATGTCGCCGGCTACCGCGAGCGGCGGCAGGCCGCGCTGACGAAGTTTGCAGGCGCCGTCGCCGAAGAGGTCCGCTCGTCAGGTGAAAGCCGTTCGCTGGAGCCCATGAACTCGGCTGACCGAAAGGTGATTCACGACGCGCTCAACGAAGAGGACGGCGTCGAGTCACGCTCCGAGGGCGAGGATCCGAATCGACGTATCGTTGTGGTCCCGATCGACTGAACGGTCTGCGGCGGTTCGACGCTGTCATACTTGTCCCGATGGAGACATCGAGGGCACTGCACGAGGCGCTGGGATCTTCCCAGCGCCTCGGTCTGTTGGGGGCCAAGCCCATCCCTGAGGTGATCGAGCACGCACGTCGATTCGTCACCGCACTCGATGGCGTCGCGGGAGAGGTTGTCGACATCGGTGCAGGTGGCGGGGTCCCTGGGCTGGTCATCGCTCATGATCGGCCCGATCTCCGCCTGACGTTGATCGATCGACGATCCAAGCGGACGGATTTCCTCGAGCGGGTGGTGCGGCGTCTCGGCTGGGGTGACCGAATCACCGTCATCGCCGGTGATGTGGAGGAGCTTGTCGTATCCGCACCACGAGGTTTCGATGCGGTTGTCGCCCGCGGGTTCGGGCCCCCTGATGTCACTTTGGAGATCGGCGTGGCGCTCGCACGTCGCGGGGGCCGGGTCGTGATCAGTGAGCCGCCGGGAGGGGACCGTTGGCACAGCATTCCGCTCGCGTCATCGGGTGTTGTCGAACGTGGAAATCAGGTGGCGGGCGTGGTTGTCTTCACGGTGCTGAGCTAGGCCTTCAGCGACCATGGAGCACGTTACCGCTGGTCAGCGTGCTGTGGGAATGTTTCACGTGGAACATCAGGGTGTCGCCCGGCGAGGCGAGATCACGTTCGGTTTCACGTGAAACACCTCGGGCCAACTCCACCCTGTTCGGCGCAAATGCTTGAATCGGTTGGTTGAATCAGGCACAGTGTGCACGTCCACTCGACGCCGTCGAGGGGGCTTGAGTCATGGGAGGCCGAGTGCCGGAGACGACGATCGATTCGAGCGAACCAGTGATCACGAGTCCGACTCCAACTGCCGACGACGAGCGCAGCACCAATCGACAACTCCCCCGCGTGCTTGCTGTGGCGAACCAGAAGGGCGGTGTCGGCAAGACGACGACGACCGTCAATCTCGGGGCGTCACTCGCCGAGCTCGGGCTCCGTACGCTGGTCATCGACCTCGATCCGCAGGGCAATGCCTCGACGGGCCTCGGGATCGACAACCGGGGCCTCGAACTCTCGTTGTACCACGTACTCATGCACGATGAGCCGTTGGAGAATGTCGTCGAACCGACCGATGTCAGGAATCTGTTCGTGGCGCCCGCCTCACTCGATCTCGCCGGCGCGGAGATCGAACTCGTACCGGCCTTCAGCCGAGAGCAACGGCTCAAGCGCGCGATCGAAGCGGTGATCGATGACTACGACTATGTGCTGATCGACTGCCCGCCCTCGCTCGGGCTCCTCACCGTGAACGGACTGACCGCCGCAAGTGAGGTGCTGGTCCCCATTCAGTGCGAGTACTACGCACTGGAGGGTCTGGGCCAACTTCTCCGGAATGTCGATCTCGTCAAACGCAACTTGAACCCGACATTGGACCTGAGCACCATCTTGTGTGTGATGTACGACGCCCGCACGAAGCTCGCCGACCAGGTCGTGACGGAGGTGCGTGAGCATTTTGGTGAGAAGGTCCTGCGCACCGTCATCCCGCGGACGGTGCGATTATCCGAGGCACCCAGTTTCGGACAACCGATCAACACGTTCGATCCGAAGTCGCGCGGCGCGTTGGCGTACCGCGATGCGGCCAAGGAGGTCCACCATGGCGCGGCGTAGTGGCCTCGGCAAGGGCCTCGACTCGTTGATCCCGGTCGTCGACGGCATGGACCAGGATGGCCCAGGCGCAGTCTTGATCGACATCGCGACCTCCGCTGTCGTTCCCAACCCTCATCAACCGCGAGTGCACTTCGATGAGGAGAGCCTTGTCGAGCTGGCTGCGTCGATCGCCGCGATGGGCGTCCTGCAGCCGATCCTTGTTCGTCAGGTCGACGACGGGGCCTACGAGTTGATCGCGGGCGAGCGCCGCTGGCGGGCGGCGACGCGCGCGGGATTGACGATGATCCCGGCGGTCGTGCGCACCTCCGACAAGCTCGGCTCGATGGAGCAGGCGCTTGTCGAGAACCTTCACCGCGAAGATCTCACGCCGCTCGAAGAGGCGGCCGCCTATCAGCAGCTGATCGAGGAGTTCGAGCTCACCCACGACGACCTTTCCAAGCGGGTCGGCCGGAGCCGTTCGGCGATCTCGAACACGATTCGATTGCTCGGATTACCACCGGCCGTCCAACGCCTGCTCGCCGACGGGAAGCTTTCGGCGGGTCATGCGCGGGCGCTGCTCTCGACACCTGACCGAGGTCGCCAGGAGGAATTGGCACGTGCGGCGGTCGCGGAGGGCTGGTCGGTCCGCCAGATCGAGGTGGCGGTACGCGACGACGGTGGCACAGCAGTGACACCAGAGCCGATTGACGACGACGCGAGAGGTTCAGGCGAGCTCGACGGGGCGGGCCTCACTCCGACCACGAAGCTCCGACCACCAGGTCTCCTCGAACTCGAGAATCTGCTCGCGGAACATCTCGAGACTCGGGTCAAGGTCCAGATGGGGGCCAAGCGTGGGCGCGTGACCATCGACTTCGCCGACTTGGAGGACTTGGAGCGCCTCTACCGGTTGATGGCCGGCTGATCCCTCACTGACCTTCAACGTCAGGCTGGGGATGACTGTAAGGGTTGGGCAGGGAATCTCACCGTAAGTAGTAAACCTGGTTACCTATCTCACCTGGCGTGAGTGTGGAATCTCGCGAGTGAAAGATGACCTTGAGAGAAACCCACAATGTGTGGACGAGGTTGTGGACAACTCAATCCAAGCGGTGCGTAGCGCCGCCGGTCCAGCCACCCATCGCCCGGACGATCGCTGCGCTGATCTCGTCGGTGGAGTCGACCACGTCACGTACTGGGCCGAGCAGGCAGAGCACCGCCGGCATCCGTGTCTCGCGCAGCACCGGCAGGCGCATTCCTTGCAACGTTGGCGGTGTGGCCAGGACTCGAGACAGTTCGTCGGTCATCCTGATCGCCAGCGCCCGTCCACCGATCGATTCGAACGCAGGGACCGCGAAATATGACACGGTCGATGTCGGCTCCGCCACCGCTTCGAACCCGACGTAGGCGCCCGCACCGAATCGGTTGGCCGCTGCGGCCTGCGCGGTCGCTTCGTACTCGTCGGTCGACATCACGGTCGCACCTCGCTCACGCAGGACGCGTGCGGTGGATCGGGCGATTGCGCTCAGACCACCGAACTGACCGATGACCAATCGCAACGTCGCGAGCGACCCGTCGCCAGTCGACAGTGTCGCGCTCTCTCGAACCGACGCCACGCCCGGTCCGCTCCCGCTCTGGCGCCCGGCCAATTCCAGTGCGCCGACGGACTTCGGTCCGCAGATCCCGTCCGCCGTGAGACCGGAATTGCGTTGGAAGTCGGTCAACGCAGTGGTTGTTCCAGGCCCGAGAATCCCGTCGGGACGACCGCAGTCGAAGCCGATCCGGCTCATCATCGTCTGCAGGGTCGATACGTCGTCCCCACGCAGCTGCGGCGCGGTCAGTACCAGTAGGCGGTCGCCAAGCTTCCACCCCGCCTCGATGAGCGCGAGCCATGTCTGCTCGTCGCATGCGCCGGTAACGCGTAGGCCGCGGACCTGCTGAAAATCGCGCAACGACGCCGCGGTGGCGTCACCGAACATGCTCGCCTCGTTCTCATCAGGTGTGAATCCGGCCGCGCCGAGCCGACGCTGGAGATCGCGGATCGCCTCGCCGTGCTGGCCGCGGGTCAGTGGGAAGTGACCAGGAATTCGTCGAGCTCCTGCAGCAGGGCACCCTTGCTCTTGGCACCGACGAGCCGCTTGGACACCTCGCCATTGTCGAACACGAGAAGCGTGGGAATACTCATCACGCTGTACTTCATGGCGATGTCTGGATTCGCATCGACGTCGAGCTTGGCGATTGTGATGTGGTCGCCGTGCTCGTCGGCGATCTCAGCGAGTACCGGCGCGATCATCTTGCACGGTCCACACCACTCGGCCCAGAAGTCGATGAGCACCGGGCGATCGGACGCACCGACCGTCTCATCGAATGTCGCAGTGGTGAGTTCGACGATTCCGTTTGCCATGGAGAAGGTTCCTTTCGGGGGGGTCGACCCGACGCGGGTCGAGCTCGTCTGAATGAACAACGTGCGAGCGCCGGATATTCCCAGGACGGAGTGTACGGGGCAGGTGTGGTGCGCCGTGCACCGAGGAGCGGCCCCAGCGCTCAGTGCGCTGCGTTCGCCTCGAGCCACCGCTCGGCGTCGATGGCGGCCATGCAGCCGGATCCGGCCGCGGTGACGGCCTGACGGTAGGTGTGGTCCTGGACGTCGCCGCACGCGAAGACACCCTCGACGTTCGTGTAGGACGTGTCTGGCTTGGTGATCAGGTAGCCGGAGTCCGGCTCCATATCGAGCTGCCCAACGAACAGATCGGTGTTCGGACGGTGCCCGATCGCGATGAACAGCCCGGTGACAGCGACCGTCGAGTGTTCTCCGGTGTTGACGTTCTCCACGAGGAGGCCCTCGACCTGATCGGTGCCCAGCACATCGACGACGCTGCTGTTCCACAGGAATTCGATCTTCGGATTGTCGAAGGCGCGCTGCTGCATGATCTTCGAGGCGCGTAGTTCGTCGCGGCGGTGCACGAGGATCACCTTGTCGGCGAACTTGGTGAGGAAAGCCGCTTCCTCGAGCGCCGAGTCGCCGCCCCCGACCACCGCGATGTCGTGGCCGCGGAAGAAGAAGCCGTCGCACGTGGCACACGTCGACAGTCCGTGTCCGATCAGACGTTGTTCTGCCTCGAGGCCGAGCATCAACGACTGTGCGCCGGTGCTGACGATGATCGACTGCGCCCGGTACAGCACATCGCCGACCCAGACTTTGAACGGACGCTCGGAGAAGTCGACTTCGGTGACCTTCTCCGTGCGAATCTCGGTACCGAACCGCTGGGCCTGGGTCCGCATGTGATGCATGAGGTCGGGACCCATCACACCGTCGGGGAAGCCCGGGAAATTCTCGACATCGGTGGTGAGCATCAACTGTCCACCGGGCTGGTCGCTCGTACTCGACGGTTCGCCTTCGAGCAGCAATGGCTCGAGGTTGGCCCGCGACGCGTAGATCGCGGCGGTCAATCCTGCCGGGCCCGAACCGATGATGATGACGTTGCGCACATCGCTCATGAGGTGCTGCGGTGGGTCACGCGTGCGCGTTGCGCTTGCGGAAAACCATCAGGCCGGCGAGGCAGATGAGGGCCCCGACGATGAGGTAGCTGAGGTACACGGCGCGAGCCTGGGTGACCCAGATGTCGAGCAACGCTTGTGTCCCTCGGAGCAGACCGAGGATGACCAGAACGAGGATGAAGACACCGAGAAACGCGGCGACGATGCCGAACACGACTCCACGGGCGGCGTAGATCATCGGCACGGTCGTCTTGTCGCGCACGGCGTCGACCGTGCGCACGACGGTCTCGGTCATTTCGTCTGCCCAGTTCGGGTCGGTCAGCGGGTTCCCCGGCATGGTGCCGGAGGATAGCCGCACGGCGGCGACCGCACCATCAGGAGTGCGAGGTTGTTGCGGAGATCGCCTGCGGCGTCAGGGGAGTGGGGCCTGTGCGACGAGCGCACAGTCGTCGGATGTGTAGGCCAGCGCCAGGTTGCGGGAGGTGTCGACGCCGACGACGACCAACACGCCGTTGTACATCGCCGGTCCGACGACGAGGTCGGCGCCTTGGCAGAGGGGCAAGCCGGTCGAGCCATCCGGCGTCTCGGGGGTCGTCGCCTGATCGTCGGACTCCCGAGGAGCTGCGTCCTCGACGACCGGAGGCTCGGCGGTGTCCGCGGGCTCGACGGTGTTGTCGACGGTCGGAGGGAAGATGCCGACCGCATCGGAGGCGAATACCGCAAGATCGTCCGGGCTGCTCAGCTCCTCGAGTCCCTCCTCTGGGGGCGGTGCACCGTCATTCGTCGGGTCGGCCTCGGTGTCCGGATCGGAGATGTCCTCGTTCGGTTGGAGTGACGGGTCGGTCGTGGCGTCAGCACTCGCGGTAGCAGCCGTAACGGTCGAGGTCGGCTGGACCGACGCGACATCGTCGGTGCTGTCGTCATCACCCGTGAGGCTGCGCAGTGTGAGGCCACCGACGAGCAAGACGACGAGGCTCGCGGCCCCCGCCAGGATCCAGCCGTTCGACCTCGAGGCGCGGCTTACGCGGCGCGCGCTGGTCGGCTCGGAGATCGACCCGGCCGCGGCCGCCGCAAGGGGATCGATGCCGCCGCTCGTGGCTGCCACCTGAGATCCATTGCGCTCCGAGAGCGGGAGCTGATCCCATGCTCCGAGCGCCGCGGCGAGGTGTGCCTCGCGCGTGGAGATCGGCGGCGCCTCGACGTGGCCGACGACGGCTCGCACCTGTCGCAGCCGTTCGACCTCGGCGAGCGCGTCCGCGTCGGCCTCGACCTGCGCGATCTCCTCGGCGGTGGCTTCACCGTCGAGATACGCGCTCGCGAGGAGGTTGAGGTCGTCGGTCATGTCGGATCGGTTGGACGTAGGGAGTCGGTGTCGTAGTTCCCGGGGATCGGCGGGAGTTCGTCGAGCCGGAGCCGGCGGGCCAGCATCGCACGGCCGCGTGCGATCCGCGACTTCACCGTTCCGACCGGAACATCGAGTACCTCTGCGATCTCCGCGTAATCGAGGTCGAGGACATCGCGCATCGTGACAGCGACGCGAAAGTCTTCCGATAGTTCGTCGAACGCGTCGTGGAGGACGAGGCGATCCGCGACCGCATCGACCACCCGATCCGCCGACGGGTCGACGAGTTCTTTCTGCGGGCCTGCCTCGTCGTCGTCGACGAGCGTGAGGAGGGGGCGTCGCTTGCGCCTGCGCAGTTCGTCGAGCGCGGCATTCGTCGCGATCCGATAGGCCCAGGTTCCGAATGCCGCGTTGCCGTCGAAGCGGGGGAGGCCGCGCGTGATCTTGATCAGAGCCTCTTGGCAGGCGTCGTCGGCGTCACGCGACGTGCCGGCAATGCGCGCGCACACCGCGTGGATGCGGTCGTAGTGCCGACGGAGAAGTTGGTCCAGTGCGGCGCGATCACCCTGTTGCGCCGCCTCGACGAGCGTCGCATCGTCGATTTCGGTCGGCATATCAGCCAGCGAGGGCAATCTCACGAAGCTGGCCGCGAAACGGATTGGCGGACGTGCAGGCACTGTCGTCGCCGAGCTCGTTCAGGAGCACCAGTACGTGGCGAGCGGGTGTGGTCGGCTGCGCTGACACGATCGTCGTCGGCTCCGCACCGAACGCCTTCGTGCCGAGTTCGGTGCCCCAACCATCGATCGACGCTGGGATCTCGTCGGTGTCGGTGGCAAAGAACTGCAGCTGGTAGGGGGCGTTGAGGACGTCGACGGTGACCGCCTGCTGCGTGAGGTTGTCGAACGTCACGACGAGACCGACGCCGCGCTTGGCACCCATGAACTGTGACGAATAGCAGACGGTGCGCCATCCGGTCGTCGAATCTCCGCCGGCGAGGGCGCGCGGTGCCTCGTCGTCGTTCTCCTCGCCGTCGCCCTCGGGGTCGTACGCGATGATGTCGACGATGGCGGCCGCGGTGCTGACGATCTGCTCGGCCGGTGCCGGAGTCGCGTCGACGATCGCACCCGGATCGCTCTCGGTCCCGCTCTCGATCGCCCCGGCCGTCGTGGCCTCGCTGGGAAGGATCGTGGTGGTCGACGTCGATTCACCGCCACCGAAGCTGATCGTGGCCCAGAGGATGAGTGCCACGACGAGGGCAAGCCCGATCAGTCCGGCCACGACGGTGGTGGATGTGGTTGCACGGTTGGAGAGTCCCTTGGCGGTTCGGCCGCGTCGTGGTGCTCCCTGCGCCGGCGTCGGGTCGGCACCGCCCGAATCGGTGCCGCGGACCACACCCACTTCGCCCGTGATCGTGTTCGGACCGGCCGCCGGCGACGATGCCGGTGACGCGTCGGGTGCCGCGGGCGCGTCGGGTTGCCCAGCGCGCGCGAATCGACGCCGGTCGGAGACCTGACCGGGCACGTCGGAGGGTGCACGGAGGAGCCGACCGGTCGGATACGGAGCGACGGGGGAGTGCTCGAGGGGTGTGTCGTCGATGACGGGCGGCCCTTCGTCGGCCGCCTCCTTGAGTTTCTCGGCGAGTTCGGATCCGGTCGCAGGCCGATGCTCTGGGTTGCGCGCCAGAAGCTGATGAATCGTGATCACGAGTCCGGTCGGCAGGGTGGCGCGCAACCGCGTGAGGTCGGTGGGATCGCGCTGCAGTCGGGCAAGTGCCGTGTCGGCGTCGGTCTCGCCGAGGAACGGCACGCGGCCGGCGAGGCACTCGTAGAGCACGAGGCCGAGTGAGTACAGGTCGGCCCGCCCATCGAGGCGCTTGCCGCGGACCTGCTCCGGCGAGAGGTATTTGGCGGTACCCATCATCACGTTGTCGCTCGTGAGATCGTCGTCACCACCACCGTGCAGCCCCTTGGCGATCCCGAAGTCGGTGAGCAGGACTCGCCCCCCTGGCGTGATCATGATGTTGCCGGGCTTCACGTCGCGATGGATGAAGCCGGCCCCATGAGCGTGGTCGAGTGCTGCGGCGACGCACGTGCCGATGTGGCAGGTGAGTTGTGGGCTCAGCCGCTTCTTGTTGTTCAGCACCTCGCGCAGTGACTTGCCGTCGACGAACTGCATCACCACCGCTTGCCGACCCTCGGACTCGAATACGTCGTGTACGGCGACGATGTTGGGGTGGTTGAGACTCGCCGCCGCAATCGCCTCGCGCCGGAATCGTTCGGCGACGATCGGATCGGCGGCGAGTGAAGGCTTGAGCCATTTGACCGCGACCTTGCGGTCGAGAATGACATCGGTCGCCAGCCAGACCTCCGCCATGCCGCCCTGCGCGAGCCGCCGCTGCAATTCGTATCGCGCGGCGATGATCGTAGGTGTGGGTGGGGGCGCGGCCGCTGACATGATCGGCTTGAACGCTAGTAGGGAGCCATCGGTCGGGACCGGCAATCATCGGCGATCTCGCCGTCTATTTCAAACGGCGTCGAGCGCGTCGGTCAGACGACCTCGTGGAACGCGACACCGATCGTGCCGCGACCGCCGTGGGTGCCGATGACCGGGCCGATCTCCCCGACGACGATCTCGCCGTCGTAGTGCTGCCGCAGCATGTCGACGAACATGTCGACGTCACTGCAGTCGGCGTGCATCACCGCGAGGTTCTCCATCCGCCCGTCGTAGCGCTTCACCTGGTCGATCAGATGGGCGAGAGCCTTCGAACGCGTGCGTTGCTTGCCGGCCTGTTCGACCACGCCGTCGGCGACTTCGATGATCGGCTTGATCGAGAGGGCGGTAGCGAGCAGTGCCTTGGCGTTGCCGATGCGTCCGCCCTTCTTGAGGTTGTCGAGGGTGTCCAGCGCACCGAAGACGCGGGTCCGTTCGGCCAATGCGCGGGCCTGGGCTTCGACCTCGTCGACGGTTGCTCCGTCGATCGCGGATCGGGCGCAGGCGATGGCGATCGTGCCCAGACCGATGGTGAGCGTGCGACTGTCGACGACCCTGATGTCGGCTTCGACCGAGTCGTCGGCGGCGACCGATCGTGCTGCCAGTTCGGCGCTTTGCATCGTCGCGGAGAGCGCCGACGACAGCGAGACGACCACCACACCCGTCGCGCCCTCGTCGACGAGCCGGCGGTACACGGTCTCGAATTGGCCGGGCGCTGGTGCTGCGGTCTCGGGAAGCGTCGACGAGCCGACGCATCGGGTCCAGAACTCAGCGGTGGTGAGCTCTTCGCGATCGATGAACTCCTCCTCGCCGAAGCGGATGCTCAGCGGGACGATTTCGATGCCGAACTCGTCGGCGACCTCGGCGGGGAGGTCGCAAGAACTGTCGGTGACGATGCGGACGTTGCTGCGCGGTGCGGTCACGAGCGTTGGATGTTATCCGCGTGGTGGGGGAAGGTCCGCCGCCGGGCCCGCCGGTGTGGCGGTGAGCGCGTCGGACGCTGATTCGAACGGGCCGTCGGGCGCTTCGGTGTGCTCGGCTGTCGACGCCGCCGCGGTGGCGCGCCGTCGGGTGCGCCAGTGGCTGAACCACCAGGTCAGCAGGACCACGATCAGCCCACCCATGAGCACCTGTCCGAGTCCGGTGAGGGCATTCACTCTCGACGTGACGAGTACGGGCTCCGCCAATGGCTGGTCGATCGGCGTCAGGAGTTCGACGGTGACGAGGGAAGTACCGTTGGCGCGGGCGCGGACCGGGACGATGACCGAGGTTTCCGCATTCGGCCGCAGGCGCACGATTTGGTCGCCGTCGGGGAACGTCAGCTTCGGAGAGGAGAGGCGGAGCTTGACGTCGAGCGGCTCGTCGCCGGTGTTGCCGATCCTCATGTCGATGTCGCCCGACTTCCCGGTGAGGGTGAACGTGAAGGGTTCGGGCGGCACGATCGACCCGGTGAGCGCGTCGGCCTCGGCTCGCATCGCTTCGACGATCCCTTCGACGTGTGCCGTGGGATAGCCGGTCGGCACCAGCGTCTCGAGGATCGCGGTCCACTCCCCCGGCCGCGGATCGTCTGCGGGGAGCATCGATGCAGCGTTGGCCATGACGAACCCGGTGCCCCGCAGCAAGGCCACCCTGTCGACGATCGACGTTGCTGGTTCGGTCGGCAGTTCGACGCGCACCGGGTCGACTCCGTCGCGTTGTACATCGGTCACCCCGCTGAGCGCGGACGCGGACGTGAATCTCACATTCGGCGTGGTCGCCGCCATCTCTTCGAGCGCCACGATCAGACGTGGATCCGGAGCGGTCACTTCCGGTGTCGCGACGACACGGCTCCGTTGCACCGTCGTGCTCCCGGCACGCTGATCGAGGAGCAGTTTTGTGATGGCGGCAACCGACCATTCAGCGGTGGTCGATCGGGCGAGCGTGGCCGTCGTCGCAGGTGCGGTGAACTCGGCACCCAACGGATCGATGATCAGCAGCGGAAGCGAGCCACCATCGGGGAGCGCGATTTCGACGAACAGGTCCGTGGCCGGGAGTGTCGGGTCGATCGTGCTGCGGTACAGCTCGGGCGTCATCACGACAAGGCGCGTGCCGAGGTCGCGTAGCGCCTGTGCGCCGCCGGCGCTCAGAGGGTCCGAGGCCAGCCAGACGTCGCGGCGCGACGGAATCGTCGGCAGCGCCTGCGTCAGGAGATCCTCTCCTCGCCGGAGATCGAGGGCGAACGCTTCGAGCTGGTCTGCCGCGACCGCTGCCGAGACATCGAACGGCACGGCCGGCATCGCGAGCAGTTCGTCGTCGGCGAGCTGCTCGGACAACTGCTCCTGGTCAGCGGGGTTCGACGTCGCCGGTGCAACGACCGACGGAGGGAGCGCGAGCGTGAACGCGCTCGACACGGCCGCCGCGCTCGTTGCGATGGCGTCGAGCTCGTCGTCGGCCTGGCCGCGCGCCGCGTCGTCCGCGAGCGGGCCGGGGTCAGGAATCGCCGCGAGCAGCGCCAGGTCGATCGGCTCGGTCATCCGGATGCCCTCGTCCGGACCGGGTAGACGCTGCACGATCGTGCCATGCGTGGCGAACGTGTCGGGCTCCTGCGGATCACCGATGCGCAGCTGCACCCGAAGGGGGTAGAGCCCGGGCGTCGCGAACTTGAGCCTCTCGGGCTGGCTGTCGACCACGTCGGTCGGAACGTCGAGGCTGAACGTGATCGATCCGTCGTCGTGAAACCGCAGGTGCTCGCGGAGGTCGATGATGAGCACGCCGTCGATCGCCTCGGTGAAGTCGTCGGGGTCGACACGGCCGCCGATGTACGCATCGACGGAGCTGGACGATTCCAACGCCGGATAGTTGGCGACCTGCAGTGTCAATTCCGGTGGCGGTGGTGCGGGATCGGGCACCTCCTCGTACAGCGTGCCCTCGTCGGGGAGAGCCGTCGTTGTTGTCGTCGTCGTCACAGGAGTGAGTTCGGCACCGGTCGGGAGCGTGCCCACCAGCCGGTACTCGAGGTGGATGTCTCCGTTCGGGCCGAACGAGTAGTCCTGTCCGATCAACTCGAGCCCGAGTTGATCGGGCTGACCACCGAGACGGAGCAGCTCACCGGACGGGCCGATCGACGGTCGGGCGTCGGCGGACACGGTCTGCACCCCGAGCGTGCCGGTGACGCCGAGCGCGAGCAGCATCGCGCCGCCGAAGACGGCGACGCTCCACCGTGATGACCGGCCGTCTCTGGTTCCCCGCCGCTGGGCTCCGCGGTGCGGGTCGGTTACGGGCGGGCGCATCAGAGATCCAGGGCGAGTTCGAGCACGCGGAGCGTGTCCGTGTCGCGGCGGAACCCGAACGACTCGTAGAGCGCGAGCGCGGCGACGTTGTCGGCGGCGGTGTTGACGAGCACTTTGTCGACGCGGTGTCGGCGCATCCAGCTGAGCGCATCGACGACGAGCATCCGACCGCACCCACTCCGCTGCGAGTCGGGATCGACGGCGAGGCGCTGGATGTAGCCGCGGCTGCCGGCCCGGCCGCTCATCGCAAACCCGCGGAGCGTGCCATGTTCGGCGATCATCCGGTTGCGATGGGACGGCGTGGCGTCCCGAATCCCGGCGAGCGAGGTGGCGTCGTTGCTCCACCGCTTCCCGAACGCGCGCTGGTCGACCACGACCGCCTCGCGGATCCGGGTGTCGGTGAGTCGGCGCGTCGGTCCGCGCAGGATGCGGGGAGTCCGGGAGGGTGGCTCGGCGCGGGTGAGGTCGAGCGCGCGATCGTCGGTGAGGTCGAGTTGCAGCAACAGCAGCGAGTCGATCTCGACGAATCCCCGCGCGACGAACGCCCGGCTCGCTGCGGAGAACACGGCACCGGTCCGCAATGCGCGGAGTCGACGGCTCCGCGCGATCGCGACCCAGTCCATGACATCGGTCTCGCTTGGAACCATCGCGTGGTCGGTGAGCACGAGATGGCCGACATCGGGCTCATGGGGCCATGTACCGATCCGCGCCCGAGCGCGGGCCGTCGCCAGGTTCACCGCCTCGACCGTACCGTCTCGCGCCCGGCAGAGCGGATCGCTCGGCGATCAGGGCAATAGCCTGTCGCCGTGGTCCCAGAACGTTTCATGCCGGTGCTGCGCGAACTCGCGCCGCTCGCTGATCGATTCGCCGGAGCAGGATTCCGTTTGTATCTCGTCGGCGGCACCGTCCGCGATCTGCTGCTTACGCAGGCCGACGGTGCCGATGCTGCAGATCTCGACCTCACCACCGACGCCCGGCCGGCCGACATCAAGCGATTGCTCGAGGGCTGGGCTGACGCGATCTGGACCCAGGGCGAGCGGTTCGGCACGATCGGCGCCCAGCGACGGCTCGCCGATGGCTTGATGCGGACGTACGAAATCACCACCTTCCGGGCGGAGGCCTACACGGACGACTCGCGCAAACCGCACGTCGAGTTCGCCGACGACATCGAGGTCGATCTGTCGCGGCGCGATTTCACGGTCAACGCGATGGCCCTGGAACTCG
Organism: Acidimicrobiia bacterium; assembly: GCA_033791105.1. Classification (GTDB taxonomy): domain Bacteria; phylum Actinomycetota; class Acidimicrobiia; order Acidimicrobiales; family Ilumatobacteraceae; genus JASJHI01. The sequence goes on along the minus strand of JASJHI010000285.1, from coordinate 9,823 downwards.
GCGGCGATCCCTCTGCGGCCGAACTCGTCGATCCGCACGGCGGTGCGGCCGACCTCGTGTCCGGCGTTCTGCGCACACCGCTCGCACCGCAGGTGAGCTTCGCCGACGATCCGTTGCGGATGCTCCGCGCCGCACGCTTCATCGCCCGCAACGGGCTCGCTCCCACCGACGAACTGGTCGCCGCCGTGCGCGAACTGGCACCGCGGCTCGAGATCGTGTCGGCCGAGCGGATCCGCGACGAGCTCGACAAGCTGATCGTCGTCGACCATCCCGCCGACGGCTTGTGGTTCCTGATCGAGACCGGCCTCGCCGCAGAGTTTCTCCCCGAACTTCCGGCGATGCGGCTCGAGCACGATCCGATCCATCGCCACAAGGACGTGCTGACGCACTCGATCGCAGTCGTCGAGAACGTTCGACCGCCGATTGCGGACGACCCCCGGTTCGACTTCCGGATCACTCGGCTTGCGGCGTTGTTCCACGACGTCGGTAAACCGCGCACACGGGGCTACGCGCAGGGCAAGGGCACCACGTTCCACCATCACGACGCCGTCGGGGCGCGGATGACGCGCAAGCGGATGACCGCCCTGCGCTACTCGAACGACGACGTGACGAAGGTGACAGAACTTGTCGCACTCCATCTCCGGTTCCACACCTACTCGATGGGCTGGTCCGATTCGGCGGTGCGACGCTATGTCCGCGATGCCGGTGGCCTGCTCGCCGACCTCAACGTGTTGACGCGCTGCGACTGCACGACGCGCAACGCCAAGAAAGCTGCACGTCTGTCACGCCGGATGGACGAACTCGAGGCGCGGATCGTCGAACTCTCCGACGCCGAGGAACTCGCCGCGCTGCGGCCCGAACTCGACGGCAACGAGGTGATCGAACATCTCGGGATCGATCCGGGGCGCGCGGTCGGAGACGCGATGCGCTTCCTGATGGAGATCCGGCTCGATGAGGGGCTGATCGGCGATGAGGAGATCCGCACGCGTCTCGACGGTTGGTGGTCCGACCGCGCGGCCCAGACCTGACGATCCGAACGTGGTGTTCGCGCTCACCGAATCCCCTCGGATCAGGAGCCTTCTTTGCGGGCGCGCAGGATGAGGGTGGTCGGGATCGGACCCGGCGCGCCGACACCGAGCTCGATCACCTGGTCGACGCGGAAGTTGGCGCGGCTGAGGGCCGTGAACCATTCGCCGATCGAGCGGTCAGCGATGCCGTAGTGGCGGTCGGCCGTCACCGACTGGAACGGGTGCGTGGCCGAGATGATGAACGGCATGCTCGGCCGGAGGATGCGATGCACCTGGCGGAGTAGGCGACCGAGGTCGTCGACGTCACGGAGTGTCTGTGCCGCGATCACGACATCACAGGTGCCCGAAGTGATGTCTCCGAGATCGGCCATGCCGGTCTCATGACATTGCACGTTGACCTCTGCCCGCTCCGCCTCCTCGCGCAGCTGCGTGATCCGATCGTGGCGCGGGTCGACGGCGATCGCCCGCGCGCCGGCGCGCGCGAACGCGATCGAGTTCATCCACTCGGACACGCCGAGTTCGACCGCACGACTCCCGTCATTCACATCTCCGCAGAGTCGGAGTTCGGCTTCGCCGGGGATCGCGGGTCCGTAGGTGATGTTGGCGGCCACGCCTCCAGTGTGGCCGCTCGGCGCGTGGCCGTCGGGGATCGGGGAGGGGCTACTCTCGTTCGCCATGAGCTTCTCGGTGCGTGCCGTCAACGGCACCGACGGCTCGCGCGGCATCGTCGACCACCGACTGGCCAGACGGATGCTGATCAATGAGGTCCGGCGCGGCCGGGTGCCGCTCGATCAGGTGTGTGACGCGCACCCCGAATTGATCAGGGCCGCAAAGAACGTCGGGACCCGGACCGAGACGACGTGTCCGATCTGCGAGGAGACCGAGCTGCGGCTCGTGACGTACGTGTTCGGTCATGGCATCGGAGCGCAGGGTCGCTGCGTTTCGACGGCGAAGGAGATGCGGTCACTCAATTCCCGCACGGCCGAACTCAGCGCGTACGTGGTCGAGGCGTGCCCGGAATGCCGCTGGAATCACCTGCTGCGGATCCTGCCCATCGGCGGTCGCGCCTGAGAGCGACCGCGCTCGTCGCCGGCGCGGTGTTGTTGTTCGCGGCGTGTGGTGCGGACCCGTCCGCAGCGATCACAACACCGTCGATCGACACGATCGAGAATGCTCATGCCGGCACAGCGGTCGGCACCGCGCCCGACACCGTGCTCGACACCGTGCTCGACACGGCGGCCGCGCCGCCGGACAGCGAAGTCGCCGCCGATCCGGTGCAGCCCGAGGGCTTCACCACGACGGTCGTACGCATCACCGACACGGAAGGTGAATCGTGCGAGGTGTGCGTCTGGTTGGCCGACAGCTCCGAGGAGCGCTCGCGGGGGTTGATGGGTGTGAACGACCTCGATGGGGCTGCCGGCATGCTCTTCATGTTCGCCGAACCCGCGGCCTACAGCTTCTACATGTTCCAGACGCCGACACCGCTGTCGATCGCGTGGTTCGCGGCGGACGGTGGATTCGTCGACTCGACCGACATGTCACCGTGCCTCGGCGTGCCGTCCGCCGACTGTCCGCGATACCGGCCAGGCGCGCCATCTCTGATGGCCCTCGAGGTCTGGGCCGGCGGACTCGACGCAGCGACGGGTGGCCTCGGCATCGGCCCCGGAGCGCGAATCGACGTTGTCGGGGCCGACTGTGACAGCCCCTGACGATGATGGTCGACATGAGACGTTGGGCCACTCAGCACGATCAGGCCGGTAGGGTGGTGCGGTCCATATTGGCCCTGCCCCACACCGGGGCTCCGGCGCCCGCTTCATCAGCGGTCGGCGGATCCGAAGGGAGGAATCACGCACATGCGTGCCTATGAATTGATGATCATCATCGACGGTGACGTCGATGATCCGAAGGCACAGACCTTCATGAAGACCGTGACCGACGGTGTTGCGGCGGCCGGTGGAGAACTCCACGGCAAGATCGACTGGTGGGGCAAGCGCCAGTTCGCCTACCCGATCAACAAGAAGCCCGCCGGGTACTACATGGTCGCCGAGATCCTCGCCGACCCCGGCGCACTCGACGAACTCGAGCGCGCGCTTCGTCTCGCGGACGACGTCGTCCGCCACAAGCTCATCCGTCTGCCCGATGCCGAGGCCGAGCGCCGCGGCATGGCGGTCGCCGCTGCCTGAGCCGCAGCAGCCAACAAAGGGGAATCACATGGCATCCGAGAACTCGGTCACGCTGGTCGGCAACATCACCAGGGATCCCGAACTGCGTTACACCACCGGTGGGCGTGGCGTCGCGAGCTTCGGGCTCGCTGTCAATCGGCGCTTCCAACGCAACGGCGAATGGGAAGAAGTCGTCTCGTTCTTCAACGTTGTGGCGTGGGCCGACCTCGGCGAGAACGCCGCGGCCAGCCTCACCAAGGGCAGCCGGATCATCGTCACCGGTCGCCTCGAGCAGCGCTCCTACGAGACCCGCGAGGGTGAGAAGCGCAACGTGGTCGAGGTCATCGCCGACGAGCTCGGGCCCAGCCTCCGTTGGGCCCAGGTCCAGATCGAGCGCATCAGCCGCGACTCCGCCGACGGCGGCAGCGGGGGCCAGGCCGGTGGCGGGGGCCAGGCCGGTGGCGGTGCGAGCCGAGCCCCTGACCCCGTCTACGGCGACGAAGAGCCGTTCTGATCAATCGCAATCACCGCACACGCATTCACTGCACGTAATCACTGAGGAATTCACACCATGGCAAGCAAGAAGAACCGGGCCCGTTCGGCCCGAGACGCCAATCCGCGCAAGTTCAAGAAGAAGACGAGCGTGCTCGTCATCGAGAAGGTTGAGTTCATCGACTACAAAGATGTCGATCTGCTCCAGCGCTTCATGAGCGACCGCGCCAAGATCCGCAACCGTCGGGTCGCGGGGAACACGCTCAAGCAGCAGCGCGAGGTCGCCAACGCGATCAAGAACGCCCGTGAGATGGCGCTTCTGCCGTACTCCAAGCGGGTCGCTTCCACGCGCACGGGTGGTCGGCGTGGCGACGACCGTCGCGGGCCTCGCGACGATTCGCGCGAACAGCGATCGGGCGACGCAACGTCCACCGAACCCACGGACGCCGCCGAGGCGACCGATCAGGTCGAGGGCGACGAGGTCGCCGTCGAGGCCGCCGCGAGCAACGGGGAGGCCTGAGATGCAGGTCGTTCTCCGCTCCGACGTCGACGGGCTCGGCAAGCGCGGCGACATCGTCGATGTCGCCGACGGCCATGCTCGCAACTATCTGTTGCCGAAGGGCCATGCCCTGAAGGCATCGTCCGGTGCAGTCAATCAGGCCGGCCGCATGCGTCAGGCCCGCGATCAGCGCGATCTGGCCGCTCGCGAATCGGCCACCGCAGTCGCCAGTGCGCTCGTGCCGCAGGTCATCACCGTCGAGGCCAAGGCTGGGTCCGAAGGCAAGCTCTTCGGTTCCGTCACCTCAGCTGACATCGTCGATGCGGTCAAGGCCCAGACCGACATCGACCTCGATCGCAAACACCTCGAGGTCGACGTGATCAAGACGACGGGCCAACACACGGTCACCGCCTCGCTGCACCGCGACGTGTCGTTCCCGATCACCCTCGACGTCGTCGCCGCCGTGTGTGGCTGGACGGTGTCGTGATCGACACCGTCCACGCCCTGAGCCGAACCATTCGACCGAGCCGCCCGACCGCGGCCCAAAGCCCGCGCGCCCGCAACCCGCCGTGCACCTGTCCACAGCATTGTCCACAGTCGGTCATCCACAGTCCGCGCCCGTTGTCCACAGGCCATCAACATCCAAGACCCAGGGTTGTTCCCCTTCCAACGCACAGGAAACCCCTGGCAGAGTGGGCTTCTCATGGCCGATGACCTCTCGTTCAGCAACGACCGACGAATGCTCGGCGATCGACCGGCGCGGAGTGCCGGGCGGATCCCTCCCCACAATCTTCAAGCTGAGGAATCCGTCCTCGGCGCGGCGCTGTTGTCGCGCGACGCGATCGGCGTCGTCGCCGAACTCGGTCTCACCGTCCGCGACTTCTACAGCCCCGGCCATCAGAACATCTTCGACGCCGTGCGGTCGCTCTATTCGTCGTCGGGTCCGGTCGATGTCGTCACCGTTGCCGACGAACTGCGGCGCAATGGCCTCCTCGACGACATCGGTGGAATCGAGCGGCTGAGCGAACTCCAGGACGCCACGCCGTCGGTCTCGGGGGCCGAACACTACGCGCGGATCGTCATGGACACAGCGCTGCTGCGCCGTCTGATTCACACCGCTGGTGAGATCACCGACATCGCGTTCGGCGAGCCCGACGATGTGATCAAGGCGGTCGACCTGGCGGAGTCGAAGATGTTCCAGGTCGCCGAGGATCGCGCCGTCGACAGCACCCGCGACATCCAGGTGCTCCTCAACGAGGCGATGGATCAACTGGAGGAGAACTACGAGCGCGGTGACTCGATCACCGGTGTGGCAACCGGCTATGACGATCTCGACGACCTTCTGTCCGGATTGCAGCCGAGCACCCTCAACATCGTCGGCGCGCGCCCGGCGGTCGGCAAGACGGCGTTCGGGCTCGGCATGGCCAGCCACATTGCCAAACACGACGGTCGTCCGGTCCTCGTGTTCTCGCTCGAGATGGGCCACGCCGAACTCACTCAGCGGATCCTGGCGAGCGAGGCCAAGGTCGACTCGACCAAGCTCCGCACCGGCAAGCTCAGCGAGGCCGACTGGTCGAAGATCGGACTCGCGGTCGGCCGGCTCGAGGTACCGCTGTTCCTGGACGACAATCCGCAGGTCACCGTGATGGAGATTCGTTCGAAGGCGCGCCGGATCAAGTCGCAGCACGGCGGCCTTGCGGCGATCATCATCGACTACCTCCAATTGATGAGCGGCCATGGACGATCCGAGAACCGTCAGCTCGAGGTGTCCGAGATCAGTAGGAATCTCAAGGTGCTCGCCCGCGAGCTCGAGGTTCCGATCGTGGCGCTCAGTCAGTTGAGCAGAAACCTCGAGACGCGCTCGGACAAGCGCCCGATGCTTGCCGATCTACGCGAGTCCGGGTCGCTCGAGCAGGACGCCGACGTCGTGATGTTCCTGTACCGCGACGAGGTCTACAACCCCGAGTCGCCCGACAAGGGATCTGCGGAGGTCATCGTCGCCAAACACCGCGCCGGCCCGATCGGCACGAAGCGGCTCGTCTATCTCGGGCAGTACACCCGGTTCGACAACGCCGCCCGAGCGATGTAGTCATTCGGGTACCGCCATCCGTTGGCGCCCCGACACAGGAGCCGAGATGACACTGGAGATCACACCATCCGGGCAGGCCTGCGGCGCCACCATACGCGGGCTCGACCTCTCGTCACCGCTCGATGGCGCGCTGATCCGTGATCTGCGCGGCGCTTCGGCCGAGCACCATGTCCTCGCATTCCCTGACCAGGCGATGTCCGACGACGACCTCGAACGATTCACCCTTTCGTTCGGAGACTTCGGCCAGGACCCCTTCATCGAGCCCATCGAGGGACGTGAACACGTCATCGCGGTACATCGGGGTGCCGACGAGACCGCTCCGGTCTTCGCGACGTCTTGGCACTCCGATTGGAGCTTCCAGGAGATCCCACCTGCGGCCACATGTCTGTTCGGACGCGTGATCCCGCCGGCGGGCGGCGACACACTCTTCGCCAACCAACACCTTGCCGCGGAGACGTTGCCCGACGATCTCCGGCGACGTCTCGACGGACTGATGGCCGTGCACTCCGCCGGCGCCGCCTATGGGCGCGGCGGTGTGTACGGCACAGCGGAGGAGGAGGCAGGCGTCGAGCGGGCGATGAAGATCGTCACCTCCGACGAGGCCGACGCGACGGGCACACACCCCGTGATCTGTCGTCACCCGGACAACGGGCGACCGGCGTTCCTCGGATGCCTCGGCTACATCCAGTGCTTCGAGGGCCTCGACGCCGCCGAGTCCTGGGATCTGCTCCGCGAGATGCACCGCTGGCAGACGCAGGAGCATTTTCAATACCGACACGTTTGGGAGGCGAACATGCTCGTCATGTGGGACAACCGTTCCGTCCTCCACAGCGCAACCACCGGGTTCGACGGCTACGAACGTCTCCTTCACCGCACGACACTGGCCGGCACCGACGTGCCGGTCGCCGCCGCGTAACACCTCGTCGATTCGAACGTTCACCCTCGGTGTTCGCGGCGCCAGACGACGCGGAGTCCCGACCGGGTCTCGTCGATCGCGCAGACCTTGTTGTCGACGAGCCCGAGGGGGAGCGCGATCTCGCGGACGACGTCTTCGGTCATGTCGGTGTCGATCTTCGACGCGCGCTTCGGCCAGGCCACCCAGATCCCGCCGTTGGGAAAGATCGTCCGGCCGGCGGCCTCGATCCGCCGCGCGAGGAGTGCTCGCGACAATGTGAAGAACACCACGACGTCGGCCGGACCCCGCAGCGAGGTACGGAACACGACCCGCTCGGGAATCGGCTCGAGCAATTGGTGAAAGTGTTCGGGGGCGTCGATCGTCGTGACACGACAACCGTCACCGATGCCGAGCTTCTTGGCGAGCGGGGTTCCTGAGTATCCGGCCGGCACACCCCCAGCTTGGCGCGATTCGGGGGAGTACGTTGACAGTCGTGTCCTCTGGCGTCTCCCCACTCGATCTGACGTTCGTCCGCTCGCACTTTCCTGCCTTCGAATCACCGGGCAACGACGGACAGTCGTTCTTCGAGAACGCCGGCGGCTCGTATGCGTGTCGGGAGACGATCGAGGCGCTGACGACGTACTACACCGCCACCAAGGTGCAGCCCTACGCCGACTATCGGTCGTCGGCTGACGCCGGATCAGCGATGGATCGGTCGCGCCGCCGGTGGGCAGAGGCGCTCGGTGTCGACTCGCGCGAGGTGATCTTCGGGCCGTCGACGTCGATGAACACGTATGTGCTCGCCCATGCTTTCGCCGACGTCCTCGTACCGGGTGATGAGGTGATCGTGACCAATCAGGATCACGAGGCAAACACCGGGGCGATCCGGCGGATGGCCGACCGTGTCGGCTGCACTTTGCGGGAGTGGCGCATCGACCCCGTGACCGGTCGTCTCGATCTCGACGGGCTTCGCGAGTTGCTCAACGCCAGGACCCGCCTCGTCACCGTGCCCCATGCGTCGAACATCATCGGGGAGGAGAATCCGATCGCCGACATCTGCGCGGCGGCCCACGATGTCGGTGCGCGTGTGGTCGTCGACGGGGTGTCGTTCGTGCCGCACTCGATCCCCGATGTCGCCGCACTCCTCCCCGACGTCTATCTGTTCAGCCTCTACAAGACGTACTCCGTGCACCAGGGACTGATGGTTGTCCGCGGCGGGCTCCTCGCCGAGTTGCCGAACCAGGGGCACTTCTTCAACGCCGACTTCCCCGACAAGCGGCTGAATCCGGCCGGACCGGACCATGCGCAGGTCGCCGCGGCCGGGGCCGTGCTCGACTATGTCGAGGCGTTCGATCGGCACCACGACCCAGCCGCCGGAGGTGGTCTTTCTGACTCGGTTCGGCGCGTCTCGGCGCGGTGGCGCGGTCACGAGGACGCGCTCGCGAAGCCACTCCTCGATTGGGTGTCGGCGCGCGAGGACCTTCGGCTACTCGGTCCGCAGGCACTCGACGGCGAACGGCACCGGTGCCCGACGATCGCGTTCTCGCCGTCGACGATCGAACCGATCGACCTCGCACGCGCCCTCGTGTCGCGCGGCGTACAGACGTCGTCGGGTCACTACTACGCGGTCCGCGTCCTCGATGGGGTCGGTATCGATCCCGACCGTGGCGTGGTGCGATTGTCGTCGGTGCACTACACCTCGACGGAGGACGTCGAGCGGGCGATCACGGCACTCGATGAGGTCCTGGCCTCGTGAGCGACGCATCCGACCCACCCGGACCGCTGCTGGCGAGTGGGCGCGCCGCTGATGTGTTCGATCTCGGCGACGGAACCGTCCTCCGCCGCTACCGGCTCGACGGGTTCGACTGTGAGTACGAAGCGCGGGTCATGCGACATGTTGCCGACGCCGGCATCCGCGTCCCGAACGTCGTGTCCGCCGACGGTGCCGACATCGTGATGGAGAGGATCGACGGGCCGACGATGCTCGACGATCTGCGCGGTCGCCAGTGGATGCTGTTCACGCACGCGCGCCGCCTGGCGCGTCTCCAGGCGCGTCTCGCCGCGGTTGCCGCGCCGGCCTGGATGCTCGCTCCCGGCACCCCGACCGAGGGCAGTTCCGTGCTGCATCTGGACCTGCACCCGATGAACGTCTTGATCGCCGACACCGGACCCGTCATCATCGACTGGACGAACGCGGCAGGCGGGCCGCCGGGTTTCGACGCGGCGATCTCGTTCGTGGAGATGAGCGCCTTCGACGTGGCGGACGTCGAAGGCGAAGCCGGGCCCGGACCTGATGTGGGCAAGCTCGCGCAGCGGTTCTTCACCTCGACGTTCCGCCGCGCGAGAGGCGGTGAACTGATCGACGCGTTCCTCGTCGCCGCCTGCGACCACCGACTCGCCGACTCCGGCACGACGCCAGGTGAGCGCGTCGCGATCGCCGAACTTCGCAAACGCGCGCTCGCCCGCCGCGCCGGCTGAAGACGCCCGGCCCGAAATGTTCGGTGGCGCGCCGAGCGGTCACGCGAGTTGCCAAAAGTCCCCGGTCAGCCCGACCCGGTCGAGGATGGCCTGACTCTCGGTTGGTGTCCGTGCTCGCCAGTCGGGTGACAGCCTGTCGCCCCACCAGGCGTGGGCCAATTCTGAGAGTCGGCCGACAGA
>JASJHI010000284.1:0-3526 GCA_033791105.1 Acidimicrobiia bacterium | reverse complement strand
CCGGTCGACGCCATTGTCCGGGCATACGTCTCCGGGTCCGGGCACTCGAGGGAGAACGGGACCAGGACTCGCTCCTCGGGCTCGAATCCCGCGTCGCGCAGAAACGACTCGCCGGCGCCGGGGCGGCCGAGGGACACCATGTCGGCCTGATTGCCGATCTTGTCATCCGCCGCCCACAGGAAGGGCGCGAACATCCACCCGCCGGGAGACTTGCCGACATCACCCCAGACGGTCATCGCGACCCGGCCGCCCGGACGCAGCACGCGGCGGATCGATTCCATCACTCCTGGTGTTGTCCCCCAGATGCCGCGGAAGCTGGTGACGACGTCGAACGCGGCATCGTCCCATGGCAGATCGTGCATGTCGCCGACGCGGATGTCGCTGTCGGGATTCCGGTGGCGGGCGATCGCAATGAGCCGCTGCGAGGCGTCGATCCCCGCGCCGGTCGCACCGCGCGCCCGAGCGAGTTCGATCGACAGGCCGGACCCGCACGCAACATCGAGCAGACGATCACCCGCCCCGAGACCGAGGCGCTGGTGCATGAACACGTACTCGCACGAGTTGCTCGGTTCGAACAACGTCGAGAAATCGACGGCCCTGCGCCCCCACCCCTCATCGACCAGCTCCCATGACATCTGAATCGCCCCTCCGGAATCGCCGTGTTGATCGATGAATGGAGGGCCCACCGTATGCGGGGACCGTCAAAGCTTGCGGCGCGGGCGGCGACGCACGACATGCGGCACGCGCAGTGTGACGACGGACAGCGCCAGAATCACCGGGTAGATCTCGAGGCGGCCGAGCAACATCTGCACCATCGCGATCGCTCGGCCGAGCGGCGGGATGACGAGGAAATCACCGCCGTGGTCGAGTTCGCCGAGACCCGGACCAACGTTGCCGAGCGACGTCGCCGATGCCGAGAACGACGTGATCAGGTCGGGCCCGGTCGCGGCGATGAGCACCGAGCCGCCGCCGAAGATCACGAGCGCCAACAAGATGAAACCGACGACCTTGCCCGCCACGTCGTCGGGCAGGATGCCGTTGCCGACCCGGATCGGGCGAACGAGCCGGGGATGGAGGTGCTTCAGCGATTCGCGGTGGGCGAAGCTGGCGACCGCCATCACACGGATGATCTTGATGCCGCCTGCCGTCGAGCCGGCCATGGCTCCGATCGGCAACGCGAGCAGGAGCAGCGACTGGGCCGTCTCGCTCCAGAGGCCGTACTCGGTCGTCACGTAGCCGGTGGTGGTCACGAATGACACCGTGGTGAACAACGAGTCGCGGAAACCCGCCGACTGACCGCCGTCCCAGCCCGACGAGACGAACGCCCACAGGCAAATCGCGGCGACGATCAGGAGATACACGCGAAACTCGGTCGATCGAAGCAATGGTTTCGGGTTCCTCCGGATCGCGCGGTAATAGAGGGTGAAGCTGCCGCCGGCGAACAGCATCCCGAGAATGCAGATCCACTCGATCGTCGCCGAGTCGAAGTGTCCCATCGACGACTGATACGGGGAGAAGCCCCCGGTCGACACGGTGGTGAAGCTGTGACTCACTGCGTCGTACACACTCATCCCTGCAAGCGCGTAGAGCAGAGCGAGAATCCAGGTGAAGCCGAGGTACACCGCCCAGAGGCGCCGAGCCGTCTCGCGCACCCGCGGGGTGAGCCGTTCGCCGGTCGGGCCCGGAGCCTCTGCCTGCAGCAAGCTCATCCCGCCGGAACCGATCGTCGGAAGTACGGCGACGACGAGCACGATCACGCCCATGCCGCCGATCCATTGGGTCGTCGACCGCCAAAAGAGCAGACCGCGCGAGGTGGCCTCGATGTCGGCGGTGACGGTGGCGCCAGTGGTGGTGAAGCCTGCGATGGATTCGAACAACGCGTCGTCGACACGGTCGAAATGACCGGTCAGCAGGTACGGAACCGCACCCACGGCGGCCATCGCGATCCACGCCAAGCTCACCGTGATGAAGACATCCACGATACGAATCTCGGAGGGGACGAGCGTCTTCCACCAGAGAACGGCGCCGGCGACCGCCGCGCCGAGGCCGTAGCTCAACAGAGCCATCGTGTCGGGCCCACCGTCGGCCCATTCGATCAGCCCGGCTACGAAGATGCCCATCCCGACGACCGCAACCGATACGCCGACGACGTTGGCGGCGAGTGATGGCGTCCGGTTGGCCGCGAGCAGCCGTTCGCCGCGATCACCGAACCACGAGGAACGGCGGTTCGGCTGAAGGAGGTTCACGCCTCGAATGCCTTGCGCGCCAACTGCAGCGATCCGGGCCGCGCGAAGACGACGACGTTGTCACCGGCCTTGAGAACAGTGCGGCCGCGGATGATCTCTCCGTGTTCACCGGGCCGGATGACCGCGCCGAGCAACACGTCATGGTGAAGATGGAGATCGGCGACCTTCATCCCGTCAGCTCGGCTTCCGGCTTGGATCTCCAACTCGTTGACCTCGACGTCACTCTCGAGGAACGTCGCCACCGAGGCGGTTCCACCGCGGACCTGGCGGAGGACCGCGTTGGCCGACGCCGTACGCGGACTGAGCATCGCGTCGATTCCGAACTGGCGAACCAGTGGCAACAATGCGAGCCGGTGCAGCACGGCGACGGTGAATGCGTCGCCCTGGGCCGCCGCGTAGGCACACGCGAGCACGTTCGCCGAGTCGTCGCCCGTCGCCGCGATGACGAGATCCATCGCCGAGATCGACTCCTCGAGGAGCAGTTCGGTGTCGGTGATGTCACCCTGCACAACCGAGACGCGTCGCAACCGTTCGCCGAGATCGCGGGCGCGCTCCCCGTCGTACTCGACGAGTGTCACCTCAGCGCCCTCGTCGGTGAGGCGTTCGGCCACGCGCGAGCCCACCGAGCCTCCCCCGAGGACCATCACCCGCCGCGCACGTCGAGTCGCCGCGCCGAGCAGCTCCATGATCTCGCGACGCGCCTTCCGGGTGGCGAGCACGCGCACGTGGTCGCCCGCCTCGATCGTCTGCGCTCCACGGGGAATGACGGTCTCACCGTCACGGGTCAACGCTCCGAACAGGAACTGCCAGTTGGGTTCGAACGATTCGCCGATCGTCCGCAGGTCCTGACCGACGAACGCTGACGAAGCGCCAACGACGGCACCGAGCACGACGAGATCGCCGCCGGCCATTGGATAGACCTCGTCCGCACCGCCGGTGTGCGCGAGCTCCATGACCTCATCGGCGGTGTCGAGATCGGGGTCGATGACGACGTCGGCCCGCATCGTCTCGCGCAGCGCGGCACCCGCATCGCCGCGCAGCTCGTCGGTCTGGATCCGAACGACGGTCTGCGGGACGCCGGCCTCCTTCGCGAGGAGCGAGGCGATGAGGTTCACCTCATCGTTCTGAGTGACCCCGGCGAGCAGCCCGGCCCGGTCGATGCGCGCCGCCTTGAGCACGGACGGCACGGTCGCGCTGCCGACGACGACCTGGACGTCGAGTTCTTCGCCGATCGAGCGAGCGGTCACCTCATCCACCTCGATCACCGCGACATCGTGGCC
>JASJHI010000283.1:0-3363 GCA_033791105.1 Acidimicrobiia bacterium | reverse complement strand
CCCAAGAGTCCATATCGACGGAAAGGTTTGGCACCTCGATGTCGGCTCATCGCATCCTGGGGCTGAAGCAGGTCCCAAGGGTTGGGCTGTTCGCCCATTAAAGCGGTACGCGAGCTGGGTTCAGAACGTCGTGAGACAGTTCGGTCCCTATCCTCCGCAGCCGAAGGAATATTGACACAGGCTGTCCTTAGTACGAGAGGACCGGGACGGACGTAGCTCTGGTGTGTCTGTTGTCGTGCCAACGGCATCGCAGATTTGCTACCTACGGAAGGGATAACCGCTGAAAGCATCTAAGTGGGAAACCCGTGTGAAGATGAGTATTCCCATGCGGTAACGCAGTAAGGCCCGTGACGAGACCATCACGTTGATAGGCCGGAGGTGTAAGCGTGGCAACACGCTCAGCCGACCGGTACTAATCGGCCGAGGGCTTGGATTGAACAGCTCGTGCTTGCTCTGGAGTCCTTGAGGAGTTTCCTCATTGACAACTGATTTCGGTGACCATAGCGACAGGGTCACACCCGTTCCCATCCCGAACACGGAAGTTAAGCCTGTCAGCGCCGATGGTACTTGGGGAGTGATCCCCTGGGAGAGTAGGACGTCGCCGGATTTCGATCGATGAACGCACCGCCCGGGTCTGCCGGCGGTGCGTTCGTCGCGTTTTCGACCGGGCGTCCCGGTCTCGCAGTGCGCCCGTAGCATAGTGGACCATGTCCTCCGAGTCCGGTTCGCCATCCGCCAGCGGGTCCGGGCGAGGTTCCTCCCGTCCCGGCGGCTCACGGAGTGGTGGCCGAGACGGTGGGGGTGCGAAGGGCGGACGGTCGAGTGGTTCGGGATCCCGGTCCGGCGGTTCCGATTCGAGACCGTCCCGCGGCTCGGGATCCTCGAAAGGATCAGGTTCCTCCAAAGGATCCGGGTCGTCGCGAGGGCGCGGTACGAGTGGCGACCGATCGCGGTCGGACCGGTCTTCGTCGGGCCGTTCCTCGTCCAGCAGATCGTCGTCGGGCCGCTACTCGGTGGATCGTTCCTCTGGCGGCCGTTCGTCATCTGACCGGTCCCACTCCGACCGACCGTTCACCGCTGCCGAGCGCCGAGCGCTCGAAGTCCGTGCGCAACGAGCACCCCGCGCGCCGGTCGATCCCGACCACGAGCGCGCGAAGATCGAGGCCCGCACCACCGAGGAGTGGATCGACGAGGGCTCCGTCCGCGAGGCCGCACAAGCTGCCAGTGCCCGAGCCGTGCGTGGGTCCGCCGGTCGTGGGTCCGGAGGCGAGGCGCAGCGAGCGAGCACGAATCGACGAAGCCCGCGGCCCCTCGATCCCGAGCTGTCGGTGGAGTTGCACGAAGCGGTCGGGGCGGAGCGCGCGACACGTATCGCGGAGCGGCTTGCGCAAGCGTCCGAGTCGCTCGATCGCGAACGATTCGAGGAGGCCCGTCGCGTCTCGACCTCGATTGCCAAGGATGCCCCCGACGTGGCGGCGGTCCAGGAGGTGCTCGGTCTCGCCTGCTACCGGCTCGGCCGCTATCGGCAGGCCGCGAAGGCGCTCGAGCGGGCGCACGAACTTCGCCCCTCCATCGCACTGCTGCCGGTCCTCGCGGACACGTATCGGGGGCTCGAGCGATGGGCGGCCGTCGAGCGTCTGTGGCTCGATATCCGCAACGCGTCACCTGCGCAAGAGATCCTCGCCGAGGGCCGGATCGTCGCGGCGAGCGCACTCGCGGATCAAGGCGACCTCCGTGGGGCGATCAAGGTCATGACATCGGCCAAGACGGCGAAGCGGGTGCGCGAGCACAATCTCCGTGAGTGGTACGTGTTGGCCGATCTCTACGACCGGGTCGGCGATCCGATTGCGGCACGGCGTACGTTCGCGGCCTTGGTCGAGCACGATCCCGAATTCGCCGACGCCGGCCAACGCCTGCGGACCCTCGGTCGCTGAGCGCGCCTGCAGCGGACCGGCACTTCGGACCAGCACTTCGGACCGGCACATCGGAACGTCGCAACGGCCTCGCGGAATCGATCGCCGGGACGTGATCGCACCGGTACCATCTCGGCGATGCCAAGTATGCACTTCCGGGCCGGAGTGGTCGCCGTGGTCACCGACTCGGCCGGCAGGCTGATGGCGTTCGAACGCAGTGACATACGGGGTCAATGGCAACTCCCACAAGGGGGAATCGACGTCGGCGAGGAGCCCGAAGCGGCCGTGTGGCGCGAGCTTCTCGAGGAGACCGGGCTCGGTCGCGATGAGGTCTCGCTCGTCGAGGAGTACGAGGACTGGACCGTGTACGAGTGGCCCGATCGGGTACGCCAGTCGGGGAAGCGGCTCGGGCAGGCACAACGGTGGTTCACGTTCCTGGTTCACGACGATTCGATCGAGCCGACCCCGGACCAAGACGAATTCGTCGACTGGCGATGGGTCGAGCGAGGTTGGCTCATCGATCAGATCGTCGGAGTCCGGCGGGTTGCCTACGCGCGAGTGCTCGGCCGTTGACGCCGGGCTCGACAAGCATCCGCGGACCCGGTGGCCGTAGATCGGATGGGTGACGACCTGTTCGCTGCTGCCGCCGACGAACGTCGTCGAGCACGGGCGCCGCTCGCGGCTCGCCTCCGGCCGCGCACCATCGACGACGTTGTCGGGCAGGATCACCTGGTAGGGGAGGGGCGGCCGCTGCGACGGCTCGTCGAATCAGACCGACTCACATCAGCGCTGCTGTGGGGCCCGCCCGGCACCGGTAAGACGACGCTGGCGCTTGCTGTTGCAGGCTCGACCGACCGGCACTTCGTGCAGCTCTCGGCCGTGAATGCCGGTGTGAAGGATGTGCGGCAGACGATCGAAGAGGCGAACCATCGACTCGGCGAACGCGGGCAAGGAACCATTCTGTTCCTCGACGAGATCCACCGGTTCAACAAGGCGCAGCAGGATGCGCTGCTGCCCGCAGTCGAGGACGGCACGCTCACACTGATCGGCGCGACGACCGAGAATCCGTTCTTCGAGGTGAATCCGCCGCTCCGCAGTCGTTCGACGCTCTTCCGGCTCGAACCGCTCGACCGCGCGGCGATCGCCCGACTCGTGCAGCGCGGGCTCGAAGCGGAGGGGCAGACCGCAGCAGACGATGCGATCGATCTCCTCGTCGACCGTGCCGGCGGCGACGGCCGCCAGGTTCTCACCGCGCTCGAGGTGTCGTGTGCATTGGCCGGCCGGTCTCCAATCGAGTTGCAGCATGTCGAGGCGGCGCTCGGCACGAGCGCGCTGCGCTATGGGCGCGACGACCACTACGACGTCGTCAGCGCATTCATCAAGTCGATGCGCGGCTCCGATCCGGACGCGTCCGTCTACTGGCTCGCCCGGATGCTCGAAGCGGGCGAGG
>JASJHI010000282.1:0-3445 GCA_033791105.1 Acidimicrobiia bacterium | reverse complement strand
CGGATCATCTCGTTGAAGATCTCGATCTCGTCGACCGTGAACCGCTTGCACAACCCGAAGTCGATGAAGGTCACGTGACCGCCGGGCTCGAAGAGGTAGTTGCCCGGATGCGGGTCGCCGTTGAACATTCCACAGCGGTGGATCGCGTGCTGCGCGAAACGCCAGACGACCTCGCCCGCACGCAGCTTCGTCTCGGCGCTCTCGGTGGCGCGGAATTCGTCGAACGTCAAGCCGTCGATCCACTCGGTCGTGAGCAACCGCTCGGTCGAGTACTCGGGCACGAGTTCGGGGATCCGCACCCACGGGTGACCTTGGAACGCGGTGTAGAAGTCGACGAGGTTGCGCGCCTCGAGTTGGTAGTCGAGCTCCTCGCGCATCCGCGCCCGCAGCTCGTCGGCGAGGCTCTTCGCGTCGAGACCTTTGAGCATCATCGACTGGAACATCGAGTACATGACCTCGGCAGCATCGAGGTCGCTCTCGATGGCGCCGTGCACGCCGGGATACTGGACCTTGACCGCCACATCGCGCCCGTCGTGGGTGACCGCCTTGTGCACCTGGCCGATCGAGGCCGCGGCGACCGGCAGGTCGGTCCAGTCGAGGAACACCTTCTCGGGCGGTGCTCCGAGGTCGCCCTTGACCACGCTCGCCGCGAGCGTCGGCGACATCGGCGATGCGTTCGACTGGAGCGTCGCCAATGCGTCCTGGGCCTCGTCGGGCAGCGCCTCGACGATGAACGAGATGAGCTGGCCGGCCTTCATCAGGACGCCCTTCATCTCGCCGAGTTCCTTGGCGACATCTTCGGCGGTGCGGATGGCGAACTGCTCGTCGAGTTCCGCCCGGCGCTCCTCCGGGCTCCCGATGCCGCGCACCTTGCTGATCGCGAATCGACCGGAGTTGCGCGCCGACAACTTCCAGACCTTCGCGGAACGCCGGAACCGGGTGGGCAGCGGTTTGTACTTGGCGCGCTGGGCGGCCGCGGCAAGTGCGGCGGCGAGCGCGGCGATCGACGCGAGTGAGGCGATGGCTCTCCGCTTCTGCATCAGGCGGATTCGGTCGCCGCGGTGTGGGCCGGCCGATCGGTCGTGTCCGAATCAGCGAAGTACGTACCCTCGGCGAGATCGCCGAGCGCGCGCTCGACTCGATTCAGATCGGCCTCGATCGCGTCGAGATCGATGTCCGCGCTCGGCTCGCCGTCGTGCGGCTCGCCATCGGGGGATGTCGTCGCGTCGGTCACACCGTCACGTTACTGCGCGCCGCCCGACCACCCGCGGCCCGGCTCCCGGTCGCCCGTGGCCGATCGCGCGGCTGTCGCTCGCGGGGTTCGTGGCTGGTCGCCTGCCGGTGACCGGGAACGCGCGTATCGTCGCGCTGGTGAGCAATCTGGAGCCGAGACGACGCCGCCGGCTCGGCGATCTGCCGATAGGGCTGGCGATGCTCGCCCCCTCCGCGATCATCCTCGCCGTCTTCGTCGTCTACCCGTTGGTGCGGGCGGTATGGCTCGGCCAGCAGCGGTGCAGCGCGTTCGGCGACGTCTGTACGTCGAACGGGTTCGGCCAGTACGTCGACATCTTCCGCAGCAGTGAGTTCCAGAACGCGCTGTGGGTCACGGTGAAGTTCGCGTTCCTCACGGTGCCGGCTGGACTGATCCTCGGCGTCGGCCTTGCGGTGTTGGCAGACAAGTACCTGCGCGGGATGGGCGTCTTCCGCACGGTCTTCTCCTCGACGGTCGCCACATCGGTGGCGGTGGCGAGCCTGATGTGGTTGTTTCTCCTCCAACCGTCGGTCGGTGCGCTCGCCAACGTCGGCTGGTTCAGCACGCTCTTTCCGTCGGTGAAGGACCCCGGCTGGCTGCAGGATCCCGGCACCGCGCTCACCGCCGTCGCCGCGTCGAGCGTGTGGGCGAATCTCGGGTTCACGTTCATCCTCGTCACCGCAGGCCTGCAGTCGATCCCGCGTGAACTCCACGAGGCGGCCGCCGTGGATGGAGCGGGCGGCGTGCGCCGCTTCTGGGCGATCACCGTGCCGATGCTCGGCCCGACGCTGCTCTTCGTCCTCATCGTCCTGACGACGCGGGCGTTTCAGGCGTACGGCGAAGTCGATCTGCTCACGGATGGAGGACCCGCGCCCTACGACTCGACGACGACGATCACCTACTTCGTGTACGGCCAGAACTCACCGATCCGCAACGATGCAGGCCTCCAGGCGGGTGCTGCGGTGCTGCTGTTCGTGATCCTGCTCGCCCTGTCAGCACTGCAGCTGCGCGGGATCGGGAAACGGGTGCACTATGGCGACTGATGCCGCGAAGCTCACCGCCGATGCGCCGACCAAACCGCCGCCGAAGGAGTTCCGCTCGCGGGCGTTCGACGATCCGAGCGGATGGGGACGCATCGGCCGGTACGCACTGCTGCTGGTCGTCTCATTTCTCGTCTTGTTCCCGATCTACACGACCGTGATCGCGGCTCTCAAGCCGGGCGACGAGGTGCTGAAGAACCCGCTGCTCCCCGGCCCGTTCACGCTCGACGTCCTCCGGGACGCCTGGACCAACGGCAACCTCGGCCGGTACATCCTCAACTCCACAATCGTCGCCGTCATCGTCACCGCCTGCCAGCTCGTCACCGCGTTGCTCGCCGCGTACGCGTTCGCGTTCCTCCGATTCCCGGGCCGCACCCTGCTCTTCTTGCTGTTCTTGGCGACGTTGCTCGTGCCGATGGAGGCGACGCTCGTCGTCAACTTCGACACGATCGACTCGCTGGGCTGGCTCAACACCTACCAGGGCCTCTCGGTCCCGTTCCTCGCGACGGCGTTCGGGGTCTTCCTGATGCGCCAGGCATTCCTCACGCTACCGCCCGACCTGCGCGACGCGGCGCGCATCGACGGCGTCGGCCATCTCGGATTCCTCCGCCACGTTGCCGTTCCACTCGTGCGCCCGACGCTCGGCGCGCTCGCCCTGTTCAGCTTCCTCGGCACCTGGAATCAGTACCTGTGGCCGAACCTGATCATCACGGAGACCGACAAGAACACCGTGCAGAGCGGGCTGCGCCTGCTCAGCAAGTCGAGTATCGATCAGCCGAATCTCGTGATGGCGGGCACCGTGATCGCGGCGATCCCGATCGTCATCGTGCTGATCCTCTTCCAACGCCAACTCGTGCGCGGGCTCACCGCTGGTGCCGTGAAAGGATGACCGCGACATGAGGACGACCGATCGATGAGCCGCCGGATCGCACTTGGATCACTGGTCGTCGTCGGTCTCGTGGCCGCGGCTTGTTCGTCAGGAGATTCCGTCACCTCGGCCGGACAGGGCGGCGGGAGTGCCCCGCCGACGGCGGCAGCGGCGACGGAACCGGCCTCGACGGGCGCTCCGTCGACCGACTCGGCGGCGACCGACCCTGCCTCGTCCGACCCCCCGGCAACCGACGAAGCGGACGATTCGACGACGACGGAGCTC
>JASJHI010000281.1:0-9935 GCA_033791105.1 Acidimicrobiia bacterium | reverse complement strand
GTCACCACCAGGGATCGGGTCGGGGTAGCTGGCGACGGGCTGGAGTTCGCAGTCGCTCTTGTCGCCGGTGGCCTGGTTGGTGCTCGAGCCGTCGAAGCCCCAGATCGGCAGATCGGCGCCGTCTGGCAGGATATTCGTCTTCGAACGACAGATCGCCGTGGGCTCGGTGCCGTCGATCCAGATGTACTCAGCCTTGTAGACCACAGGTGCCTCAAACTTTCGTGTTGTGGTGGGGGATGCGAAGTGTGCGCGTTGAGCGAAGCGTCAAGGATACGTGCCACTTCGAGCGAACGGGATCGTCGCAGCAGGGGGTTGCGGTGCGGTTGCCCGATCGTGAACGGCGTGTTAACAGCCGCGAAACCGTCTGCAGGCCGTGTCCTGAAGCCCACCGCCGCACATATTGCGATTACGTTACGGGGATGCGCAGAGCCTTGTTCTCCCTCCTCGCCCTCGCGATGGCTGTACCGGTCACGGTCGCGGCGGTCGTCGGCACCGAGTCGTCTGCCGTGCACGCGCTGCCGGCTGGATTCACCGACAGTCAGGTAGCGGGGATCTCGTCACCGACGGGGATCGAGCAGCTCCCGTACAACCGCGTCGCGGTGCTCGAACAGCACACGGGTCGCGTCCGGCTCATCAGCTCGGTCACCCGCGCCGTGTCGCCGACACCGGCGATCGACCTGTCGGTGTGCTCGGGTTCGGAGCGGGGCCTGCTCGGCTTCACGCACGATCCGGACTTCGGCACCAACCAACGCGTCTACATGTACTACACCCGGCACGCACCCGGGTTCCCCGGCGGGTGCGTCAATCGGGTCAGCGTGTTCACGATGGTCGGCGACACGATTATCCCCGGCAGCGAGAGCGTGCTGCTCGACAACATCTCGTCGGTCAACGGCAACCACAACGGCGGCGACATCGAGATCGGCAATGACGGATTTCTCTACGTCGCGACCGGGGACGCCGGGCGCGATCCACGCGGCAACTCCGGAAGCGCGGGATCCAACAACGCTGCGCAGGACCTCTCACTCCTCAACGGGAAGATCCTCCGGCTCAACCGCTTCACCGGTGGGCCCGCCGCGGGCAATCCGTTGTCGGGCGCAGGCACCGTCGCGTGCGGCAGCCGCGGCAACGTGCCCTCGACGCCGACGACGTCGTGCCGCGAGATCTACTCGTGGGGCATTCGCAATGCCTATCGGTTCGCGTTCGACCCGAACACCCCCGCCACCCGCTTCTTCATCAACGACGTCGGGCAGGGCACCTACGAGGAAGTGAACAACGGCATCAAGGGTGCGAACTACGGGTGGAACGATCGGGAGGGGCCGTGCCCGCAAGGCCAGACCGTTCCCTGCCCCGGCCCGCCCGCCGGAGTCACCGACCCGATCACGGCGTACGGCCGTGGCCTCGGCCAGTACATCACGGCCGGCGCGTTCATCCCCGACGGTGCGTGGCCGGCCCAATATGACGGTGGCTACCTCTTCGTCGACGGCGGCAGCGGGCGGATGTGGCTGCGCAGATCGAACGGCACTGTCGACTACAACTCGCCGTTCGCCAACCTCACCTTTTCCGCCGCTGACATGGCGTTCGTCCTCGAGCCGGACGGGTACGCATTGTGGTACACGCTGAACGCGGGTTCGAGCGTTCGCCGGATCTCGATCGATCTGGCGCCGACGGCGGCGAGTGGTCCGCAGCGCTTCGAGCCGCTCGACACGCCGATGCGCGCGTTCGACAGTCGCCAGCAGAATCCGGCGACGCGCATCCGCGGCGGCACCACCCGGGTCATCGATGTCGATGCTCCGTCGGGAGCGACCGCGGCGCTGGTCAACCTGACGATGGTCGGGCCGGCCGGCGGCATGTACGCGACCGCATGGGAGCCCAGGACCAAGCGTCCCGCGACTTCGAACGTCAATGCGGAGACGGGCGAGGCTGTCGCCAACACCGCGATCGTGCCAGTCGACGCGAACGGCAACATCTTGCTGTACGTCTGGTCGACGACTCATGCGATCGTCGATGTCAGCGGCTACTTCGTCCCGTCCCCCGGCGCCACGCGAGCGGGCCGTTACAACGTCGTCGACCCAGTACGCGCCATCGACTCGCGTCTGCCGTCGGGCGCGGGAAACCAGTACACGCGGATCTCGAGGAACTCTCTCCAGGACGACCTCAACGTTCCGATCGCCGGAAAGTTCGGTGTGCCCGCGTCAGCGGGGTCGGTAGCGCTCATCGCAACCGGACTGAGCGGTGGCCGAGCCACGTCGGGCCACGTGACCGTCTATCCGGGAGGCGCACCCCTGCCGAGTACCTCGAACGTCAACGTCAATGGCCGGTCCGGTGGTGTCGGCGACGTGCGGGCGAACCAGGTCGTGGTGCCGATCGGCGCGGACGGTTCGGTCGACGTGCGGCTGCACAACGTCGACGACATCGTGCTCGATGTGGTCGGTTGGTTCAGCGACTCGAGCGCAGCGTCGTCCACCGCCGGGCGCTTCGTCCGGATCGCACCCACTCGTGAGGTCGATACGCGGATTCCGCAGGGATTCTCCACGATGGGTCCAGGATCCATCCGCACCCTCAATCCGGGGTCGGTGCCGAATGGGGCGACAGGTGTCGCCCAGAACATCACGCTGGCCGGCACATGGGCGGGCGGGTACGTGACAGCGTGGCCGAGTGGTCCGTGGCCGCTGGTGTCGAACGTGAACAGCACCAAGGCGGGCCAGATTCGAGCTGCACTGGCATTCACCAAACTGGCGGGCGGGTCCTCGAGGTTCTACTCCTTCTCGGGCACCGAACTCGTCGTCGATGTCTTCGGCTACTTCCAGTAGGTCACTCCCCGTCTCACCTTCACAGGTCTCGCCACCAGAGGTGCTCGCGACGATCATTCGCCGGTGACGTGCTCCTCGGTGAGGTTGGGGTCGGCCGCGATCTCTGTCGCGGTGTAGGCGACCGTGCGCCAGGCCTTGTCGCTGAACCGGATCGTCTGGACGTCGAAGTCGGGGGACTCCCGGTCGCCGGTCTGGCCGTAGGTGAGGAGCGCCCACGCCCGAACTTCGTCGCCGGACAGATCGACCGTCATCACGAAGCTCGTACCCGAGTTCACCGGGTAGCCCTCGCCGCGCAATGCGCTGTCGGACACGGCCGGTGCGTCCCGCGTCGCAGCCGGCTCGGTCGACGACGAGTTGCTCGACCACGCCACGATGTTGGTGACACCGTCGCTGTCCAGGCCGCCGTGGAGCGGGATGCGGCTCTGCCCGCGGTCGGTGAACTGCGCCGCGCCGAGCGTCGTGTCGGTCCCGAAGCCGGCGTGAGTCAGCGTCTGGACCGCGCGCGCCATCGCGCTGAGCACCGCCGTGTGATCGGGATTGAGCGCTGAGGGGGTCTCGGTCGGCCGTGCCGGGTCGAACGGGTCGCCGAAGAGTGCGCCCATCGACTTCTGGTCGCGCTCGGAGAACCTCGCCATCGTCTCACGCCAGATCACGGCGCCGCCGCGGTCGAGGTCGAATCTTCCGTCCCAGTCGCCGAGCTCGCGGCACGCCGCGCTGAGGTCGACCGCTTCCGCCGGGAGCACGATCTCGCCGTCGTCGCCGAGCAACTCGGGAACTTCGACGACCGGCGTCAGCGTGCACGCTTCGACGACGCTGTCGCGCAGCAGCAGTGCGTTGTGTGACGAATTGTCGAACACTGCGTCGCGCAGCTCTTCGCCCGAGAACAGTGCATCGTCGCCGCTCAAGCCCATCGTGTTGGACGCATCGAGCACCGCCGCGTTCTGGCGGGTGCGCATCGTGAGCGGCGTGCCTTGTTGCCCCTGCAGGATCGAGAAATCGCCTTCGAGGGTGAACTCCGCGCTCGGCACCCAGTAGCTGTCGTTGGCGTTGAAGACGTAGTCGGCGCGGACCACCTTCGGCATTCCTTCGAAGGGCACGAGCCCGGGATCGCGTGCGCCCTCCACGTCCAGCCAGTCGAACAGATCGGTGGATCCGTCGAGCAACGCGACACCTGCGCTCCATGCAGCCTGGGTGAGCGGGTCGGCGAACAACTGCAAGCGGAACGCCTGCTCGGCCTCGGGGCTGAGGTTGGGTGTGGCGGACGTGTCGGCGTACCACACCGAGCCGTCGGCACCGGCGGCGACGGTGTTGAACAGCGGCATGCCCTGGTAGAGCTCGCTGAGTTGGATCAACTCGAGCAGGTTCTCGACCTCGATGAGGGCACTGAACTGTTCGATGAACTCGCCGTTGTCGATGTTGGCGTCGCGATAGGTGATCGCGGTCGTCGTCGTCCAGCCGACGCCCGGGAAGTCGATGATCGGTCCGTACTCGCTGCGCCAGAGGGTGCGTTCCTCGGCGTCGACCGTTCCGTCGGGACGCAGAATCTCGATGGAATGATCGGTCGGCGTCATCGCCCGCGACTCGCCGTCGACCAGGTACGACGTGGGCGAGGCCGGGTCGAGCGTGAGGCGGTACGCGGTCATCCGCTTGCCGGCTGACACCGTGTGCCCCCAGGCGACACCTTCGTTGAATCCGATGCCGACCCCGGGTACACCGAGCAGTTGCGCCCCATACATGTCGACTTCGCCCGGCACGGTGAGGTGCACCTCGGCGAAGCGCAGTTCACCTTCCCATGGGAAGTGTGGATTGGCCACCACCATCCCTCCGCGTCCGCCTTCGGTGCGCTGGCGTCCGACCGCCCACGCATTGCTGCCCGTGTCGGTCGGGAAGATGTCGAGGCGCGCGAGGGCCTCGAGGTCGACGGCATCGGAGACCTCGGTCGGCGTGTCGCCTCGCCGGGCGAACCCCTCCACTTCGGTCGCCTCCGCGGGTTCCGGTGGGGCAGCAGAGGGGATGAACGGCGCCATCCGGGTCCCGCTGGCGATCAGTGCGAGCGATCGCGCGTAGACGTAGACCTCGACCGGCTGGACCGGACGAACCCAGTCCGCTTCGTCGCACCACCCCGGGAGTCCGTCGGCGCCGGCGTCGTTCAGCGCCGCGTTCCAACCGGCGGCGAACGCCTGGAACCGCTCGACCACCGCCTCTGGCGCGGCGTCGAAGTCCGGCGTGGCGGCGCCGACGATGTCGATCGCCCGCCATGCGAAGTCGCTCTCGATGTTCTCGCCGTTCTCACCGGGCCCCAGATTCGCGGCGCGGACACCGTAGACCTTGAGCACCTGATCGATCAGCGAGCAGCCGTGGTCTTCAGCGCTGGCCCAGCCCTGACCGTAGGAGACGCTCGCGAGATCGTCAGCGCTGATGTGTGGGACCCCGTCGGTCGTACGCCTGATCGTTGCCTCGTACTTCGGCGGAACGATCGTTGTCGTCGTGGTCGATTCCGGGACCGTGGTCGTGGTCGATTCCGGGACTGTGGTCGTGGTCGAGGTCGTGTCGGCCGAGGTCGGCAGCGGGATCGACTTGGGACCCTCGCTCGGCGTGCACGCGGCTGCCAACACGACACCAGCGACCATCACCGCAATCAAACGCACGACCTTTCATAGTGCCAGATCAGAGGTCATTTGTTGCAGAGGGACGCAATGGTCTGCGAGTAGCCTTTCGGGGGTGACGGTGCTCCGTGTCGCGCTCGCCCAGCTCAACCCGACGGTCGGCGATCTCGAGGGCAACCTCGCGCGCCTCACAGAGGCCTACGACCGCGCCGAGGAGGCCGGGTGCGACATCGTCGCGTTCCCCGAGCTCGCGACCGTCGGCTATCCGCCCGAAGATCTCGTGCTGAAGCCCGGATTCGTGTCCGACAACATCGGGGTGCTCTCGAAGTTCGCGACTCGCACCGGTCGGTGCGCGGCTGTGCTGGGATTCGTCGATCAGGACCGCGACCTCTACAACGCCGCTGCGGTGTGTGCAGGGGGCGAGATGATCGGCACCTATCACAAGCGCCTGCTCCCCAACAGCATGGTGTTCGATGAGCAGCGCTACTTCACCCCCGGCCACGACTCGGACCCCCTCGAGTTGTACGAGATCGGCGGGGTCAAGGTCGGAGTGTCGATCTGCGAGGACATCTGGAGCCCGACCGGCCCGCTCGCCGAGCAGGCGGCGGCGGGCGCCGAGCTCAACATCAACATCAACGGCTCACCGTTCCACGCGGGCAAGGTCGAACTGCGCGAGCGCATCGTGTCGACGCGGGCGGCCGATGCGCACTGTGCGATCGTCTACGTCAACCAGGTGGGCGGCCAGGACGAACTCCTTTTCGATGGCGGTTCGATCGTCGTCGATCACGCTGGTGAGATGCTCGGTCGGGCCGCCCAGTTCACCGAGGAGCTCCTGATCGTCGATGTCTCGATCCCGCCCGTGTACCGCAAGCGCCTCCTCGATCCGCGGGGACGCGCGACCGAGGCGCTGCTCCCCACCGTCCATGTTTCGTCGGCGCCGGTCGTCCACGACGCGACGTTGCCGTCGACCGTCGCCGATTACCTCGATCCGGACCGTGAGCTGTACGACGCGCTCGTGCTCGGCACTCGCGACTACTGCCGCGAGAACGGTTTCACGGACGTCGTGATCGGACTCTCGGGCGGCATCGACTCGACGATCGTCGCATGTATCGCGGCCGACGCGCTCGGGCCCGATCACGTCCACGGCGTCTCCATGCCGTCCCGCTACTCGAGCGATCACTCGAAATCGGACGCTGCCGCGCTCGCGGAGAACCTCGGACTCGACTACCGCACGATCCCGATCGAGCCAGCGTTCCAGGCGTATCTCGACATGCTCGGCCCCTCGTTCGAGGGCCGCGAACCCGGTCTCACCTATGAGAACATCCAGAGCCGTTGCCGCGGGCAGCTCCTCATGGCGCTGTCGAACGAATTCGGCTGGATGGTGCTGACCACCGGCAACAAGAGTGAGATGGCGGTCGGCTACTTCACGATCTATGGCGACTCCGTCGGTGGCTACGCGGTCATCAAGGACGTTCTCAAACTGCGGATCTACGACCTCTGCCGGTATGTCAACCGGCGAGCCGGTCGCGAGATCGTGCCAGAGGGTGTCATCACCAAACCGCCGTCGGCCGAGCTGCGCCCCGACCAGCGCGACGACCAGAGCCTGCCGTCGTACGAGGTGCTCGACCCGATCCTCGAGCTGTACGTGGAGGACGACCGCACCGCCGGCGAGATCGTCGATCTCGGATACGACGAGGAGTTGGTGCGGCGCATCACGCGGCTCGTCGACATCGCCGAGTACAAGCGGCGCCAGTGCCCGCCGGGCGTCCGCGTGACCACCAAGGCCTTCGGCAAGGACCGCCGTCTCCCCATCACCAACGGCTACCGCGGCTGACGGGTCCGCCCTGCAATAGGCTCCTCGCCAGAGCAGCGCCGACCGGGGAGACAACCATGACCACACTCGCAGACACCGCCCTTGCATTCATCGAGACCGCACACCGGATCGTCTGGGCGACCGTCGCCACTGTCGATGCTTCCGGCCAGCCGCGCACGCGGGTGCTCCATCCGATCTGGGAGTGGGATGGCGACGCGCTCACAGGGTGGATCCTGACCAGCCCGATGTCGGTCAAGGCGAAGCATCTCGATCACGAGCCGAGGATCTCGCTGACGTACTGGGATGCGTCCCAGGACGTGTGCACCGCCGAGTGCACGACCGTCTGGGAGAATGACGTGGCGTCAAAACACGCGGGGTGGGAGCGCTTCGTGAACGGCCCCCAGCCGGTCGGATACGACCCCAGCATGATCCCCGGGTGGGAGTCCGCCGACAGCGAAGGTTTCGGTGTTCTCCGGCTGCATCCGACGTCACTGCGCGTCTTCCCGGGCACTCTCTTGATGCAGGGAACGGGCGAGTTGCTCACCTGGCAGGAGTGAGTGGTGGGCCGTGACCGGTTCGACGCGCAGTTCCGCGTCGGTGCGCGCCTCGACAGGGTCTGGGATCGATTGACGACCTTCGCCGGAACGCCGTACGAGGGAGATCCCGGCGACCCGGGCGACCTCCGCGCAGACCAGCTGTGGCTCCCGGGATTCGACGCGAGTGCGACCGTGTTGGCCTCGGAGGCGCCGAACCGGCTGGTGGCGCGCAAGGACCACGAGCCGTGCGGTGGCACGCTGATCGAGTTCGGCCTCACCGATGACGGTGTCGGCACAGCGGTCGACGTCTCGCAAGCGGAGTTCGGCGACTGGCTCGACCCGATGTACGAGATCATCGGCGTCGGGTGGCGCCACATCGTCGCCGACATCGAGGCGTATCTCGCGCTCGGCGTCCATCCGTCCCGACACGTTCGTCCGTGGGGCGACCTCGGAGCCGGGATGTCACCGGCAGCCGGAGGCGTCCTCATCGGGGCGGTGCAGCCGAGCGGGCTCGCTGACGAACTCGGACTCGTCGAGGACGACGTGCTGGTGGTGCTGGCCGGCGCCCCGATCTCGTCGATCGACGATCTGATCACGGTGCTGCGGGTGCTGATCCGCGCCGAGCACTCCATCGACGCGGAGTGGATCCGTGACGGCGTGCTGATGACCGCCGCTGCTCCTGCGCACTCGTCCTGACCGCACCTCGGCTGACAAGGTGGAGGAAATCAGAGACCCGAGCGCGTCCCCCGATCCGTTGGTTCCCGATCCCGTCGAGTTCGGGCAGCCGTTGCGCGATCGGCTCGCCGCCAATCTCGGGCGCCACGAACGCCGGATGGTGCCGCTCGATGGGCGTCGTCACGCCGCGGTCGCCGTCCTCGTCGTCGACTCTGTGCACGGCTCGGATCACCACGATGCCCACCCGTGGGACGACGCCGACATGTCGGCTGTGCCGTCCGACACGACCGGTCTCGACGGTCGGATGACCGGGGTGGCGGGCGGCGCCTCGTTCGTGTTGTGCCGTCGCAGCGCGGGGCTGAACAAACACGCGTCGCAATGGGCGCTGCCCGGCGGGCGCCTCGACGACGGCGAGTCGGCGGTTGACGCAGCGCTGCGCGAGACCGACGAGGAGATCGGTGTCTCGCTCCATCAGACGGCCGTGCTGGGGCTGCTCGACGACTACGCCACACGGTCTGGCTACGTGATCACACCGGTGGTCGTGTGGGGCGGCGAATCGGTGGAGATGCGGCCGAACCCGGACGAGGTGCTCGCCGTCTACCGGGTGGGCCTTCACCAATTGACGCGATCGGACTCACCGCGCTTCGTGACGATCCCCGAGAGCGACCGGCCAGTCGTGCAGGTGCCGCTCGGCGGCGACCTGATCCACGCGCCCACCGGCGCCGTGTTGGTTCAGTTCCGCTGGGTCGGACTCGACGGGCGGGTCAACGAGCGCGTCGACGAGTTCGAGCAGCCGGTGTTCGCCTGGGGCTGAACACCCAGCCGCCCCCAGTGTGAGCGATTACCGCTGATCCCGGCACTGTGCGTGACGCTGCTGCAGCGAACGCAGGTGGAGAGATGCGGTCAGCGGCCGGAGTGGCCGAAGCCACCCCCGCGGTCGAGCCCATCGAGTGAGTCGGTCACCTGCCACACGACCTGCTCGACGGCCTGAATCACGAGCTGGGCGATGCGGTCGCCGCGGTGGACCTGGTAGTCGTCGGTCGGGTCGGTGTTGACGAGAATCACCTTGATCTCGCCCCGATAGGCCGCATCGATCAGCCCAGGGGCATTGACCACGCTGATCCCGTGCTTGTGCGCGAGCCCGCTGCGCGGGAGCACGAAGCCGCCATATCCGATCGGGATCGCGATCGAGATCCCCGCAGGTACCAGTGCCCGACCGCCGCGGGCCGCGAGCGTCGCGTCCTCTGCGGCGTACAGATCGAGTCCGGCGTCGCCCTCGTGGGCGTATGCGGGGAGTGGCAGATCCGGATCGAGTTGGACGATCGGAACCGGGAGGCCAGACGGCTCGGGAGGGGTCGCTTGCGTCACGGATCGGCAGGCTACGGCTTCAGGGATCGACCGTTCCACATCGGCCTCATGGGCGGTTCTGAGGGCGGTCACCCGCAGCCGCGGGCGGTGATGGTGTCTCGTAGGCTGCCGACCA
Organism: Acidimicrobiia bacterium; assembly: GCA_033791105.1. Classification (GTDB taxonomy): domain Bacteria; phylum Actinomycetota; class Acidimicrobiia; order Acidimicrobiales; family Ilumatobacteraceae; genus JASJHI01. Next base: position 12 of record JASJHI010000281.1, on the reverse strand, counting down.
TGGAGCCTGACG
>JASJHI010000280.1:0-26751 GCA_033791105.1 Acidimicrobiia bacterium | reverse complement strand
GGGCGGGCTTCGCTGGGGCGGGAGGTGCGCTCGGTCCACTGGTCGTCGGCTTTCTCCTCACCGAGTGGTGGATCTTCCCCGCGTACTGGTGGGGATCGGCCTTTCTCGTCAACGTCGTCACCGCGACGATCGTTCTGATCGCGGTCACGATCTATTCGCCACGTTCACGGGACACAGAGTCGACACCGCTCGACCCGTTCGGCGCGACGCTCTCCATCGTCGGATTCGCCTCGCTGCTCTACGCGATCATCGAGGGGCCGTCGAAGGGATGGTCGAGCGGAGAGGTGACCGGGGCATTCGTTCTGGCTGCAGTCTCACTCGTCGGCTTTGTTCTCTGGGAGCTTCGCCAGGAGCACCCCATGCTGCCGATGAACTACTTCCGCAACCGCGGCTTCCAGCTCGGCACCGGCGTGATCACGTTCGCCTTCATGATCATGTTCGGCTTCTTCTTCCTGCTGACGCAGTTTCTCCAGTTCGTGCGCGGCTACTCGCCGCTCGACGCCGGGGTCGCCACGCTCCCGTTGGCCGCAGCGCTCGTCGCAGTCTCCCCGCGTAGTGCCGCGCTCGGCGAGCGGTTCGGCCCGGCCAACGTGATGACCGGCGGATTTGTGTTCCTGGTCATCGGTTTGCTCGTCATGGCCACCGTCGACGCGTCGACCTCGTACCTTGTCATCGCGGTCGGGATGGTGATCCTCGGCATGGGCATGGGTGTCACGGTCGCCCCGGGCACGGGTTCGATCATGTCGACCGTGCCGCTCAACAAGGCAGGCGTCGGCTCTGCCGTCAACGACACCACCCGCGAGGTCGGCGGTGCGCTCGGTATTGCCATCCTCGGTTCGATCACCAACGCCGCGTACCGCGACGAATTCGACGAAGGCATGCTCGCTGCGCTCCCGGACGAGGCGGGCGACGTCGTCGGTGAGTCGATCGGCGGGGCGGTCGCCGTCGCCGGGCAGGCGCCACCCGGGGTGGGTGATGCACTCGTGGCCGAGGCGGGCGACGCGTACACGTCGGCCTTCCACATCTCGCTCACCGCAGCGGCGGTTCTCGCGGCCATCGTCGGCATCGTCGTCTTCATCGCCGGACGTGGCTACAGGCCGGCGCCGCCCGCCGACGCGCAACCGCTGGACGCGATCGACCGGACGTGATCGCATCGGCTTGCGATCCGCGGATCGAGCGCTCCCGCAGCGCGATCCACTCCGCGACGATCGAGGAGCTGGCCGAGGTCGGCTACGGCGCGATGACCATCGAGTCGATCGCGCGGCGAGCGGGCGTCGGCAAGGCGACGATCTACCGCCACTGGCGAGGCAAACTCGACCTTGTCGCGTCGGCGCTCGAGACGATCAAGGAGGATGTTGTCGCACCCACGGAGGGCACGGTGCGCGCCCGCGTCACGACGGTGCTCGAGGCGCTGGCGGTCCACCTCGCCGATTCGGACCTCGCCAGATGCCTCCCCGCGCTGATCAGCGCAGCGCAGTACGACGACGGCGTTCGCGAGTTCCAGCGCGGCTTCAGCCGCGAGCGTCGTGGCCTGCTCATCGCACTGCTCGACGAGGGGATCGCGAGCGGAGAGCTCAGCGCCGATCTCGATCCGGAACTGGCCGCCGCGGTGCTCGCCGGCCCGCTGTTCTATTCACGTCTGCTGTCGCACGAGCCGTTCCCGCCCGGACGTGTCGCACAGGTCGTCGCCCTCGTGCTCGGCTGAGTCGGAGCGACGTTCGCACGAGAGGGGCGATCTCTGACCACACGTGGGAGAATTGACCATGAGCTACGAGTACGTGTTGTGCGACCGCGTCGGCGATGTGGTCACGATCACCCTCGATCGGCCCGAGAAGCGGAACGCGCTCGCGCGCGATGTGATGCTGGAGGTGACCGCCGCATTCGACGAGGCGGGTGCGACTGACGCGCTCGGGGTCGTGCTGGCCGCCAACGGGCCGGTCTTTTCCGCGGGACACAACTTCGGCGACATGGCGGGTGCCGATCTCGACGCGGCGCGCGAACTGTTCGCGGTGTGTCGCACGATGATGGACACGGTGCAATCGATCCCGCAGCCGGTCGTCGCCCGAGTGCACGCATTGGCCACCGCTGCCGGGTGCCAATTGGTGGCGTCCTGTGATCTCGCGGTAGCGGCCGAGTCATCGTCGTTCGCGCTCCCGGGCGGCAAGGGTGGGCTCTTCTGCCACACACCGCTCGTCGCGATCGCCCGCAACGTCGGCCGCAAGCGCGCGCTCGAGTTGGCCCTCACCGGTGACGCGATCGACGCGCGCACCGCTGCCGACTGGGGTCTGGTCAACCGTGTCGTCGCCGATGACGAACTCGACGCCGCGGTCGCCGATCTCGTCCGGCGGGCCGGGCGCGGCAGCGCGCTCTCGAAGGGTCTCGGAAAGCGCGGCTTCTACGCCCAGGTCGATCTCGGACAGGGGGCGGCGTATGACTACACCAGCGACCTGATGTCGTCTGCGGCGATGACCGATGACGCCCAGGAGGGTTTCAACTCGTTCCTCGAGAAGCGCCGCGCGGTGTTCACGCAGCAATCCACCGACCTGCCGTGACGGGGATGCGGTGACTGGAGCCGTACCGGTCATGCTGCGAGCACGGCGTGTCGAACATGTTCGACCGCGCGGTCCCGACGGGTGCGGATCGTTCGGTCGGTGACCCCGAGTTCGGCGGCGACTGCGACGGCCGATCCCGTCCGGACGAGCCCTCGCAGCAGGTCGAGATGATGTGACTCGACACCCCTCCGTTGCGCCTCCTCGACGACATCGGCGAGTTCCTCGATCGGATCGACCGATCGCTCGGCGGCCGGCTGCCGGGCCCACGACTCGAGCGAGCGCGTCTGCTCGGTTGCCGAGTGCCGACGATGCGGCTGGCGGAACGCCGCGAAGACCGCGTCGGAGATGAGAGCCGCGGCGACTTGCCGCGGTCGGCGCTCGTGGTCGTATGCGCGGATAGCCACCCACGCCGCGGCGACCACGAGATCGGCGGTCTCGTGGGCGAGCCGGGCGTCGACGTAGCGGCGCGACCGGGAGAGCAAGCCGGGCAGGACGCGTTGCAGCACGACGCGCCCGGCGAGTTGTTCGCTCCTCGCGGCGACGAGCTCCAGCAACACCTCGTCGGCGAACCCCGCTGGCGTGCGCCCCGTGGTGTTCTCGGTCCCCGTGGAGGTCCGATGATCGTCGCGATGTGTGGCCGTGACGATTTCGTCGAGGTCGTCGATGTCGCGGAGGAGACCGGCGAGGGGTCCCCGGACGCTGATCAGCCCGCGCTCGCTCCACCGCCGGGCGCTTCGGAGTACGCGGGGATCGCGGCGCAGGCGATCCCACTCCCGGTCGAGGTCGGCGGTGATGCCGGTTGCGCGGCGACGGCCCGGGCGGTCGGTTGTCGGGTTCATGGGGCCATGGTGCGGATCACCCCTCACCGCTCTTCTCACCGCCGCCCTCACCGCTGTCTCAGCACAATCGCGCACGGGCCGCCGAGCGGCGCTGTGACGACCCATCGAGACCTGCTTCTCCGAGCGCAGCCGCCTCACAACCCCTGGTCAGCGCTCCTGTGATCTGAATTGCGAGCACCGGTGCGCGGCGGTCGACCGATACTTCCGGAGAAGCCACTTCGTCGCCCACTGCACGCCATGCAGAACGATCGACAGTCCGATACGGCACCCGCTTCGGCGCCGATGGACGACGGGCGCCACGGGACCTCCTCGACGGACCGAAGCGTTCACGCGCCGCCATCCTTCGATGTCGTCGAGCCCGGCGGTGAGCGGGTCACCGTGGACCCACACTCCGCCGAGGACCGCGTCGCCGACCTGCTGCGCGCTCTCGCGGTGCCGCTCGGTCGCGAACTCGTCGTCGACGGCGTGGTCCTTCCCGGACATCGCCGACTCCTGGACGTGCCGCAGCTCCGGCACGGAGCCGCGCTGACGCTGTCGGATGAGGGGCCGTGCCGCGACACCGGAGACGCGGCGTCTCACGCGGTGCACGTCGCTGTGACCCGCGGCCCCGAGTGCACACCATGGGTCGGGCTCCCCACCGGTCGGCATCGGATCGGGCGTGCGCCGGGGTCCACCATCGAGATCGGTGGTTCCGAACCGCACCATGGAGTGCTGGAGGTAGCCGCCGATGGGACCAACACATTCACTCAGCTGACGGGCCGGATCCCCATCCGTCTCGGTGGTCGGCCGACGTCGCGATGTCAGGCGCTCGCGCACCGATCGGAGCTGGTGATCGGTTCGAGCGTCGTGACGATTCGGTCGGACGGGCCCACGCCCGTCGACCGCGCGTCGGGGACGATCGATGCCGTGCCCGGGGATCCGTGGTCGCGCGCCGTGCACCGCGCGCCCGAATTCGGCCTTGCGCCGGTCCCCGGACCGCTTGTTCCGCCCGAGACGCGTTCCCCGCATCCCATGCCCTCCGCGACCGGGCTCATCGGCGCGGGAGTCGGGGTCGGCGGCGCGCTGGCGATCGCGACGCTGCTCGGCCAACCGATGTTCGCGCTGTTCGCGTTGATCGGTGGCCTGGCGTCCTTCTCGACATGGATCGGAGGAGTGTTCGTCGCCCACCGAGCGCGCCGCGCCGCACGGATCGGCGCCGGCGTCGAGGCCGACACATTCGCTGCCGCCGCCGGCGCGGCTGGGGAGGCTGTGCGGGTGTTGCATCGGCGACGGTACCCGGATGTGACCGAGACGCTCGGCGTGCACGATCGCCCCTTCGCCGTCGGTGACGTGAGTCGTGTCTGGAGCGTCCGCGCGCGACCGGGCGACCCGCTCGAGGCGGTGATCGGACTGGGTGACGTCCACCGCGCGCTCGCCATCGAGGCCGGTGGGCGCGACCCGCTCCCGAGCGGTCTCCAAGTTCTCGTCGATCGGGCATCGCGCCTCGAGACGGTGCCGGCGCCGATCTCGTTCGAGCGGGCGAGCGCGACGGCGCTGCACGGGCCGCGCGATCAGGTTCTCGCTGTTGCCCGTTCGATCGTCGTCCAGCTGGCCACATGGCACGGGCCGGTCGACTGGCGCCTCGCGATCGTCAGCGCCGACCCGGATCGCTGGCGCTGGTGTGAGTGGCTGCCACAGATGAGCGACGACCTCGGCGAGCGCGTCGCAGTGCTCGCGCCCGAACGACTCGGGCAGACACCCGATGATCTACTGCGCACCGGCGCGCCAGGCAGGGTCGCCGAGCGTCGCGCGTTCGTCGTGCTCGACTCGATCCCTCGCCTCGGCTCGCGCATGAGCGCCCTCCGTCACCTCCTCTCCGCCAGCGGAGCGGCGGGACTCCTCTTGGTCGATACCCCGGACACCGTGCCGGCGATCTGCACCCGCGTTGTGACGGTCGGCACCACGGGCACCGCTCAGCTCTCGGGCGTCGATTGTCCCCATCTCGTCTCCGGTATCGACATCGCCGGGATCGACCAGGCGACCGCTGAGCGAGTCGCGCGCAATCTTGCACCCCTCATCGATCCGGAGGTGAAGGCCGACGGCTCCGGTGAGCTGCCATCGGACCTCCGACTCGCCGATCTCGTTCCGGACATCGGCGACCCGATCGCGATCGTTCGCCGCTGGCACACTGCCGGCACAGATCCGGCTCCGTCGACATCGCTCGGCCGCGGTCGCGATGGGGTGATCGAGATCGACCTCGTCCGTGACGGCCCACATGGCCTGATCGCCGGCACGACGGGTGCGGGAAAGAGTGAGCTGCTGCGATCGCTCGTCGTCGGTCTCGCCGCTCGGCTGACTCCGGATCACTTGACGTTCGTGCTCGTCGACTACAAGGGCGGGGCGACGTTCGACGCGTGTGTTGATCTGCCGCACACAGTCGGGCTGGTGACCGATCTCGACGAAGGTTTGGCCGAACGCGCCCTGGTGAGCCTCGAGGCCGAACTCGCTCGGCGCGAGCGCCTGCTGCGCGGGGTCTCGGCGGCCGATCTCGGTGAGTACCGCGGCCGATCGGACGCCGGACCGCTTCCGCGAATCGTTGTCGTCGTCGACGAGTTCGCCGCACTGGCGCGCGAGGTCCCGGGCTTCCTCGGCTCGTTGATCGGAGTGGCCCAGCGGGGCCGCAGCCTCGGAGTTCATCTGCTGCTCGCGACACAACGGCCGGCCGGGGTCGTCAGCGACGACATCAGGGCGAACACCAACCTCCGGTTGGCGCTCCGGCTGCACGACAACGCCGACGCGATCGATGTGGTCGGCAGCGATCTGCCGGCGCGATTCCCCCGCGATCGACCCGGTCGTGTCGCGATGCGCCTCGGACCGGACGAACTCGTCACGTTCCAGTCGGCGCGTTGTACGGCGCCGCTGCGCCGCGACGGCCGACGTCTTCGGGTCGACCGTGGTGGCGCGCCGGCCGAACGCGAACCCGTGTCCGAATCTGCCGACGCCCCTTCGGAGCTCGAACGGGTCGTCGCGGCGATCCGGGAAGCGGCATTGCTCAGCGGGTCGGCGCCACCGGCCCGTCCCTGGCAGCCGCCACTTCCGGAGTCGGTCGACGAACACGAGCTCGCGAACATGTTGGGTGACCATGCGACCGATGCAGTCGGTGTCGTCGACGATCCGGAACAGCAGCGTCGCCGCCCGCTCCGTTGGGAGTTGGAGTCGGGGAATCTCGCGCTCGTCGGTTCGCTCGGTTCGGGGACGACGACAGCGCTGCTGGCGCTCGCAGCCTGGTTGCATCGAACGGCACGCCCGGACCGATGCCACCTCTACGCTGTCGACGGCGGCGGTGATCCGGCGGTCGACGCGCTCGACCGGATGCCACACTGCGGCGGTGTGGTCCGCGCGCAGGAGCGCGAGCGGCTGGCCCGATTGCTCGCCCGGCTGACCGACGATCTCGACGCGAGGATCGCCGACGGGAACGTCCAGCGACCGCGGGTCGTGCTGCTCATCGACCGTCTCGGGGCACTCCGAACCGCGCTCGGCACACTCGACGACGTAATCCAACTCGCCCAGCTCGATCGCCTCCTCGCGGAGGGTCCAGCGGCGGGAATTGCCACGGCTTTCACCCACGACGGTGCAACGACCGCGGCGCTCACGATGCCGGCGGGCGAGCGATGGATCTTCCACCTCGATGACCCGGCGACGGCCCGCGGGCTCGGGGCGGGCCGGCCCGTCGGCGATGGTGTGCCCGGCCGGCTGCGCGTCGCATCGTCGGGCCTGGAGGCGCAGGTTGCGGTGGCGGCGGTGCCCGCCACATCAGATAGATGCTCGGGGAAGAATGGCGAAGGCCCCGGTCCGGCGCCGATCGGAAGGCTGCCGCGGGTGGTGACGTGGTCCGCGCTCGACCGGCGATCCGAGACGGGCATCGACCGGGACGACGCGTCCGTTCGGTCGCTTCCCGTCGGCCTGGCGAGCGACGATCTCGGGCCGGCGATGTTGCGACTGCCCGTCGGGGAACATGTCTTCGTCGGCGGCTTGGCGCGAACTGGGCGCTCGACGGCACTCGCCGCCGTCGGGTCGGCGTGGCGATCGCAGGTCGATGGCGGATGTGTGCTCACGGTGTCCCGCGGCGAGCCCCTCCCGGACGGGCTCGCCGAGCGGCCTCACCGCGCGCCGACCCTCGTCCTCGTCGACGACGCCGATCGGTTCGACGATCCAGATGGCCGATTGCGCGATGTGGTTCTCCGACGTGACCCGAAGTTGACCATCGCGATCGCGGCGGCTCTCGATGCGGTGCGTTCGAGCTACGGGCACTGGACACGCGAGGTTGCGCGCAGTCGATGCGGCCTCATCATGACCGCCGCGAGCGAGATCGACGGCGACCTGCTCGGCGCCGCACTGCCGAGGCGCGCGCTCGTCCCCGCGCGCCCGGGTCTCGGATGGCTCGTCGACGGGTCGGGTCACCGGCTCGTGCAGATCGCGATCGACGACCCGGTCTGACGAGACCGCGCAACCCACTCCGACGACGCCGGTCGTAGTCTCTTGACGATGGCCGACTCGTTGCCCCCGCCGCCCGCCGACGGATCTGCGCCCGACGGCGCGCCCGCGCCCGTCACCCCGCCCGCAGCTGTCAGCCCACCACCTGTTGGCGGCGCGGCATTGGCGCCGCCGGCCGTGAGTACGCCGGACGTGGCAGGCGCCGGTGACGATGGATCGCAGGGCGAGGTTGGCTCGTCGAGCGGAGTGAACCGGACGCCGTTCATTGTGATCGGTGTGATCCTCGCCCTTGTCCTCGTCGTCGGGATCATCGTCGCCGTGGCGAGTGATGCGTCGACCGACGAGCCCTACTCGCTCGAGGTGGCGCTCGATGATGCCGCAGCGACCTCCTCGGTCCAGTACGACATGACGCTCTTCGTCGGGGACGAGTCGGCGTTCACCGTCGAGGGTGCAGTCGACGGTGATGTGGTGCAGCTCGGCGTCGATGTCGGAGCGTTGATGGGTGCAGAGGCCGCAGGGTCGACCGCCGTGATCATCTACGACGCCGGCGATGGTGTGCTCTACATCCAAGCCGACGAACTGATCCCCTCGACACCACTCGATCTCCTGATCCCCGATCTCGGATGGATCGCGATCGACACCGGCGAGCTCGATCTGGAGGATGGCGATGAGGGGGTCGACATCGTGGATGCGCTGGCCGGCAATCCCCTGATCGTGATCGACCTCGTCGACGCCGACCCGTCAGACGCGACCGACCTCGGCGCCGAGACGATCGACGGGACCGAGACTCGGCACTATCAATTCATGGTCGATGTCGCCGCAAGCGTCGAGATTCCAGAGCAGCTCTCTGACCTGGCCGACCAATTCGGATTCGACCTGCAAATCCCCGAGGGCGCGCTCGGTGAGGTCACCTACGACGTCTGGGTCACCGAGGACAGCCAACTACGCAGGGTGGAGATCGGATTCGAGATCGCCGACGAGAGCATTTCGATCGTCGTCGATGTCCTGGCGCTCGGCGGTGACGTCGAGGTCGTGGTGCCGAGCAGTGATGACGTGTTCGACCTCGGTGAACTGTTCGACTTCGGTGCAATCTTGGATCTCGGCGAGTTGTTCGGTTCCTGACCTACGGGCCGGCGGCCGGACGGAAGTATCAACGGGTTTGACCGTCAGGCGGGCGGTCGATCGCCGAGCAGGTAACGCGGCCCCGTGCCGCGATCCGCGGCGACGTCGTCAGGGTTGTACATCGCGCAGGTATCGAGGCTGAGACAGCCGCACCCGATACAGCCGTCGAGCTTCGACCGCATCGCCTCGAGGAGCGCGATCCGCTCGTCGATCATCGGCTGCCACTGTGTGGCGAGCCGCTCCCAGTCAGCACGCGTCGGCGTGCGTCGATCTGGCAGCGAGTCGAGCGCATCGCGGATCTCGGCCAGGCTGAGGCCCACGCGCTGCGCGACGCGGATGAAGCTCACCCGCCGCAGCACGTCGGCGCTGTATCGCCGGTGGCCGGCGGGCGTCCGGTCGCTGTTGATCAGTCCGTTCGACTCGTAGAAGCGCAGCGCCGAGGTGGCGACCCCGGCTCGGTCGGCCACCTCACCCACCGTGAAGGTTCTGACGGACGACATGGATTCTCCTCGTTCGCTTGACTTCAACCAATGTTGAAGTCGTACCGTACTGCGCCATGACCGAAGTCGCGACCTCCACCGCCGGCACCGATACCGAACCCGTCGCCCATCTCGATGATCTCGCAGAGGGCGCGATGAAGATGGTGAAGGTCGATGGCAGGCGGATCTGTGTCGTGCGCACGGCCGACGGTGTGCATGCGATCGACAACGCCTGCCCGCACGAGGGCTACGGCATGACCCAGGGGGATCTCGATGGCGACGTGATCACGTGCGCGTGGCACAACTGGAAGTTTCGCGTCGGCGACGGGGTCTGCATCCTCGGCGAGGAGGACATCCAGACGCACGGCGTCGACATCGACGACGACGGAGGAGTCCGAGTTACGGTGCGCCGCCCGGATCCGGCCGAGCAACGATCGAAGCTCGTGGCCAGCCTGCGTCGGGGAATCGAGCGCGACTACCGCGGACAGATCGCTCGCGAGACGGTGCGCCTGCTGAAGGCGAGCACGAATCCGGGCGAACTGATCTGGGAGGCGGTCGCACACGGCGCGCCGCGCGCCGAGTTCGGCTGGGGCCACGCGATCGCCTCCGCTACCGACTGCCTGTCGATGGTCGACCTCTACGAAGGCGACCAGCGGGCGCTGCCGATCGTGCAGGGAATCGCCGGGATCGCCGAAGTCGAACGAGATCGATCGCCGCGCGAGTTGCCGGATCCGGCGTCGAGCGAGGCGGCTTGCGAGGTGACGTTCCGCGCGGCGGTCGAGGCGGAAGACGTAGCTGCGGCCCAATCGCTCGTGCTGGTGGCCATCGAGCGAGGCGACCGGCCGACCGACCTCGAGCCCTGGTTCGCCGGATCGGTCGCCGACCACCACCTGTCGTACGGCCACGGTGCGATCTATTCCCAGAAGGCGTTCGAGCTGCTCGGGCTGATCGGCTGGGAGCGGGCGGCCACCGTGTTGCCGCACCTCGTACCGACGCTGGTGTACGGCACCCGCGAGGACAAGCTGCCGTACATGCGCCCGTTCATGAAGGCGCTCGCCGCTGCCGACCCGAATGCGCTGGCCGAGGTCGAACCGATCGACGGTTGGTCCGGCGGTGACGTACTGACGACGGCATTGCTCGGCGAGGTGCGGACCGATCCGGTCGAGGCGACCGTTCGTGCCCTGCGCGACGGTGCTGGGATCGATGGCGTGCTCGACTCGGTCGTGGCCGCGACGAGTGAACGCATGCTGCGCTACGACGTGGCCGGCGAGCGCAACTTCCACGACGACTTCGGTTGGCTCGACATCACCCACGGCCTGACCTACGCGCACGCCGCACGCTGGCACCATCGCCGCGCGATCGAGTCCGGCGCCGGAACTCGCGCCGAGCACGTTCGGCTGGCCCTGTTCACCGCGTTCCAGGCGCAATGGACCGGGCGGCACGAGTGGCACACCCGGGTTGGTGAGCGTGCCGATGTCGTGCCGCTCTCGACCGACCTCCTCGAGTACGGGAACGCGCTCCAGCGCGACTCGATGCTCGATGGGACGACTGCGTTCATCGTGCACGCCCACGCTGTCAAGACAAGCCGCGCCGCATCGCTCGAAGCGCTACGGGCGCAATCGTCGTTGCCGCTCGACGCCACGGCCCGGTTCATGGCTGCACCGAAGCTCGAACGGTTCGTTGCCGCGACGGTGACGCGGTCGATCGACTTTCTCGACGGCCGGGCCGTGGGGGACTGAATGTCCGATCAGCCGATGAAGCCGTATGCCCGTGTCGGCGTGAGTTCGAGGACGAGACGGCCGTCGGCGACCATCGCCTGCCGGTAGTCGTCCCAGTCCGAGTGCTCTCCGGCGACCGCCTTGAAGTACTCGACCAGTTTGTCCGTCGTCTCGTCGTCGGGCGTCGTCGCGACCGGAGTGACGACCACGTCGGCCTCGACGACTGCGTAGGAGCCGAAGTCGTCGGCATTCACGTGCAACGAAGCCTGCGGTCGCCGACGCAGGTTCGTGGTCTTCGCTCGCCCGTCCGTGACGGACACGACGATCGTGCCGTCGCCGCGGACGGCGTACGCGACGTTCGACGACTGCGGACGTCGGTCCGACTTGGTCGCGATCAAGATGCCTTGATGACGGGCGCGGATGAAATCGAGTGCGTCGGCGAGTTGCATGCCTGGTGCAACCGTGCGCGCCTGGCTCGTGTTCCCGAACCCGTCACGCCGTCGCCGTCGCCGCGGCCGCCTCGAGCCCGAGTTCGGAGATGGAGGACTCGCGCATCTCGACCTTGCGGACCTTGCCGGTGACCGTCATCGGGAACTCGTCGACGATCTTGATGTAGCGCGGCACCTTGTAGCGGGCGATCTTGCCCTCGCAGAACGCGCGCACCGAATCGAGATCGACGTGCGCGCCGGAGTTGGGTTTCACCCAGGCCATCAACTCCTCGCCGTACTTGAGGTCGGGTACCCCGATCACCTGGACATCCTCGATGTCGGGATGTGAGTAGAGGAACTCCTCGATCTCACGCGGGTAGATGTTCTCCCCGCCGCGGATCACCAGGTCTTTGATGCGGCCGACGATGTTGACGTACCCGTCGTCTGCCATCACCCCGATGTCGCCGGTGTGCATCCAGCCCTCGCCGTCGATCGCGGCGGTGGTCTTTGCCGGGTCTTCCCAGTAGCCGGTCATCACCGAGTAGCCGCGCGTGCAGAACTCGCCTGGCTCTCCGCGCTCGATCGTGTCGCCGGTCGCGGGATCGGCGATGCGGATCTCGACGTGCGGGTGCGCCGCCCCGACCGTCTCGGTGCGGTGGTGGAGCGAGTCGCCCGGAAGTGTCTGGGTCGACACCGGCGAGGTCTCGGTCATGCCGTAGCAGATGGTGACCTCGCGGAGGTTCATCCGTTCGATCGTCTCCTTCATCACCTCGACCGGGCAAGGCGACCCGGCCATGACCCCTGTGCGCAGGCTCGATAGATCGAACCGGTCGAAGTCGGGATGGCCGAGTTCAGCGATGAACATCGTGGGCACGCCATAGAGCGCGGTGCAGTGCTCGGCCTCGACGGCCTCGAGCACCGCGAGCGGATCGAACGCATCGCTCGGGATGACCATCGTGGCGCCGTGTGTGGTGCAACCGAGGTTGCCCATCACCATGCCGAAGCAATGGTAGAAGGGCACCGGGATGCACAGCCGGTCATCGGGTGTGAAGCGCTGGAGCCGGGCGACAAACCGACCGTTGTTGAGGATGCCACGGTGTGAGAGCGTGGCGCCCTTCGGGAATCCCGTGGTCCCCGAGGTGTACTGGATGTTGATCGCGTCGCCGCCGGAGAGGCCGGCCCGGCGGCGTTCGTACTCGTCGATCGACACCGCGCCGTCGCCCCCGGCGAGCGACTCCCACACCGCGTCCCACAAGAACACAACGGACTCCAGTCGGGGACAGTCGGGGTGCACCTCCTCGACCATTGCGCGGTAGTCGGAGCCCTTGAATTCGGGCGCTGCGATCAGCATCTTGCACCCTGACTGGTTGAGCGCGTAGGCGAGCTCGTGGGTGCGGTAGGCGGGATTGATGTTGACGAGGACGACCCCGATTTCGGCCGTCGCGTACTGGACGAGCGTCCATTCGGCGTAGTTCGGGCTCCACAGTCCGACGCGATCGCCCGGCTCGAGCCCGGATCCCATCATCGCCCGAGCGAGATCGGCGACACGCTGAGCGAAGTCACCGTACGTCCATCGGATGCCTTGATGTCGCGCGACGAGGGCCTCGCGATCGGCGTTCGCGGACACCGTCGTGGCGAGGTTCTCGCCGATCGTCTCGTCGATCAGCGGGATGTCGGTCGGTCCCGCCTCATAGGCAGCTGGTCTCATCGGCCGATTCTCGCGCACCGCGGCGTGGGCCGGCGACGTGCTGCTCCAGTGGACGAATAGCGTGACGCGGATGGTGCAGTCGAATGCGGAGTCGGTCGAGGAGTACGTCGCTGAGCTCCCACCCGAGCGGGCAGTGGTGATCGAGGAGCTCCGTGAACTCGTTCTCGGGAGCCTTCCCGACGGAGTCGAGGAGACGATGAATTTCGGGATGATCTCCTACGAGATCCCCCTGTCCCGATATCCCGACACCTACAACGGACAACCGTTGATGTACGCCGCGCTGGCCGCCCAGAAGCATCACTATGCCCTCTATCTCCACTCGGTGTACGCCGACGAGGACGTCGAGGGAGCCCTCCGCGCCGCCTACCGTGACGCCGGAATGAAGCTCGATGCGGGCCGAAGCTGCGTGCGCTTCAAGCGTCTTGACCAACTTCTCCCAGGTGCCGTGGCCGACGCGATCGCGGCGATCACGCTCGACGGATTCATCGAGCGCTACGAGTCGTCACGCCGGCGTTGACAACGCGCTCCTTGCGTCGTTCTCATTTCCGCGGCGCGCGATCAGCGCAGCAGGGGGAGGAGGCTCTCGCCGACGAGCGCTCGATGTTGAGGCCTCCGGAGCCGCCTGCCGTCGATTGATCGAGTGCGGGGGCCGACGAAAACGCGCCGGGCCCGGCCGCACCAGTGGTGGAACTGGCGTGGCCGGGCCGGGCGTGCAGACGAGAGCCGTGGCGGGGAGCGGCTCCCGTCGTGATCAGACGGTGGCCTCGGTGTCGGCGTCGCTCGCCGTGACGTCGATCGAGGGCTGACCCGAGTTGATCGTGATCTTGCGCGGCTTGGCCTGCGCAGCGACCGGAATTCGAAGGGTCAGTACTCCGTCGTGGTAATCGGCTTCGACTCCTTCGGCGTCGAGGCCGTCGCCGAGGCTGACCTGGCGGCGGAACGTGCCTCGATGGCGCTCGGCGAAGTAGACGCGGTCGCCTTCCTCACGCTGGGTGGAGCGCTCGGCGACGATGGCCAAGACGTTTCGCTCGACCGAGACGTCGATGCTGTCGGAGGCGACGCCGGGGAGGTCGATGTGGGTCCACACGTCGTCGCCGCGACGGTATGCGTCCATCGGCGCCGGCTGCGCCGTCTCGGGGCGGCCCGAGAAGAAGCTGTCGCGGAATGGGGAGGTCTGGAGGAGCATGGAAGGTGCCTTCTTTCGAAGTATTGAACAGGTCATTGGGTACCGAGCAAGATACCGATCGGTCAATGACTTGACAACCTACGACTCAAGATTAATGCTTACCCACGTTGAATTCTTCCTCGCATGGTCATGCTTGCCAATCCGAAGCTGATGACTGTCACGCCGGCGATTGCCCCCAATCCGGGGAGGATCTCGCTCCAGACCCAACCCTCGCCGATCAAGGCCCGCATCCCGTCCAGCACATAGGTCACCGGGTTGTAGGTGGCGATCGTCGCCAGCCAGCCGGTCATTGCTTCCTGGGGAAGAAACGTGGTGGTGAGGAAGGCGAACGGGAAGAAGAGGATGAAGCTCGCGTTGACCGCGGCCGGGTTGCCGGTCTTCAGCGCGATCGCGTAGGGGAAGCCCGCGAATGCAAGCCCCCAGAGTGCGCCGTAAACGAGGAACGCGAGCATCCCGAGCAACCCGGTGACGAAGTCGACGCCGATCACGAGCCCGAGCAGCGTCACGGGAATGGCGAGGAGCATCACCGACATCAGGTCGGCCGCCATCAATCCGAGCAGCAGCATCGGCCGGCGCACCGGGGTGAGGAGGAGGCGGTCGAAGTAGCCGTTCTGGATGTCCGTCACGAGTGCGCTCGCGCGCGAGACGCCGGTGACCGCGAAGATGATGGCGACGGGGAGCTGGAATGCCTTGAAGTCGGGGACCAAACCCGTGCCCTGTGCGAGAGGCTGGAGCGCGCCGACGTTCACGATGTAGAAGAACACCGGCGTGATGAGGGCGGGGATGAAGAACTCTGGCTCGCGGAACACACCACGGGTGGCGCGGCGGGCGACGGTGACGAAGTCGTGCAGCATCGACGACCGGCGCGCGAGAGGGGCTGGTCGGCTCATCGGGATGCCTCTGTTCCTTCGGCGCGGACGGTTTCGTCGGCGCCGGCGAGGTGTGAGCCGGTGACATCGAGGAACACGTCATCGAGGGTCGGGGTCCGCAACGTCAGTGAGCGCACCGGCACGCCGCAGCCGTTCAACGCGACGGCGACCCCGGCGATGACGGCGGCGCCGTCGGTGCTCGCGACCGAGAGTTCACCGCCATGAATCTCGACCGCATCGACGCCATCGACCGAGCGGAGCGCTTCGGCGGCGCGTTCGATGTCGTCGCTCGAACCGGCGTCGACCTCCGCGACGATCAAGTCCTTGCCGATCGCTTGCTTCAGTGCGGTCGGCGTGCCCTCGGCCTCGATCTTCCCAGCCGAGATGATGCCGACCCGATCGGCGAGCTCGTCAGCCTCTTCGAGGTACTGGGTCGTGAGGAAGATCGTCATCCCGGCCTGTTTGTTGAGATTGCGGACCTCCTCCCACACCGCGCTCCGACTGGCTGGGTCGAGGCCGGTGGTCGGTTCGTCCAGGAAGAGGACTTCTGGTTTGTGGATGAGGGACATCGCGAGGTCGAGTCGACGCTTCATCCCGCCCGAGTACGAGTTGACGCGGTCGTCGATCGCCGCCCCGATGTCGACGAGACCGATCACGTCGTCCATCCGTCGTGCGATGTCGGCCGAGCGCAGCCCGTAGAGACGCCCCTGGAGCTCCAGCAATTCGCGGCCTGTCTGTCGACCGTCGATCGACGAGTCCTGGAGCGCGACCCCGATGCGGAGCCGAACGTCGCCGGGCGCCTTGACGACGTCGTAGCCGGCGACGATCGCCGACCCGGACGTAGGTGCCAGGAGAGTGCACAACATGCGGACCGCGGTCGACTTGCCGGCGCCGTTCGGCCCGAGGAATCCGTAGATTTCCGCGGCCGGCACGTCGAGGTCGATGCCGGCGACCGCTTTGTTTTCGCCGAAGGAGCGACATAGGTCGCGGGCTTGGATGGCGAGCGTCATGGGTACTCCCGATGTGCTGGAGGGTTGTCCTGGGGGGTGGTTGCAGGTGACTATTCGCGGCCGAGTTCGGTGTCGCCGGCCGCGTCGTGGTCGACGTCCTGATCGCCGTCGAGTGTGACCGTTACTTTGATCAGCTCGCCGGCGAAGGTGAACGGGCCCGCGAACCGGCCGGTTCCGTCGTAGTCGGCCACCGTCGTCCCACGATCGAGGCCGATGTCGAGTCCTGACCACGAGATCATCAGCCAGAAGATCTGGTCGGTCTCCATCGTGGCAACGGGCTCGTCATCGATGAGCAGGGTGCCGACCCCGTGGGGGAACGGTCCCCCTCGGTCGGATCGCCGCATCCGGAACGCGAGGCGGTGGCGGCCGACCGGGACCGGCCGATCCGATGTGGTGAGACGGTGCTTGCCGCCGATGTTGAGGTCGTGTACGAGATGGCCGTCGCGGACGAAGAGCGAATAACCGCCCGTCGCGTCGCCGTGAGCGATGAGCACACCGTCGGTACTCGCGGCCCCGGCCGGCGGCAGCTCGACTTCGGCCTCGATCGTGTAGCTGCGGCTGCGCAGGTCCGGGGCCACATCCGACGGCAGGTGGCCCATGCCCGCCCAGAAGGTGTAGGTCGTGCGGGCACCGTGGAAACGTGCGGCGTTGTCGGCGAAGCGTTCACCGAATCGGTCGTCGAGGGGGAGGACCTGGTTCGCGGCGGCCTGCTCCCACCACAGCCGCTGCAACTCGGCGAGCCGTTCCGGCTGCTCCGCCGCGAGGTCGTGATTCTCGTTGAAATCGTCGTCGAGGTGGTACAGCTCCCACGCGTCGTCGTCGAATGGCGTGTAGGGCGCGTGCCAGGCAACCGCCTTCCAGCCGTCGTGCCAGATCCCGCGGTGGCCGAACATCTCGAAGTACTGGGTGTGTTTGGGGGTCACGGCGTTCGGGTCGTCGATCGTTGCCGCGAAGCTGACCCCTTCCATGTCGGGTTCGCGCTCGAGATCGAGGAGGTCGAGGAGCGTCGGTGTGAGGTCGGCGACATGACAGAACTGGTGCCGGAGCCCGCCGCGGGCGTCTGGTGCGAGCCGGTCCGGGAGCCGAACCACGAGCGGATCACGGATCCCGCCTCCGTGCGTGTTCTGCTTGTACCGCTTCAGCGGCGTGTTCGCCGCCATTGCCCAGCCGTGCGGGAAGTTCGAGTGGGTGTCGGCTCCACCGATGTCGTCGATGCGGGCGACCTTCTCCTCCATCGGCTCCTTGGAGCCGTTGAACGGGCCCATCGCGTTGACGAAGCCGTGCGGTCCACCCTCCTGACTCGCGCCGTTGTCACTGAGGACGAGCACGATGGTGTCGTCGAGCGCGCCGGACCGCTCCAGAAATGCGACGAGGCGCGAGAGGTGCAGATCGAAGTGAGCGAGCATCGCCGCATACGCGCCCGCGAGGCGGGCGAACAATCGTTGTTCGTCGGCGGAGTGTTCGTCCCAGGCTCGTACCCCGTCGTTGCGCGGCGGCAGCTTCGTGCCCGCCGGCACGATCCCGGCCGCGATCTGGGCAGCGAGTCGTCGCTCGCGACACCGGTCCCAGCCGTCGGCGAAGGTCTCGTTGTAGGTGTCGATCAGCTCGCGCGGCGCTTGGTGTGGTGCGTGGCAAGCGCCGGGGGCGAGCATCATGAACCAGGGATCGTCGGGGGTCGAGGCGCAGTGCCCGGCGAGCATGCCGATGGCCTCGTCGACGAGGTCCGCGGTGAGGTGGTAGCCGCTCTCGTGCGTGCCCGGCGCGGTGACGTGGCTGTTGTCCCGGACGATTTCGGGTGAGTATTGATCGGTCTCGGCATCGAGGAAGCCGTAGTAGCGGTCGAATCCGCGGCCGAGCGGCCATCCGTCGAACGGACCGGTCGGACCGGTCTCGGTGAGGTTGGTGACGTGCCACTTACCCAGCATGTAGTTGCGGTAGCCGTACGGGCGAAGCAGCTCGGCGATCGTCGGAGCGTCGTCGGAGATCTTGCCGCGATAACCGGGGAATCCGCTGTCGAAGTTCGCCAGGCATCCCATCCCCACCGAGTGGTGATTCCGTCCCGTGTACAGCGATGCCCTCGTGGTGGAGCACATCGCGGTGGTATGGAAGCCGGTGTAGCGGAGGCCCTCTGCAGCCAAGCGGTCGATCGTCGGCGTCGCGATCTCGGACCCGTAACAGCCGAAATCGCCGAATCCGACGTCGTCGAGCAGGACGACGAGCACATTGGTGCGACCCCCCGGCGGCCGCGCCGGAGCGGGCCACCAGGGGGTCGACTCGGCGACGGTTGAACCGACGATGCCGGCGAAGACGCCTGCCTCGTCGCGTTCTGTGTGACGGGCGGCCTCCCCGGCGACCTGCCCGGTCATCTCGTCGGAGGTGTCGGCAGAAGTGCCGCTGGTCGTCATCCCCGGAAACTACTGCCGGAGACCCTGATGATCAGAGTGCGTCAGCTGCAGCAGGTGTTGCCGCTGCCACCCGCGGTTTCGAGCACGACGTTCTCGAACTGCTCGGAGTCGGCATTCTTGACGTACCACTCCCAACGGGCACCCTCGGGGGAGGAGACCCACGTTTCGGTCTTCTCGGCAAAGCAGCACTGGGTGTCCTGCACGCCCGTCGTCTCCAGGCCAGTGGCGGTGAGACGGGTCTCGGCGCTCGTGACTTGGCCGGCCGACTCGGTCTCGACGCCGAGATGGTTGAGGTGATGGAACACCTCGTCGTCGGAGGCTTCCGGATGTGCGCCGTGGGCCTCGAAGAGCACCAGCTTGAGCGGCGGGCTGTCGATCGCGAAGTTGGCGTAGCCCGGCTTGACCTTCGCCGGCGCGGTGTCGAACATCTTCGAGTAGAAGTCGATCGCCTCGTCGAGGTTCTTGACGTTGAGGCCGAGTTGCAGTCGCATGGGTTCTCCTTGGGTGGTGCCGGTCACGTGACCGTCGAATCGATGATGGTCGATATGTTACCGGACAAATCGATGATCGTCAATATGACCTCCCCTCGAATCTTCGAATTCCCCGAAAAATGTGCACGGGGTCGCGCGCAGCGGGAAGATCGGTACAAGTTTCGGGGGAGTGGGGCCGTCGGAGCTGTCAGCGGGCGCGGAGTTCGAGGCGATCGCGCTGGATGATGCGGTATGACCGCTCCTGTTGTTCCAGCCAACCGAGCCTGATGAAGCTGGCGATGGCCTTGTTGACCCGCTCGCGCGATGCACCGACCATGCCGGCGAGTTCCTCCTGGGTGACCGGAAGGGTGAAGCTGTCCGAGCCGTTGGCGAGTTCGAGTAGCCGTTTCGCGGTCCGGCCGGTGACGTCGAGGAACACCGAATCGGCGAGCGCCTCGTCGGTGACCCGGATGCGCTGGGCGAGCAGTCGCGTGACGTTCCACAGCAGTCGTGGCTGCTGCTCGAACAGCTCGAGGATCGGCGCATATGGGATCGCCAGCACCGTCGTCGGCTCGAGGGCCCTCGCCATCGCGGAGCGCGGGCCTCCGTCCAGCATGCCCATCTCGCCGAAGAGGTCGCCGACCTCCATGAGTGCGACGACGCTCTCTCGCCGATCGATCGGGTTGGCGAGCGCGATCGCGAGGCGCCCTCGAAGGACCAGGTAGAGCGCCTCGGGCGGATCACCCTCGTTGAAGAGCACATCGCCGCGGATGAGGTGTTGCTCGTGTCCGGCACCCGCGATCGCAGTGAGCGCGGCTGGTTCGGCGTCGGCGAAGAAGTCGGCGCGGGAGAGAGTCTCTTCATGGGCCATGACATCGGTCACGCTAGTACCCTGCGGTGATGTGGCCGACGCCGAGCGAGTGTGGACGATCGTGGTCGGCGGTGGCAGCGGTCGACGCTTCGGTTCGCTCAAGCAATACGAACAGCTCGGCGACCGCCGAGTGATCGATCACGCGCACGCCGCGGCGGATGCGATGAGCGACGGAACCGTCATTGTCGTGCCCCCTGAAGACGCCGATCGCGAGCGCGGCATTGCCGGTGGTGCGACGCGCAGCGCCTCGGTTCGAGCTGGGCTCGACGCCGTACCGCCGGACGCCACCATCATCCTCGTGCATGACGCCGCCCGCCCCTTCGCAGGCACCGACCTGTATGGCCGCGTGATCCAAGCGGTTGTTGCCGGCGCCGATGGTGCGATCCCGGGCATACCGGTCGCCGACACGATCAAGACGTTCGAGCCCACCTCCGACGGACGAGTCGTCGTCGGCACGCCCGATCGCTCACGACTGATCGCGGTGCAGACGCCTCAGGGGTTTCGCGCCGACGTGCTCCGCGCCGCCCATCGTGGCGATGACGATGCCACCGACGACGCGGCGCTCGTCGAGCGTGCCGGCGGGCGGGTTGTCGTCGTCGACGGCGACCAGGACAACCGCAAGATCACGCATCCCGACGATCTCACATGGGCGCGTGAGCTGCTCGCCACCCGCTCCGACGCCGGCGGCGCATGAGCGATCCGTCGCCGCACGCGGGTTTTCCGGAGATCCGGGTGGGGCAGGGATTCGATGTTCATCGATTCTCCGACGAACCCGACCGCCGGACCGTGCTCGCCGGCTGCACATTCGACGATGTGCCCGGCCTCGAGGGCCACAGCGACGCCGACGTCATCGCCCACGCGTGCGCGGACGCGCTCCTCGGCGCGGCGAGCCTCGGCGACATCGGACAGCACTTTCCCGACACCGACCCGGCGTGGTCCGGCGCCGATTCGATCCGCATGCTCGGCCACGTCCGAACACTGCTCGCCGCCGAGGGCTGGTCTGTGGCGAACATCGATTGTGCCGTCATCTGCGAGCGTCCCAAGCTCGCGCCGCGCCGCGACGAGATGCAGCGCAACCTCACCGACGCGGTCGGCGCGCCGGTCTCGGTGAAGGGCAATCGGGCCGAGCGTCTCGGAGCGATCGGTCGATCAGAGGGTGTTGTCTGCTTCGCGACCGCCCTCATCTCCCGGGGCGCGCAGTGAGCAAGTCCTCCGGAGGTCGCGCCGGCCGGCCGAGCGGAGCATCGGGAAGAGGTCAAGGCGGGTCCAAACGCTCGGGACCGAGACGCGGCGGATCGGGTCGTTCCGGCGCACCGCGCGGCGGACCTCCCGGGGGCCGCGGATCGGGTGGTGGTGGATCGGGTAGTGGTGGATCGAGTGGTGGTGGATCGGGCGGTGCCAGGAAGGGGCTCGGCGGGCGGCAGGTCGAGGGGCGACAGGCGGTGCGCGAGCTCCTCATCGCCGGTCGTCGCAAGGCTCACGAGATCTGGATCGCCACCGAACTCGAACACGACGACGGTGTCGCCGACATTGTCGAGATCGCGCGAGCACAACGTGTGCCCGTCACCTACGTCGGGCGGTCCAAGCTCGAACGCGAGGCACGCAGCGAGGCGCCGCAGGGGGTGCTCGCGCACGCCGGAGAACTTCCCGAGGCCGATCTCGGCGAGCTGCTCGCGCAACGGACGCCGCTGCCGTTCCTCGTCGCCGTCGACGGAGTAACGGACCCGGGCAATCTCGGCGCCATCGTGCGCAGTTGCGACGGTGCCGGGGTGACGGGCGTGCTGTTGCCACGCCACCGTGCTGTGCACATCACGCCAACGGTCGCGAAGGCCTCCGCCGGCGCGATCGAACACGTGCCGCTGGCGATCGTGCCGGGTCTCCCGAACGTCCTCCAGCAGCTGAGCGATGCCGGTGTGTGGATCGTCGGTCTCGACGACGGCGCAGACCGGGCGCTCGACGAGATCGCGCCGCTGGCGATCGAGTCGATCTGTCTCGTGCTCGGCGCCGAGGGGAGTGGCCTGTCGCGGCTGGTGCGGGACCGGTGCGACTCGATCGTCTCGATCCCGATGCATGGTGGTGTCGGTTCGCTGAACGTCTCGGCGGCCGCCGCGCTGGCCACGTACGAAGTTGCGCGGTCGCGGGGATTCGGCCGCTAGCGTCTGCTTTCGATGCACGACCGGCGGAGTGCTCCGGGGGTCTCGGTCGATGACCCCACGTTCGACCCGACGGTCGAGCCTGGCCCCGAGGTCAGCTCACGCGGTTTGGGCGTGCTCGGTCGGCGTTCATTCATCGCAGGCGTCGCGGCAACCGGTACCGCGCTCGCCGCCGCACCGCTCGCGGGCACGGCGCACGCTGTCGAGCCGGGTGCGGGGTACTTCCATGCGATCGACCCGCGCCGCATCTGCGATACACGCGAGCGAAGGGGCTTCACGAGGATCAGTTCGAACGTCATCCGGGTCAAAGTTGCAGGCACGGTGGGAGTCCCGGCGGGAGCAATCGCTGCCGTCCTCACCGTGACCGCGGTCAACCGGCACGCCGGTGGCAACTGGGTCGCGGTCTATCCGGCGACATCCGGGTACGGCGGCACCTCCAACTTGAACTGTGAGTACTACGACCAGCGGGTGGCGAACCTCGTCACCGTCAAAGTCGGCGCGAGCGGGGCCTACAAAGGGTGGGTCGAGATCCGGACGTTCGGTCCAGCCGAGGTCATCGTCGACGTCGCAGGCGTGTACCTTCCCACGGCTGCTCCGGTGGCAGCCGGACGATTCGTCGGTCGGTCGAACCCTGCGCGGGCGATCGATACACGAAGGACGAATGGCAAGCCAGGGGTCGGCGCCGAGGTCGATGTCAGCCTCTACGGGCTCGTGCCGAGCGATGCGACGGCCGTGGTCGCAACGTTGACGGTCGTCGACGCGAACTTTCAGGGCTACTGCACCGCCTATCCGACCGGCATCGCTCGTCCCCTCGCCTCGAACATCAATCCGGCGGCCGGCGAGGCCCGCGCGGTCGGCATCATGACCAAGATCGGCAGCCGTAACGGTCGCCCGAGCATCACCGTCTACACGTTTGCCGGCGCGCACATCATCGTCGATGTTGCCGGCTACATCACCGGCGCCGGAGCCGGGTCGTCCTCGGCCGGTCTGTTCGTGCCGATCGATCCGTTGCGGCTCGTCGACAGCCGTGACGACAAGCAACGCCTGTGGCCGGGGTGGACGCGCGCGACCACGCTGCCGACACCGATCAACTCGAAGGCGCAGGCCGTCGTCGTGAACGTCACGGCGACCGAGACGATGAACGGCGGGTACTTCACCATGCTCGCCGCTCAGACGCAACGACTGCTCGTCTCCAACCTCAACGCCTCGCGGGCCGGCCAGACCGTCGCAAATCACGCGGTCGTCCGTGCGAGCACGAAGGGCATCGCCTGCTATTCGCTCAGCGGCGCGCATGTGATCTTCGACGTGACCGGCTGGTTCACCGGGGTGCCCGTTCATGTCACCACCGGCGCGCCGGTCAACCCGAATCCCCCGCCCGCTCCATTGCCATGGACGGTCAACTGCGCGCGGATGGGCCTGTCGAACGGTGTCCACGGCGGCGTTCCCGACCCGATCGTGGACGCCGGTCTCTCCTGGCACTGGTCCGGCACTGGCCTCGTCGGCGATCCGTCTCGCAATGTGGTGTTGTTCGGACATCGCACCGACGGGCCCGCGCCGTGGGGGGACGGCGGTGTGTTCCGTTATCAGCACAACCTGCGCGCGGGTGATCTGCTGTACGTGTACACCAGCGACCGCCGCGTGTACACGTACCGAATGGTTGCGGAGTACATCCGATCGAAGTACGCCAATGACATCCTCGCCGCCACCCGAGTCGTGGGGGGCGAGACGCTCTCGCTCGTCGCGTGCTCGAAGACCAATCGGCTCCCGACCAGCCTGAGCTACCGGATCATCTCGACGTTCCAGCTGGTCGAGTGGGCCGACCTCGGCTGATCGCCGCTCGCCACCTGCGACAGCCCACAACGACTCCGACACCATCGCAGGACGCGGTGCACTCCATAATGGTGCCGTCACGATGCCGACCGGACAGGACACACGGTGGGCCGGATCGACGAGGGGAGAGGACCGGGCATGGCGCCGAGACCCGAGACCGGCACTGGTCGGCACGCGCTTGACGCGCACGACATGTACGCCGCGCTGTTGCGCGGGGAATTGAGCGGTACGGCCGCGCTCGACGCCAGCCAGCAGATGCTGCAGATCTTGATGGACTCGATGGCCAATGCAGTCTTCTGGAAGGACGTCGACTCCTGCTATCTCGGGTGCAACAAGGTGTTCTCGAGCTTCGCGGGCGTCGATCCGGATGTCGTCGTCGGAAAGTCGGACCGCGACATGCCGTGGGCCGACAGCGAGGAGTTCGATTCCGACTGGTTCATCGACTGGGATCGGTCGGTGATCGAGAGTGGCGAACCGCACTTCGGGATCCTCGAGCAACTCCGCGGCTCCGACGGCGAGGATCACTGGCTCCTCACGAACAAGGTCCCGCTGCGCGATCTCGATGGCGAGATCATCGGCATCCTCGGCACCTTCGAAGACGTGACCGAGCAGCGGAACACCGAGGAGGAACTCAAGCGAACACTCGATGAGCTCGACGAGCGGGTACAGCAGCGGACGATGGATCTCATGCGCGCCAACGAGAGCCTGCGACGAGAGGTCGAAGACCGCGTCCGCCTCCAGGCCCAGGAACGCCAACAGCGGGCGTACGCCGAGGCACTGCGCGATACCGCCGGCGCGATGGCCACGACGTTCGATCTCGGTGAGGTCCAAGAGCACGTGCTCGTCGGAGTGCAACGCCTCGTCTCGCACGATCTCGCGGCGATCGTGCTGGTCGACGAAGCCGGTCGGCTGGAACTCTCCAAGCGCCATGCTGTCTTCGGGTATGACGTGCCGGAGGTCGGCGAGCCCATCGACCTCCATTCGCTGTCCATCGTCCGCCGGCTCGCCGCGACCCCCGGGCCGGCGATCGTCGAGGAGCCGGATTCCGCATTCGGTCCGGCAGCATCCGTTCTCGGTTCGCGGATGCGTGTCGGCAACCAGTTGGTCGGGTACCTGTTCGTCGAGAGCTCGACCGTCGGGTTCTACAGCGAAGGGCATGGTGATCGACTGCGCGCGATCGCCGATCAGGCCGGGCCGGCGATCCTCAACTCGCGGTTGGCGGCGCGGGTCTCCGAACTGGCGGCGGCCGAGGAACGTCAGCGGCTCGCCCGGGAGCTGCACGACGCCGTCAACCAGACATTGTGGACCGCTGCCCTGACTGCGGAGGCCGTGCTCTCTGACCTCCCGACCGACTCCGAGTTGCACCCGCGTGTCGACCGGCTCCGGCTGCTCACCCGCGGCGCCCTGGCCGAGATGCGCGCGCTGCTGCTCGAGCTCCGACCTTCGGAGCTCGCACGGGTCGGCCTCGGGGAGATCATCGAACAACTGATCACCGGGCTCGAGTGCCGCAGGACACTCGATGTGACCCTCGATCTCGACGAGGTCGAACTCGACCCCGAGACGCATCTCGCGTTCTACCGAATCGCGCAGGAGGCGCTCGGCAACATTGCCAAGCACAGCCAGGCGACGGCGCTGCGCGTCGCGCTCAGCGCGGGTCCACCGGTCATGTTGGTCGTCTCCGACGACGGAGTCGGCTTCGATCTGGACGACATTCCGGCCGGCCATCTCGGGCTCACGATCATGCGCGAGCGCGCTGACGGGGTCGGAGCAGGACTCGAGGTCACGACGACCGCGGACCGAGGTACCACGGTCGAGCTCCGCGCGGGTGCGAATGAGTGATTCCACGACGATCCGAGTGCTCGTCGCCGACGATCACGATCTGCTCCGCGAGGGTGTCGCCAGCAGCTTGGCCGCATTCGCCGACATCGATGTCGTCGCCGATGCAGCGAGCGGCGAGTTGGCCATCGAGCGGGTCGCCGAGTCGCGGCCTGACGTCGTGGTGATCGACCTGGTCATGCCGGGGATGGGTGGGGTCGAGGCGATCCGACGCCTGCGGGCGGGCGACGCGGCCTTGGGCATCGTGGCCTTGAGCTCGTTCTCGGAAGGCGATCGGGTCCGTGAAGTGGTCGACGCAGGTGCCAACGGCTATCTCGTCAAGTCCGTCGACGCCGCTTCCCTCGCAAGGGCGGTTCGAAGTGCGGCAGCGGGGCAGAGCAGCTTCTCTCCGGAGGCGATGACGGCGTTGACCGAGGTTCCCGCGGTCAACCTTCTCACCGCGCTGACCTCCCGCGAGCAGGAGATCATCGCGCTGATCGCGGAGGGGCGAACCAACGCCGAGATTGCCGACCGGTTGGCGCTGAGCATCTTCACCGTGAAGAACCACGTGAGCAGCATCTTGATGAAGCTGCAGGTCCAGACGCGTACTGAAGCAGCGGCGGTCGTCTTCAGGTCGCAGACCGACCGGCCCGGCAGATAGTTCTTTCGCGCCCCCTCCAAGGCACCAGACCGCGCAGCCCTCATGCCTCTGGTGCCGATCCGGGCCCGTCCGTACCGTGATGGTCGAGGGGGAGATGTGACCGACACCGAGCGGGCGACCGAAGCCGACAACGACATCGAGCAACCGGTCGACATCAAGTTC
>JASJHI010000279.1:0-14664 GCA_033791105.1 Acidimicrobiia bacterium | reverse complement strand
GACGACATGGGCGGACATCTGATATCGCGCCCAATTGCACAGCGCCCACGGAAGGGTGGCGATCGGCAGCTCGGCCGGGGCAACCGGTCGCCAGCCCAACAACCGCATCGCGCCGGAGGAGAGCACCATCAGCAGCACCGCGAAGATCACGTAGGCGGGCGCGAGTGCCATCACCAAGACGACGGTACGGACGGCCGACGGCTCGATGTTCCAGCTCGCGTGCCACTGGAAGAACGACACCGCCGGCAGCGCCGAGAGGCCGAGGATCAGGCTCTCGACCGCAAACGTCGTTCCGAGCGTCCACACGAAGCGGAAGATCGCCGCGCGGTCCCACGCGCGGCGCGTCTGCGCACGCGCCCGCTCGCCGCCGTCGGGCTCGGTTCCTTCCCTGGCCATGTCTCCAGCATCGATGATCGACACCGGCGCCATGAGGGCAAGAAGTCCCGTCAGTCCTCGTCGGCCGGCACGATCAGCCCGTCGTGGCCCTCGAGCCGCGCCAACAGGTACCGCACGGTGACGATCGCGAATCGGGCACCGACCCGGACTCCGGCAACGCTCTCGCGGTCGTCCGTGTGTAGGCGATCAGGGGCACCCAACGGCATCGCTGTTCGAAGCCCCGTCAGCCTCCTTCTTGAGCCGGGCAAGACGGGCCAGACCAATCGCCCGCTGCCCGTTCTTCTGCGGCGCGCCCGCCGCGGCCCAGGCGGTGCCGCAGTCGCCGTCGTACACAACCGTCGGCTTTCCGTCGCGATCGAGAGTGAGTACAACCAATCGCTCCGCTCGCGTTCCCGAGGCCGACAGGCCGACGGTGCGACGGGTCGTGGCCTTGATCTCAACCTTGCTTCCCTCCGAGTCGACCGCGTCGTAACCGTCGTTGGACGGTGGCATCAGAGTGAGATCCAACAGTTCGGCGGCGAGCACCTCACCAAGGCTCCCGACGAGATGACCGTCGGGGCTGAATGGCCGGCCCGTCGAGGCGCTCAAGGCGCGGCACGCTCGAAAGATCTCACGGACGGCACGCAGGTTGGACTCATCCATCACGGTCAACCTACGCGCAGCACAGAACCGGCGATCGGGGACGGTGCGATACGGTGCTCTGGAAGCCCTTCAAGGGTACGGTCTGGTTTCGCTTGATGGGGGTTTGTCATGGGACTCGACGCCGAGGTTCAGACGTTTATCGACGATCAGGTCAAAGCGGCAGAGGCTGACCCTCCGCCGCCGGTGAGCGAACAGTCACCTCGGTACGGGCGCGACAACTACCGCTCGATCGCCGACGCCCTCGGTGAGGGTGAGCCGGTCGAGACCAGCGATGGTGAGCTGCACGGCCCGGCCGGACCCATCGGCTACCGGGCCTACAAGCCTGCGGGCACCGAGCCTTTCCCGGTCCTGGTCTATTACCACGGGGGCGGATGGGTGGTCGGCGACCTCGAGACTCATGACCATCTATGCCGCATGCTGTGTTCACGTTCGGGGTGCATCGTTGTCTCGATCGACTATCGCCTGGCTCCCGAGCACCGCTTCCCCGCCGCAGTCGATGACGCGCTGGCTGCCTATCAGTGGGTGCTCGAGCATGCGGCATCTCTGGATGGTGATCCCGGTCGCGTCGCTGTCGGCGGCGACAGCGCTGGGGGCAATCTGGCCGCTGTCGTTTGCCTTCTCGTGCGCGATCAGCAAGGGCGACTTCCCGACTTCCAGTTGTTGTTGTATCCCGGTACCGACATGACGATGAGCTATCCCTCGGTCGAGGAGCTCGGCTCGGAGGGGTATCTGATCACGAGGGAGCAGATGGAGTGGTTCGCCGATCACTATGTGCCGGATCATCAACAGCGCACCGACCCTCGGGCGTCTCCGCTGTTCGCCGCATCGCACGAATCGTTGCCACCTGCGTTGGTTATCAGCGCCGAGTTCGATCCGCTCAAGGACGAGGCCGCAGCCTATGTCGAGAAGCTTCGAGCAGCCAGAGTCGACGCCACGCTGTCGGAGTACTCGGGGGCCGTCCACGCCTTCATCCAGCTCGCTCCCTTCATGAGCATCGGCTACCGCGGGGCCGACGAAGCTGCAGCCGCACTGAGGACCGCTCTCGACGTGCCCGGATGAGCACCCAGAGGGGCCCACTCACAGACGGTACGTAACGCACCCTCGAGCCTGCGTTCAGGGGCAACAGCGGGAACACCATCGAGCAGGCGATCAGGGGCATCCAACGGCATCGCTGTTCGAAGCCCCTCAGTCCTCCTGCGTGAGCTGGCTCAGGCGGGCCAGACCAATCGACCGCTGGCCGTTCGCGGTGACCGTCTCGGTCTGTCGCGAGCGAACGTGATCATCGGTGATGGCTTTGCCGCACAGATGCTCGTCGTTGCTCGTTGGAACGCTGCCGTCACGAAGCTCGAGAAGATGGTCCTGTTCGAACTCGACGACAACGAGACCGCGACCGCTGAGCTGGACGCGATGTACGCCGAGATCGAACCAGTAACGGAGTCTGAACGAACCACCCGACGGGCGCCCTAACCGGCAGCGTTTGGGGATACGTCGGCCTGCGGCAGATTGGAGCCTGAGGTATGATCGGTGCTCCGGAAATCGGCTGGGGGCGCTCATGCAAAGTGACTTCGAGTGCGGCACCGGAGAAGTCATCGTCAGACCGACCGATTCGACACGGGCAACGAACTTCATCAGGTTCTTGAACGAACTCGATTCCCAGGTTCCTGCACATCTCGAACTGCACTGCATTGTCGACAACCTCGCCTCGCACGGCACCCCCGATGTCGAAGCATGGCTCGACAACCATCAACGCGTGTTCCTGCACCGCACCCCAACACACGCGTCGTGGCTGAACCAGGTCGAGATGTGGTTCTCGATCCTCACCCGCCAACTCCTGAGCACCGCCGAGTTCGCCGACACCAACGACCTCGCGGGAGCGATCATCGACTACGTCGACGACTACAACACCAGAGCCAAGCCCTTCAACTGGGCCTGGAACGCAAAGGCCACCTCACCCGACAGCCAGCTCACTTGCGCGCGTGACCACTAGTAGGTGGTGCCCGGGACGGGATTTGAACCCGTACTCACCTTTCGGTGAAGGGGGGTTTAAGCCCCCCGCGTCTGCCAGTTTCGCCACCCGGGCGGCGAACCCGAGGCTACGCGGCTCGGCGAGCTGTCGACGCGGACTCGCGCGGCCGACCCGAAGTCGCGGCCGCCGACCGGGTCGAGGATTCCAGCAACCCCCACAGATCGGCGCGGGCCCGGTCGGACCGTGGCGTCGCCAGATGGTTCGTCACGATCACGCCTTCGATCATGTCAGCCAACACGGCGGCGAGCGGGCGGTCGTGCACGCGCACCGAGACCACCGCCCCTTCCTGTCGGCGCCGGATGGTGCGGTCGGCCCCGATGAGTCGTGGCGGACACCGAAAGCTCGGCGCGACGAGGCCTTCTCGGCGGACGTGGCGCGTGATGCGTCTCGCCAGGTCGGCGAAATCGACCATCGAAGCGTGCTCCATGGGCCCCACTCTGACAGTGGGGTGTCGCAGCCTGGGAAAGCCGACCCCTCCCCGATCCTGCCGACAGCGACCGTCAGCCTCCGCCGAGATAGATCACGAGTTGGGCGTTGGCCAGAGCAGCGATCGGCGGTCCGTCCGCGATGGGGAGGACCTGGTCCCGTGGGAGACTCATGTCGTCCGCGAGCCGCTCGGCCGCACCACGAAACAGTTCATCGCTGTAGTAGATCGTCGTCTCCGGTGTGAGGATCGCTCCCGCGGCGCCCCGGATGTTCTCGTAGCCGCCGAGCCTGAGCAACCCGATCGTCGGATCGAGGCGCGCACCCTGGTTCGATCCGTTGACGACGAGCAATGCATACGCGGAGCGCGGGAACAGCGGCTCTGGCTCGGTCGTGGTCGTCGTCGTCGAGGTGGTCGTCGTGGTCGACGTCGTACTCGTTGAAGTGCTCGTCGCCGGTGCGGTCGTAGGGGCGACCGTCGTCGTGGTGGAGGTGGTCGAGCTGGTCGTCGTCGTCGCAGCCGCGTCGTCACCGGAGGTCTCCAGAAAGACGACTGTTCCGACGAGGGCGACCGCCAAGACGGCGATGACGATCTTGAGGACGATGCTCCGAGTCACGAGTTGACCGAGGCTAGCGACGGAGCGCCGCTGGGAGGCGGACGCCATAAGGAACAGGCCCGCGATGACCGCGGTACCCATCGCTACAGTGCGATTCGATGATCGATGCGGACGACACCGACGCCGAAAGCACGACGCCGGCTGCCGAGTCCGCAGCCCAAGGCGCCGCGGACGCGTTGACTCCCGTGCAGCTGAGAACGCTTGCTGCGCTCCGACGCTCGGCTGATCCGGTGGTCTTCGACGCCGAGTTCGTCGACGATCTCCATGAGGAGATGCGCACCGCTGTCGCCCATTTCACCGAACGACTCGGCTCCGCCGACTTGTTCATCACGAAGCACAAGCTGGCCTCGGTGCTCGACTGCGAAGTCCACCATCTCGCTCCGGACGATTTTTCATGGCGCCCTGCCACCGCCCGCGGCCAGGTCTCCCACCGCGCGATCCAGCTCCTCCTCACCTGGCGTGGCGAGCCGACGCCGACCGAGTTGGTCGACGAGGCGATGGCGCGCCTGGCGGGCGACGACAACGACTACAGCGGCATCGGTTCGTGGATCGCCGCACTCGAACCGGGGGATGAGGCCGACCTACGTGGCCAGGCGTCCGAGCGCGTGACCAAGTTCGTCGAGTGCTTCCCTCCGCTCGATCGCCGCTCGAACCCATTGACCGAGTCCCGCACGCGGTGGCCGGTCGATGGGCAGATCGTGCTCCGCGGCCAGGCCGACCTCACGATCGGTCGACCCCGAGCAAACGAGAGCACGAAGGTCATCATCGATCTCAAGACCGGCAACACGAGCCCTCGCCACCGTCAGGATCTTGGGTTCTACGCCCTCATCGAGACGATGTCGCGGCGGGTGCCACCCCGCAAGGTGGCGACCTTCTACCTCGACGCCGGCGAGGCGCAGACCGAAGATGTCGGCGAACGGCTGCTGCGAACCGCGCTGCGGCGCACGCTCGACGGCATCAACGCGCTGGTCGAACTCGAGGTCGAGAATCGGCCACCGGTGAAGCGTCCTGGATTCGGATGCCGCTGGTGCCCGCTCGCGGGAGAGTGTGCAGAGGGCATTGCCCACCTCGCAACGCGCGACACCATCGACTGATTCAGCGGGCGTCGGGTGTCATCAGCGCGACCGGCAGTCCGAGTCCGGCCGCGTTACTCACCGTGGCGATTCGGCGACCGGGTTGGACAGCGTCCTTGGGTTCACTGATCAGGTTCGTGCCGATCCGCCGGCAGGCCACGTCGAGGTCATCGACGATGAGCACGAGACCCCAGAACCGTGCCGGGCCGTCCTCGATCTCCGGACGCTCCACCAGCTCGACGATGAGTCCACCGCGCCCGATCCGATGGAAGCCCTGCCGCATCTCGCCGACCTCGCGGACGCGTTTCAGCTCACAGCCGGTCGCGGCCGAGATCGCGGCACTCGTGCGCTCGAGGTCGGGTGTCATCACGACAACATGGTCGATCGAGCTGGCCCCGAGCGCGTGTGCGGCGAAGACCGGGGTACGGGCGTCGGTCGTGTCGGTCGCGAGTCCATCGACAGAGGTGACGGCGTCCTTGACGTCGCTCAATGTCCAGCCGATGATGCCACCGGTGGATAGGCCGCGACCGTCGACGATCCTGATCGATGTGCCGAACAACGGCACGAGGCCATCGTCGGTGACGGTGAGGCCGATCGCCCGCCAGGCGGCGGGATCGCCGGCAACCGACAACCACTCAGCTCTTCGATCGGCGAGATCGCTCACGACACGGGGGCTTCGATCACGACAGTCCCACTCTCGGCGTCGATCACGGCGGAAACCGCAGGCCTCGGCGTCGAAAGGGTCAGAAGGAGCGCGTCAGCGCCCCATGTTGGGGCGCTTGCCGTGGTTCGCCTTCGAGCGACGCAGGCGCGCCTTGCGCTTCTTGGTCTTCTTCGACATAAGGCGGCAAGCCTACGAGCGGCCGCGGCACTCCCCAACCGCCTCCCAGTCGCGACCGCTCACGGGACTGCGAGGACGGTCACGGTGCCAGTGTCACCGTTGACCTCGACCGTCGCTCCGTCTGGGATCCGATGAGTCGCGTCGGTCGCGGACACCACACAGGGGTTTCCGAGCTCGCGACTCACGATGATCGCGTGGCTCAACGCCGCGCCCACATCGACGACGATCGCCGCGGCCGGCACGAACAGCGGTGTCCACGACGGATCGGTGATCGGCGCGATGAGGATGTCGCCGGGCTCGAGCGAGGTCGGGTCGTGCGTGTCCAGAATCACCCTTGCAGTACCGACGGCGCTACCGGGACACCCTGGCATGCCCTGGATGACATCCCCCGCGGCGAGCGTTCGGTACTCCACCTCGTCGCGACGCGGATAGGCGGCCATGTCGGGCACAACCCCGTGCACGATGAATGGCTCTTGGAGCATCGCCACCTCTTCGTACAACGCATGACGTTCGACGAGTATCTCGCCGTAGCGCTCGGGATGGTCGAGGCTGTCGAACAACTCGGCGTGCGAGAGGAGCCCGAACGAATTGAGCTCCGGGAAATGGCCGTCGGCAACGCGCCGTCGGCCGTACTCGTGCAGCGCGACGCGGGCCTCTTCGATCAGCTTGACGCAATTCGTCTTCGTTCGCTCGCGGCCAGGCAGGAACACCGTCGCCGCCTGGAGAGCCCCGAGGAACACTCCCTGCGTCCCGGGATCCCCCTCCAACATCGCCGCGATCTCCACGCCGAGGCGCTCGCGCTCGGCGGCGCTCTCAGAGTTCTGAACGATCGGGGATGCGGAGTCATCGGCAAGACGCATCCGATCGATCGCGGCGAGCGCAAGATCGGGGTCGGTCTCCCACGTCGGACACCGCAACTCCCATTCGTTCGGGCCGCGGCTGCCGTAGTGCACGAGGAAGTCGTCGAAGGCGGCCGCAAACGCTGCGGCATCCTCGGACGCCGAGGATCTGATCCGTGCGTCGAGTCCGGCGACGCCCGCGTCGAACAAGGTGGCCAGCGCATCCGATGTCGCGACAACTCGACCGAGCTCCCACATCACGAGCGACGGCGCAGCCGATTCGACATCGCCGAGACCACCCAGGAGCCGAAGTGTCGCTTCCGGCCGACCCACCGCTGCACAAATCTGCGTGATCGCACCGATCGGAATGGTCGCGACTGCCGAGATGAAGATGTGTTCCTCGAACAGCATCTCGAGATGCTCGTTCATCAACCCCATCGCATGTTCGACGAGTCGACGATTGCTTGCGCCGGCGATGTCGGGGCGATCGTGTCGGAGGCTGTTGACGAACGCCTCGTGTCGCGCGACCTCCGGGAGTTCGCTTGCAGTGATTGCCCAGACCATCGTCTCGCCGGTCTTTGCCGTCAGGTCCGGGCGGTCGTATTCGGGCTTCTCTACGAATTCCGGCACTCCGGGTGCATCGCCGAAGAACACGTCGTCGACGGTCTGTGCACTCATCCCTTCGGCGCGGTGACCGATCATTCTCATCGCGCTCGCGTTGAGATACGTGTACCCGCCGAACGTGGCGAGGATCGTGGCGCGATCGGGCGGGAACTCCTCGGGCGACAGACATCCGTAGCGGTAGTAGGCGCCGCGGAATCCGCGCTCGAACGCGTGGATGCCCGCATCATCTTGCACCCACCCGAACGTCAGCGGTGCCACCGGATCCGGAAAGACCTCGCCCACGTTCGCGCGCGTGTAGAAATTCCAATCCTCGTTGAGGTCTGTTTCGACCAACCACTTGTCGACCATCTGTCCGTACCCCCACGCTCTCGGCAGCGAGGGCGACAGTAGTCCGGTCATCGAGTGGGCACGTCAGTGCGGGTACGTTCCCGCGATGGCAACACACGGCACGGTCGCACCAGGTTTCGAGTCGGTTCAGGAGGCGTTCGAGAAGAACTTCTCCGATTTCGGAGAAGTCGGCGCCTCTGTCGCCGCCAGCATCGACGGCGAGATGGTCGTCGACCTGTGGGGCGGGACCGCAACCTACGACCGCGGCGAAGGCGACTGGGAGCGTGACACGATCATCAATGTCTGGTCGACGACCAAGACGATGGCTGCGCTCTGCTGCCTCGTGCTCGCCGACCGGGGCCAGCTCGACCTGTACGCACCGATCGCGAGCTATTGGCCCGAGTTCGCCGCGGCCGGCAAAGAGGACGTCGCCGCGCGCCACGTCCTCAGCCACTCCGCCGGTCTGGCCGGATGGACCGAGCCGATCACACCCGAGGACTTTCTCGATCACGACAAGTTGGCCGGCCTCCTCGCCGCCCAGGCACCCTGGTGGGAGCCCGGAACGCAGCCCGGCTACCACGCGATCTCGCAGGGCTACCTGCTCGGCGAGATCGTCAAGCGCGTCGATGGCCGCTCGCTCGGCACGTTCTACGCTGATGAGATCGCCACGCCGCTCGGCGCCGACTTCCATATCGGCACAGGCCCCGAGCTCGACGATCGTGTGGCCCACGTGATTCCTCCGCCGTCTCGGACGCTCATGGCCGAGGGTGTCGCGGAGGACTCGATCGCCTAC
This sequence comes from Acidimicrobiia bacterium, assembly GCA_033791105.1. Lineage (GTDB taxonomy): Bacteria > Actinomycetota > Acidimicrobiia > Acidimicrobiales > Ilumatobacteraceae > JASJHI01. The sequence goes on along the minus strand of JASJHI010000279.1, from coordinate 6,063 downwards.
CGGGCGATGAGCAACCCTCCGGCCGTCGAGGCCACAGTCTCCTCGCGACACGATTGGCGGCGGGCCGAGATCCCTGCGGCGGGTGGCCATGGCAACGCCCGCTCGGTCGCGACCGCACACACGCCGACCGCCTGCGGTGGTTCGGCCAACGGCGTCACGCTCCTCTCCGCCGAGGGTGTCGACCGGATCTTCGACGAGCAAGTCCACGGCATGGACCTCGTGCTGGGCATCGATGTCCGTCACGGCATGGGGTACGGGTTGCCGACGCCAATGGTGCCGTTCCCGCACGAGCGGTCATGTTTCTGGGGAGGGTGGGGCGGCTCGCTCGCGATCATCGACACCGAGGCCAAGATGAGTTTCAGCTACGTGATGAACAAGATGGCCGACACGACGACGGGCGACTTGCGCGGCTTCAACGTGTTGATGCAGATGTTCGGTGCGCTCGGCTGATCGGCCGGCGCCGCTCCTATGCGGCCTGCACCGTCCAGGCGAGTAGATCGTCGGTCGACAGCGTGTTGATGATCCGTTCGATCGGCACGTCGCACTCTGCGGCGCGGTCGCAGCCGAGTGGCTGCCATTCGAGCTGTCCGGTCGCGTGCGCATCGGAGTCGATCGAGAACCAGCAGCCGTGATCGATCGCCTGACGCAGCAACTCACGCGGCGGATCGAGCCGCTCAGGGCGGCAGTTGATCTCGACCGCCGTGTTGAACTGCGCGCAGGCCGCGAACACGTAGTCGGCGTCAAAGGTGGACGGCGGCCGCTTGCCGATCATCCGGCCAGTGCAGTGGCCGAGGATGTCGACGTGTGGTGAGGCGGCGGCGAGCACCATCCGCTCCGTCATGGGCTGCTTCTCCATCCGCAGCTTCGAATGGACACTCGCCACCACGACGTCGAGCCGTTCGAGCATCTCGTCCGCGAGGTCGAGCGAGCCGTCCTCGAGGATGTCGACCTCCATCCCCGAGAGGATCCGGAACTCGTGGCCGGCATCGGCGATGGCCTCGTTGACGACGGCGATCTGGTCGAGCTGATCTGCGAGGCGCTCCTCGTTGAGCCCGTGAGCGATCGTGAGCCTGGCCGAGTGGTCGGTCTGCACCATGTAGTCGTGCCCGATCGCCATCGCGGTCGCGGCCATCGCCTCGATCGGTGCACCGCCGTCGCTCCATGTCGAGTGCAGATGGCAGTCGCCCCTGAGTGCGTCGCGGTAGCGCTGTCCGGCCTGGGTGATCGACACCTGTGACTCGGCCTCGATCTTGCGCAGATACGCCGGCTCGCGGCCCTCGAGCGCATCGGTGATCACGGTCGCCGTCGACTTGCCGATGCCGTCGAGGCTGGTCAGCGTTCCCGAACCGGCCCGCAGCTCGAGCTCGTCCGCGGGAGTGTTGCGCACGACGTCGAGCGCGCGCACGAACGCCTTCGACTTGAACCCGCTCTCCTGCGCCCGATCGAGGCAGTGGACCACCCGTAGCAAGGCCTCCTCCGCGCTCATCACTTCTCCGACACTCATGGGTCGACGGTACCGCCCCGCCACCAACTCCTCCAGCAACGCCGTGGGTTTCGACTGCAACGTGCCCTCGACGATCTGGGACCCATCGGTCTCGGTAGGCGGAACAGGATGCGCCCAGATCGTCGTCGCGCTGCCGCGCAACGTCGCCCACCACCCACTGCAAACAAATGGAACTCGAACGGCTCGACGCGTGGGCGCGCCGCAATCATGGATTGGTCACGTTCGAGGCGTCGGGCCTCACACGCTCAGCGTGGTACCGGGCGATCAGCACAGGCTTGCTCGAGCAGGTGCACCCGCTCGTCGGCCGCTTGTACGGCACGGCTCATACACCTGAGCAGAGGATTGCCGCAGCGGTTCTCGCCCTCCGTGGAGATGGGCTGGCATCCCACCGGTCCGCTGCACTGCTCTGGGGCATCCCACGCGAGGACGACCGAAACGTCGGTGTATTGCTCCCCCACCGAGGCCATCACCGGGCGCTCACCGACGTCGATGTCCACCGCCGCGAGACACACGTCGCCTCCTCCCCTCTCGTCGACGCGGAATCGCCTGCACCAATCTGCTCAGAACACTCGTCGACCTCGGCGCGGTCGATCCCGGATCCGTCGTCCAGGCCGTCGGCCACGCCCTTGGCGCGGGACTCGTCAACCTGGCGGCACTGGAGACGACCGCCGCTGAGCACTCCGCTCACGGGCGACCGGGGACGCCGGCCCTCCGGTGGGCGATCGACGAGTGGTCGATCGATGCGAAGCCGGCCGACTCACTGCTGGAGGTCGCGATGACACGTCTGATCGCGCGCTTTGCTCTCCCACCGATCGACTTCCACCCGGTCATCGAGGGACAGGAGGTGGACTTCCGTGTCACGGGGACTCCGATCGTCCTCGAGTGCGATGGTTGGACCTTCCACGGCTTGAACCGCTCGACGTTCGAGCGTGATCGCGAACGCGACGCTCGGCTGTCGGCTGCCGGTTGGATCGTGATCCGATTCACCTACCGCGCGATCACGCGGTCTCCCAGCACGACCGCCGACCGCATCAGGCGGAATCTGGACCGGTGGGGCAACTTTCCGGCGCCAGATCGTCCCTGAGATCCGGGCGCGAACCGTCTCGCTGTACGGAACTGATCGCGCCCAGATGGCGGGTGTGCGATCGACGTGCAGCGAGATCAGGGCGGCGGCAGCGAACTGGGCGGATTGTGTTTCGCCTTCCGGCACAGATCGCGCCCAGATCGAGTTCGGCGGAGCGGAGGGTGCCAGGAACGGGCGTCGGTAGCCTCGGGCCCGGCATGGAACGATTCGGATTGGTCGGCCTCCCGAACGCGGGGAAGAGCTCGCTGTACAACGCGATGACGGGAGGCGGTGCGCTCGCTGCGCCGTATCCCTTCGCCACGAAGGACCCCAATATCGGCGTGGCCAAGGTGCCCGACGAGCGGCTCGATCGTCTCGCGGAGATGTCCGCGTCGAAAAACGTCGTACATGCGGCGGTCGAGGTCGTCGACATCGGCGGCTTGGTCGAGGGTGCGAGCCAAGGCGAAGGGCTCGGCAACAAGTTCCTCGCCAACATCCGCGAGGTCGACGCGATCGTGTTCGTACTGCGGGCGTTCGTGAACGATGACGTCACCGGCTCGGCCGACCCGCTCGAGCACCTGCGCATCGTCGAACTCGAACTCGCGCTCGCCGATCTCGAGACCGTCGAGTCGCGGCTCGGCAAGACGAAACGCGCTGCCAAACTCGACAAGGAGCTTGCGGAAGAGGTCCGCCACCTCGAGCAGGCCTATACAGCCCTCGCCGAGGGGCTCCCGCTCTACCGCGCGGGCCTCGACGAAGAGACCCGAGAGGCCCTCGCACCCCACTTCCTGTTGACCAATCGGCGGGTGCTGGCGGTCGTCAACGTCGGCGAGGGCGACATCGACTCGATCGCTGAGCACGAGGCGGTCCTCGCCGCCGAGTTCAACGATGCCGGCGACAACGTCGAGGTGATCGGGATGTGTGTGCAGATGGAAGCCGAGGCAGCGGCGATCGAGGATCCGGAGGAGCGCGCCGAGATCCTCGAGGGATTCGGCCTCGGTGAGGGCGCCCTCTTCCGGATGGTTCGCAGCGCGTACCACCTGCTCGGGCTCCGCACGTTCCTCACCACCGGCGAGCAGGAGAGCCGGGCATGGACGTTCCTCGAAGGATCGACCGCGCCCGTCTGCGCGGGCCGCATCCACACCGACTTTCAGCGTGGGTTCATCCGCGCGGAGGTGATCCAGTGGGATGAGTTGCTCGAGCTCGGCTCGTGGACGAAGGGCAAAGAGGCGGGGAAGATCCGCGTCGAGGGCAAGGACTACATCGCGCAGGATGGCGACGTGATGGAGTTCCGCTTCAACGTCTGAGTGTCAGGACTCGAGGCGGCGGAGCTGTTGGCCCGGAGTGAAGAGCTTGCGGGAAATGCCGAGGCTGATGACGGCGGTGGTCGTCGCCACGCTGCCGAGCACGAGATACATCACCGACAGCTGCACCTTCACGGCTTCGGAGGGATCGGCGCCGCCGAGGATGAGCCCGACCATCGCGCCGGGCAGCACCACGATCCCGACCGCCTTGGTCGTTTCGATCTGGGGGACCAACGCGGTCCGCAACGACTCTCGCAGGTGCGGCTGGAAGGCCGCTGCCGCCGACAGACCGAGCGCAAGCCGACCCTCGATCACGCCGCGCTGATCGGTGGCTTCGGCCAGCAGGCGGCGTGACACGAGCACTGTCGCGGCCAGCGAGTTGCCGACGACCATCCCGGCGAGCGGCACGATCGTGCGTCCCTCCAGGGGATAGACGCCGAAGCCGAACAGCACACCGAGCGTGACCAGCCCGGCACTCGCGTACGACACGAGCGACAGCGGCAGAATCGCCGGCACCTCGGGCGCCCGCCGGGCGGTGGTCCAGCCGGCGAAGCCGAGCATCACGACCAGCCACAGCGCCGACCACCACAACGAATCGTCCGGGTCGACGACGAGGTGCAGCGCCCATCCGACGAGCAGCAACTGAACGAGCGCCCGGAGCGCCGCCCACAGCAGGCTCCGTTCGAGGCCGAGGTGCCGCCACAGCGACACACCCACGGCGACGCCGACCAGGATTCCGGACGCCGCGAGCCCCGCGAGGCCGATATCGACGCTCCCAGCGGTCGCAGCGACGGCATCGAGTCGCGGCGTCATGGCGCACCGACGATCTGACGCACGAGCGGATCGTCGTGCACATCCATTTCGGGAAGGTGGCCAAAGGACGCGACACGCCCCTCGACGAGGACGAGTACATGGTCCGCGATCCGCCGCAGTTGGTCGGTGTCGTGGGTCACCCAGATGACGGCGACACCCTCGTCCGCGAGCACGCGAGCCAGCTCCTCGATCGAGCGGGTCGCGGCGTTGTCGAGCGACGCCGTCGGCTCGTCCGCGAGGACGACTGTCGGCTGCGTCAGGAGCGCCCGCGCCAGACACATCCGCTGCGCCTCGCCGCCCGACAGCGTGGTCGCGTCGGCCCCGAGCGATGCGGGCGCGAGCTGTACCTGGGCGAGTGCCGCCTCCGCCCGTTCGTCGTCGAGGGTCGGGGACGCGACGCGCAGGTTGTCGCGGACCGTCCCGGGAAAGATGGGCGGCCGCTGGAACACCATCCCGATCTGGCGACGCAAGTCGGTCGGCTCCCATCGCCGCACGTCGAGTCCCTGCCATCGGATCTCGCCCGAGATCGGATCGTCGAGCCGGTTGAGCAGCCGCAGCAGTGACGACTTCCCGGAACCCGATGGGCCCGCCACGGCGGTGACACCGGAGGCGGGTAGATCGACGGAGACATCGTGGAGGATCGGCCGCTCGACCGGGCCCGCGACAACCCCGCTCAGCTCGAACGCTGGAGGCCCGGTCATCGATGCGACCGTACCCGTCCGATCCGCCGCCCGGCGTGCCATGCTTCGTCTATGGCCTGGTTGGTGAGCGATGCGCGCGTCCTGGCCTCCGCCGAGATCACCCCTGATCGTCAGGCTCGACGCAAGGGCTTGCTCCGTCGGGACAACGTCGAGGGAGCGCTCGTGATCGACCGTTGCCGATGGGTCCACACGATCGGCATGCGGTTCCCGATCGATGTCGCCTACCTCGATGAAGACGGTGTCGTCGTCAAGGTCGCCCAGATGAAACGCTGCCGCCTCGGGCTTCCCGTCCATCGAGCGCGGATGGTGATCGAGGCCGAGGCCGGGGCGTTCGCGCGCTGGGAGCTGCGCGTTGGCGATCCCATCGAACTGCGACTCGACCAGGCCGACGATCCGCCGTGCACGACCAGCTGACGCGCCCGCGGTCGGTCGCGGAGTGCGAGCGCTCGCGGTGAGCACGCTCTGGCTGGTCGCGACACCGATCGGCAACATGGACGATCTCGCTCCCCGAGCGCTCGACACGCTCGGCGCGGTCGCGCTCGTGTGCTGCGAGGACACACGGCGAACAGGATTGCTGCTCCACCGGTCCGGCGTGCGGGCGGAACGACTCGCCGTGTGCAAGGACCACACCGAAGATCGGTTTGCCGACGACGTCATCTCGGTACTCGACCGTGGCGG
>JASJHI010000278.1:0-5314 GCA_033791105.1 Acidimicrobiia bacterium | reverse complement strand
TCGCCTCGCAGAGCACCCGCTTGTCGGCCTCGGGCATCTCGTACACCATCGGGTACCAGATGGCCCCCGAGAACTGCAGCCAGTGAAGGTCGACGGGGCCATGCGATCGGAGTTGTGCGAGGTCGTTGGTACGACAGTCGTTCTGGTTGACGAGGATCGATTCGTCGTCCATGACGACCAGGGCGGAGTCGCCACCGGGGCCGTCGGTGATCGACGTCTCGACGTGGATCGCGATCCGAAGGCCCGACGCGATCTCGGTCTCCTCGGCGTCGACCGTGCGGATGAAATTCGTGAAGCCGAGTGCTGCCAACGTGCGCTGCTGTTCGCGAGTGGGAAAGCCGGGCAACAGGATCGGGATGTCGCGCCGCAAGTGCTCGCGCAGCCACGGATCGTCGTGGTGATCGCCATGGAGGTGGCTGATGTAGAGGAAGTCAGCGTGCTCGATCCGCTCGCGCAGGTCGTCGTCGAGTTGATCGTTGCGAGGGAACGGAAACCAGGACCCGAAGAACGCGGGGACGAACCACGGATCGCAGACGATCGATCCGGCAGCGGTTTCGATCAGGATTCCGGCGTGGCCGATCGAGGTGGCGCGCATGTCGTCAGGCTACGGCTCGCGGCGAACGTCATCCCGGACGAGGGGTGTGACGGGTGTGGTGGTCTTCTGGCCCTGGTGATCGCGAGGTGGGCCGGTTCGACCGACCGTGTGATCAGGGGATCAGGCGACCGGCGGGTCGGTGTACTGCTGGCCGGCGCGCGATACGTGCTCGGTCCATGCCGAGCCGTCCCAGTAGCGCAACTCGAAGCGACTGGAAGGGTCGGAGTACCAGCCCGCCGGCACGGCTGACTCGGGTGCGGCGGCCGCCGGTTCGTCGGCGGTGGCGACTTCGGCGGCGGCTGCGCCGGTCGCAACGGCTGCCGCGTTGGCGGGCGTCGGATCGGCCACCTCGTCGTCGGGAGTGGCCGCCCAGCCGGCCGGCTCTTCGACCGCCGCGACCTCTTCGACGACAGCGATCTCTTCGACCACTGCGATCTCTTCCACTTCTTCGACCGCCGCCGGCTCAGCCGCTGTCTCTTCGGACGCGGTGCGAGTGAGGTAGGCAACGACGTTGCTGCCCGCAGACACGATCGAGACGACGTCCCAACCTTCTGCCGACTTCTCGCCGAGCTGGGTGGTGAGCGACTCGGCGTCGTATGCGGACGCGGAAACCGATGAGAACTCCTGCATACCGCAAACGATAGACGATCGGCCCTCCCTCATGCCGCCACGGCATCGACGCCCGGACCGGCCTAGTCGTCGGGTGGCGGCTCGGCGGGGGGCACAACCGCGGTGAGCGCCTCGACATCGGCACCGTCTGGCGAACCGTCGTAGGTCACCTCGCCGTCGGCCAGAGCGATCACCCGGTCGCCGTCACGGACACTCGACAGCTCGTGTGTTGCGACGACGAGGGTCGCACCATCGGCGTGTGCACCCGCGAGCAACTCGAGCAACCGAGCGCGCCCGTCGCGATCGAGGCCGACGAACGGCTCGTCGACGAGCAGCACCTCGAACGGTCGAACGAATGCGATCGCGATCGCCGCCTTCTGCTTGAGACCGCGACTGAAGGTGCTCGGCAGATCATCGGCGCGGGCGGTGAGCCCGACCGTGTCGAGGAGATCGGCGGCATGTTGCTCCCACTCGACGGTGTCGTGCAGGCGGGCGATGTAGTCGAGGTGTTCCCACACGCTGAGGTCGTCGTAGAACACAGGTTGGTCAGCGATGTACGCCACCGCCGCCCGCGCCCCGATGGAGCCGACCTCGTGGCCGGCGAGGTGCGCACTACCTCCAGAGGGTTCGAGCAGACCGGTGAGCATCCGGATGAGGGTGGTCTTCCCACTCCCGTTGTGACCGATCATGGTGACCCGTTCACCGCGCCCGATGCCCAGTTCGAGCGGCGCCAGTGCGGGCACATCGAAATACGACTTGGTGAGCCCTGCGATCTCGATCGCCGGTGGCGATCCGTCGGTGATGGTCACGCCGCGGCCCGACCCTCGGCGAGGAATCCGCGGATCGCGAGCGACCAGCGATCTCGGCGCCGTACCCACACGAGCAATCCGGCGATGAACAGTGCGGCGCCGACGGTCGATCGGATCACCGTGGCGGGTGTTGCGTCGAGACGGAGCAGGAGGACGGGCACCGTCGCCGACGCGCTCACGATGACCGGCGTGAGCGTACGGAACGCCATGCTGGCGCCCGCGAACTCGGGGAGCGCGAAGGGACTCTGTTCACCGCGCGGTGCGCCGGTGAGCGTTGTGGAGGCGACCGCCATCGGGGCGGACGCGTCGAGCACGGTCGTGACGACCGCGCCCGTGGCTCCGAGCAGGGTCACCGGAAGTGCGAGCGCGAAGGCGACAGCGGCACCGTCGGGCTCGACGAGCGTTGCAGCCACCGCGCCGACGATTCCCGCGACACCGAGCACCACGGCCGACGCGACCAGGTGGTGGAGATACATCCAGCCGCGATCGACGGGGAGGCCGTCGGTCTGGTCGGGACGATCGACCTCCTGGGAGAGGGGCTCGAGTGACTCCATTCCGACCAGGAACACGGCGGCGAGGAGCAGGAGCGACCAGAGCGGACTCGCGGAAACCGTGAGTGCGGCACTGACCCCGCCGACCGCGGCGAGGAGCGTGATCCGGATGAGGCGCGCCGCCGGAAGCCGGCGCAGCGACCGCAATCCGCGACGCCACACGACCACGGCCTGCGGCGGCGTGTCGCCGCGGCGCGCCGGTTCTGCTGTGCCCGGTATGAGTTCACCCGGTGGCATCCGAGTCGTCTGGCGCCGCCCCCACGGTGTGGGCCGCAGTGTCTCGGCGCGCAGCTGGCGCCGGAGGACGACGACCGTGCGCAGATCCTGCACTGTCGCCGCGAACCGCAGCTGCGTTACCAGATCGCCGCGGCGGGCGAGCGGCTCGAGCCGGAGTCCGCCGCAAAGGGCGACCGCGAGCGCAGTGACGCACACGACGATCGCGGCAGCGATGAAGTCGGCCGGTCGCTGGCGTATCCCCCACAACGCGATGCCCCCGAGGAGGTTCGCCGGCCCCGATTCTGCGATCCGCTCGGAACCGTCGTTCCACACGGCCCACACTGCAGCCGTCTGCCACACGACGACGATCGCTCCGAGAAGGCCGGCGAGCCAACGCGGCATCCGGAGGACGTGGGCGAACATGGCCATCGACACGTAGAGCGCGCCGACGATCGCGCCGAACAGTGCACAGCTCGCGGCCCACGCAGCCCGCGAGCCATCGAGTTCGCGGGCGACCAGCTGCCCGAGCACGGCAGCACCGAGCGCAAGGGCGAACACGACCGACCGCAGCCGTTGCAGCACCGGCTTGGTCATCACCATCCGGCGGGGGATGGGAGCGAGCAGAAGGTGACGTACATCAGCGGGCTCGATCGAGATCGGCCCACCGTCGGATCCGCCGCGCAGCCCGACGGCACACGCCACCGCAGCGACCATGCCGATTGTTGCGGGCCCGCGGGCAAGGATTTCGGCGGTAGAGACGTCGTCGGGGATGAGCTCGCGGATCGCGTCCGAACCGACGACGACGATCGTGAGACCGACGAGACCGAACAGGTAGACGCGGTAGGCGACGTCGTACCACTCGACGTCGCCGAGCCGGTGTTGCGTGCGCGTCCGGCGCAGTGCGCGCAACGTATTCCGGTCGTCCGACGACATCGCCGCAGACCGTAGTGCCAGACTCCTGCGGTGACGACGGAGACGGCGCAGTTGTTCTTCAGCCTCCTGACGTTCGCCGCGGCAGCGGGATCGATTGTCTGGATCGGTGTCTGGTTCGCTGCGCGCCGAGGACACGACGGTGCCGCGCAGCTCGGTGCCTCACTCGGCGAGGCCGCCATCTGGTTGGCGTTCCTCGTGGCGCTGACGTGCACGTTGGGCAGCCTCTATTTCTCCGAGGTTGCCGACTTCATCCCGTGCCGCCTCTGCTGGTTCCAGCGCATCGCGATGTATCCGCTGCCGGTGATTCTGCTGGTCGGCGCGCTGCGGCGCGACAGGGGAGTGCGTTGGTATGTGCTGCCGGTCGCGGTGATCGGGGCCGGCATCGCGGCATATCACTACCTGATCGAGTGGCGTCCCGAACTCGATCACGGTGCGTGCGGGTTGACCGGGCCGTCGTGCAGCGCGATCTGGTTCCGCGAGTTCGGATTCGTGACGTTGGCATTGATGTCGCTGGTCGGGTTCGTGACCATTCTCACCCTGTTGTTCTTCCGATTTCCCGCCACACTGAGCGGACGCGACGGCACCGAATCCGGTTCGGTGCAGAAGGAGACATCCCTGTGAGCCAAAGAAACCGCACCCTGGCGATCGTCGGCGGTGCCGTCCTCGTCGTCCTGCTGATCCTCGGTATCGCGCTCGTCGCGAGCAGCGGTGATGACGGCGATGACACAGCCTCGACCGAGGCCGGTGCCGGTGCCGGCACTGTCGAGCCCGGTGACGAGGCAGGCGGCAGCGAGTCTGGCGACGGGGCCGACGACAGCGGGTCGGGCGGCGAAACGCGTTCGGTCACCGTGACCGGCGAGCCGTTGCCGCCGCTCGGTTCGCCCGACGACGATCCGGCGGTCGGCACGCAGGCACCCGTCCTCGACGGCGAGGAGTTCGACGGCACTCCCATCACGATCGGTGCGCCGACGGACGGGCCGACGATGGTCGTGTTTCTCGCGCACTGGTGCCCGCACTGCAACGCGGAGATCCCCGAGCTGATCGAACTCGACGAAGCAGGGTCTCTTCCTGAGGACCTCGATGTCGTCGGTGTCAGCACGGCCGTCGCTGCAGACCGCGACAACTACCCGCCCTCGGAGTGGATCGTCGAGAAGGGTTGGCCGTGGCCGATCATGGTCGACAGCGCGGACTTTGCCGCGCTCGATGCGTACGGCGGTACGGGGTTCCCATTCACCGTGATGCTCGACGAGAACGGTGTCGTTCTCGCACGCAAGAGCGGCAGCGGATCCGCCGAGGAGATCGCCGACTGGATCGAGATCACCCTCGGCTGACGGCGCGGCGGCATCGCGCCCGCGAGCCGTCAGTGCCAAAGAGTGGGGAGCGACATGTGGTCGGTGACCGCGCAGTCGTCGCCGAACACCACATAGCGGTCGAACCCGCGGAGGAACCAGCGGTCGTGGGTGACCGCGATGACCGTCCCCTCGAACTCTTCGAGTCCCTTCTCGAGTGCCTCGGCCGATACGAGATCGAGGTTGTCGGTCGGCTCGTCGAGCAGCAGCAGCGTTGCACCGCTCAACTCGAGAAGGAGGATCTGGAACCGC
>JASJHI010000277.1:0-3326 GCA_033791105.1 Acidimicrobiia bacterium | reverse complement strand
CCGACTGGGTGTCGAGGACCGCCGAGGAACTCGGTGTCGGAACGGTCCACTGCCTGCTGCGCGAGGGCGGCTTCATCGCGGACCTCCTCGAGGTGGTCCGACCTGACGGCCCGACGCCGCGGCAGGTGCATGCGTCGCGCTGGGTGATGCTGCGATCTTCGGTGTTCGACGGAACGGCCGAGCAACTGCTGCGCGCCCTGGCCCGCAACGTCGACTTCGACCCGGCGCATGTCGTCGACGCGTTCGGCGTCGACGAGCGGCTCGTCCATGACGTCCTCGGCGATCGTCCGTTCACGGACCTCGATCGGCCGGCTGCGATGGAACGTATGTCGGCCGCTCCGGAGCTGCGTGAGGCGATCGTGGCGACCTCCGCCGAGCTGCGCAGCCGTCTGCTGCGGTATCTCGACTCGGTGCTCGAACCGACCGACGGCCGAATCGTGTTGTGCGACATCGGGTGGGGCGGCACGATCCAAGAGAGCCTCGACGAGATCCTGCGGCACGAGGGGCGGCTCACACGCGGCAACGACATGATCGGCCTCTATCTGTCGCTGTCGACGGCCGGCGACCGGCGCGTCGCCAGCGGCGCGTGGATGCTCGGCTATCTCCCGACCGATGCCACCCACGAACGCCAACGCCTCGCGCTCCAACGCACGCCGGAGATCCTCGAACAGCTCTGTACACCGAACACCGGCACGCTGCTCGACATCGACGAGGACGGCAGCCCGGTCACAGCCGCGGCCGACGCCACCTGGACCGAGACGCGTGGGCGCGCGCAGCGGGCGACAAGGGACATGGTCGCCCAGTTGGCCCAGGTCGAACACGACCTGGCTGCTCGTGGCTGGCGCGCGGGTGGGCCCGGAGTGCCGTCGCGCTGGCTCGACCCCGGCATGCGGTCTGCGCTGCTGCGCGGTGTCGCCGCCACGCTCGAGTCACCAACTCAGCCCCTGGCCCGCACGCTCTCGGCCTGGCTGCACGACGACGTCGCGGGCGGATCGGTCGTGCCGCTCGCCCGGCCCGACGACCTCGGATTCCTTCCGTATCTCAGCGGGGCCGAGATCGACACCGTCTCGATGCGCGACGTCTTCTGGCTACCGGGTGCCGCCGCGGCGGCCAACCCCGCGCTCGCCGCCCAGTTGACAGCGGCGTCACGCGGGGTCGACCCGGAGGCACTGAGTCCGCCCTCCGAAGCAGGCACGGCGACGATTGCCGTCTACGAGCCTGGCGTGCAGGACGCCGTGGCTGTCGACCACCCGGTTCCACGCGTCGATGCGCGTGGGTGGTCGCTGCTCCGGCTCGCCACGTCCGCGCGTGCGGTTCGCGACATCCGCATCGATTTCGGCGACGTCGAGCATCTCGTCGAACTCGACCATCTGACGATCACATTCCGGCGGGGTGCGGGAAACGGGCGAACCGCGACGACATGGCGGATCGAGCGGCTCGACGACCCGCGGCTGCGATGGGTCCGGGGCCGCACGATCGGCGCCGCACGAGCGGCCGTTCGCGCCGGCGGACATCTGATCGTTGCGGTCACGGGACGGCCGGAGGCGATGAGTGATCACGTCGAGATCGAGTGCGCGTTCCGCACATCGACGCTCCGCCGCGAAGATGCGACCGCGCTGCTCCCCTCCGTGGCACGCGAACGTGCCGGCGAGTTGACCCACCGCGTCAGGATGGGACTCGAGCGTCGTGCCCGCAATGTCTTGACGCGCCGCGCCGCAACGGACGCGTCCGAGGACAGCCCGGACCGAGACGGATTCGACGGTCAGACCTCGTTCTCGATCGTGCTGCCGATCTACGAAACGCCACACGAGCACCTTGAACAGCAGCTGCACTCGATTCGCGAGCAGACACATCCCCGCTGGGAGTGCGTCGTCGTCGACGACGGTTCCCACGACGCCGGCCCACGCGAGATCGTCGAGCGTTTCGTCGGGGCTGATCCACGTTTCTCGCTGCACGTCCGGGACCACAACGGCGGCATCGCCGCAGCCACCAACGATGCTCTCGATCGCGCCAGGAACGACTGGATCGTGTTCGTCGATCACGACGACGTGATCCACCGTGATGCACTGGCCACGATCGCCGGACACATCGCGGAACATCCGGACGACGACGTCGTCTACACCGACGAGCAGACGATCGACGTGGCGGGCAACCACATCCTCGACTACCGGAAGCCTGACTACTCGTCCGAGCGCCTGCTCGGACACAACTACTTCTGCCACATCGTGACGATGCGGCGCTCACTCGTCGAGCGGGTCGGACGCCTCGACCCCGAGGTGGAGCCCTTCACCGACAACGACTTCAACCTGCGAGCGGTCGAATTGGCCCAGGAGGTCGGCCACATCCCGCGAATCCTGTACTCGTGGCGCGCAATCCCCGGATCGGTGGCGAGCTCGATCGACGAGAAACCCGGAGCAGCGCGTTCGGTGATGACGGCGACCGAACGCGCGCTGGCGCGGCGCGGACGCACGGCGGCGGCGCGCAGCGTCCCGGGCCACGAAGCGAACGTCACGATCACCGATGCCGCCGTCGATGTGACGACCGAGGTCATCGACGTCGGCGATGCGGCGACACCACTGGAGATCGATGCGCTCCTCCGGGCATCCACGGCCGAACTTGTGGTGCTTGCGCCTGACGGGGTCGGCATCACCGCGGACGAGGTCGACCGGTTGGCCGCGCTGTGCTCGCTTCCGGGCGTCGCGGTCGTCGGACCCCGGCTCGTCACCACCGATGGCCGACTCGTGTCCGCCGGCCGGGTTCACGCGCCGTCCTTCGGCGACGTGTTCCAAGGAGATCCGGCGGACAACCCAGGGCCATGGGGCGCGTTTCTCGTGACGAGAGAGGTATCGAGCGTGTCGCCGATCGGCGCGATGCTCGATCGGCGCGCTGTGCTCGATGCCGGTGGATTCGATCTCCCTCGACTCCTCGGATCTGGCGACGACGAAGGTTCCTGGGATGATTCGTTCGACTTGGCGCGCGACGATGTCGATGTGGTGATGGCACTCGTGTGCACGCGCCTCCGCGAATTCGGGCGAACCACCCTGTGCACGCCCCTGGTCACGCTCGAGGTGTCGACCCGGTTCGTCCTCGACGCAGACGCGACGCTGAGGCGCAGCGAACGCCATCGCCTCCTCGTCGGCTCGTTCCCCAGAGTCGGGACCGAGCTCTACTCACCGACCGGCACGGGCGCACTCTCATGATTACCCGGTTCAAGCAAGTCGTCATCGATCGCCTCGGGATCTCACGGCTCGCTGCGGCCGTGCACCCCGCCCAGGCCACCCCGGGCGACGCCCACCCGCGCCTCCAACACCACCCGGGTGGGCAAC
>JASJHI010000276.1:0-10335 GCA_033791105.1 Acidimicrobiia bacterium | reverse complement strand
AGGCCGCTGGGCAGGTTGCGCCGCCGACCGGCCTCGTCCTCTGGTCGGTCGACTACACCGGTGAGCGCTGGGACGCCTGATCGTGCCCCGATCCGTTGGCTTCTCGGTCGGCGATGTGATGGAGCCGTGCCAGGCACGGATTGGATTGGTCTCCCGCTGAAGATCCAGCGCCTCGATGACACCTGACGCCGATGTTCAGCCGAGCGGCTGAACCGCGCTAACTCGCCGGGCTCGAGGTTCGATCCGGTTCGGTGGGAACGGATGCGGGCGTGCTTTTGACCGTCGGGCTGAGTCTCGGCAGCATGTCGAAGATCTCCTCGCCGGGGACGGCGGGGGAGAACAGCCAGCCCTGGAATGCCCGACAGCCCAGCTGGGTGAGCCGTTTGACCTGATACGGCTGCTCGACACCCTCGGCCACACACTCGAGGCGGAGGCTCTCGCTGAGCCCGATGATCGCAGTGGTGAGATTGGTCGCCGCCGGGTCGACGTCGATCCCGGCGACGAATCGCTGATCGATCTTCACGCCGTCGACCGGCAGTTCGAGCAGGTGGGCGAGACTCGAGTAGCCCGTACCGAAGTCGTCGATCGAGACGCGAGTGCCGGCGACGCGCAGCTGCTGCAGGTTGGCGAGCGCGGATGGCCCGGGGGCGAGCAGGTCGTTCTCGGTGATCTCGACGACGATCTGTGACGGATCCGCGCCGGCCCCGACGCAACGCTTGAGGAAGGAGCCGCCGAACGCCGGCTGTGCGATGACCTTCGGGTCGACGTTGACGTGCACCTTGATGTGGGGATACCCAGCCGATGAGAGTTCGCGAGCGAACTCGAGGGACAGCTCGAGCACCTGATCGTCGACCGCCTCGGCGAGCCCCGCGAGTTGGGCGAGTGGGAGAATGTCGCGCACACCGAGGGTCGCCCGTTGCGGCCGCTGCCACCGGACCAACGCCTCGACGGCGAGGACCATGCCGTCCGGGTCGACGATCGGTTGGAAGTGGGGTTGGATCGCTCCGTCGGCCAGCGCGCCGCGGAGCTGGTCGAGTTGTCGGCGTCGCTCGTCGATCGCCTGGTGTGAGATGCCCGGCCGATCGGCCTCGCTGTGCCCCTTGATGCCCGTCAGCTGATTGCTGACATTGACGAGGAGCGCGTCGAGTTCGCGCGGCCGGGGTTCGAACGCTGTTGCCGTGCGGATGCCGACGTTGACCTCATGCACCCCGACGCTGATCGGGAGCGCAAGGTCGCGCTCGACGCGTTCGCGCAGTTCCGCGAGCGCATCCTCCTGGTCGGCGCGCAGGGCGACCACGAACTCGTCCGCGCCGAAGCGGGCGGTGACGAGATCGGACAAACGGATCCGGTCGATGCGCGTGGCGATCTCCGCGAGCACAGCATCACCGATCGGTTCGCCGTAGAGCTCGTTCACCGAGCGGAACTTGACGATGTCGATCAGCAGAATGCCGAGTCCGCTCCCCGGCACGATGAGATCGCGGGCCTGCTTCATGAAGCCATCACGGTTGAGGAGACCCGTGCGGCTGTCGTGCAAGGCGAGGAAGTCGATCCGATTTCGCGCATCGAGTAGCGCTGCGGAGACCTGGGCGTTGACGACGAACGACCGGACGACCGGGTCGTCGATCATGTCGGTCACCGTGAACTCGCAGAGGATCGAGGATCCGTCACTGCGCAGAAAGCGCGCATCGAGCGTGACCGGGCTGGAAGTGCCGTTCCGGCGCATCGCCTCGACGACGCGGTCACGGTCGTCGACGTGGAGGAAGTCGGCGAACGGCTCGCCGGCCACTGCCTCCGCGGCGTGGCCGAGTGCCCTGATCGCAGCCCGGTTGATCGATCGGATCGTGCCGTCCGGGCGGATCAGCGCAACCATCGCGCTGACGTTGGAAATGACCGCGCGGAGAAGCTCGACATCCCCGCTCTCGAAGTCGAAATCCTGTTCGGCACCGATCGGGCCACTCTATTCGGCGGCGTGCGAACCGAGAGACAGCGACGCGACGCGTTGGCACGTGGTGGAGACGGCCGTATCATTTCACGGTTCCCCGGTGCGGGACCTCAGGTCACCCGCCCGACCCCAGATTCGACCCAGAACTCGACAGAGAGTCCGCAATGGCTACGTACACCCCCAAGGCAAGCAACATCGAGCGCGAGTGGCACGTCGTCGACGCGGAGGGGCTGGTTCTCGGCCGGCTCTGCACCGAGGTCGCACGCCTCCTGCGCGGCAAGCACAAGCCGATCTACACCCCGAACATGGACACCGGCGACCACGTCATCATCATCAACGCCGACAAGGTCGTGATGACGGCGGGCAAGGCCGAGCGCACCATCAAGTACCGCCACAGCGGCTACCCGGGCGGCATCAAGTCCGAGTCGTACGCCCATCTGCACGCACGAAAGCCTGCCGACGCGGTCCGCAAGTCGGTCAAGGGCATGCTGCCGAAGGGTCCGCTCGGCCGCCAGCAGCTCACCAAGCTGAAGGTCTACGCCGGTCCCGATCACCCGCATGGCGCGCAGTCGCCGTCGCCCCTCGAGTTCGCCGACGCGAAGGCTCGCTGAGCCTTTCGTTCATGAAGAAGTACTCAATCTGATGGATACCGCACCGCTCACCCAGACCACCGGACGCCGCAAGCGCGCTGTCGCCCGCGCCCAGGTTCGTCCCGGCACCGGCGATTTCTCGATCAACGGCAAGACGTTGGATGAGTACTTCCCGACCGCCGCGTCGCAGATGATCGTCGCGTCGCCGCTCGAGGTCACCGAGACTCGCGAGTCCTACGACATCACCGCGACCATCACCGGCGGTGGCGTCAGCGGTCAGGCCGGCGCGCTGCGCATGGCGATCGCTCGTTCGATCGCCGAGATCGACCCCGAGACGCGGGCGACGCTGAAGACGGCCGGCCTCCTGACGCGCGACCCGCGCAAGAAGGAGAGCAAGAAGTACGGCCTCAAGAAGGCCCGTAAGGCGCCGCAGTTCACCAAGCGCTGATCGCTGCGGCGATTCCGATCCCGGCGGATCTCTGATGAAGTTCGGCACGGACGGCGTCCGCGGTGTCGCCAACACCGACCTTTCCGGCGAGTTCACGCTGCGGCTCGGCCGCGCTGCCGCTCGGGTCCTGGTCGACGAGCCGCACGCTTCCTCGGTCGTCATCGGCGGCGACACTCGCGAATCGACGTCGATGCTGATGGCCGCGTTGGCCGCGGGATTCGCGTCAGAAGGCGTCGACGTTGCTCGCCTGGGGGTGGTTCCGACACCGACCGTCGCTTACGAGGCGCAACGACGCGGTGCGATGGGCGCAGTCGTCTCGGCATCACACAACCCCTACCGCGACAACGGCATCAAACTGTTCGCCGTCGGCGGCACCAAACTTCCCGACGAGATCGAGCGGCGGATCGAGCGCGAGCTCGCCACGCTCGGGCCGGTCGGTGACCATGTCGGGTCGATCGAGTTCGATCCCGACCACAGCGCCTACGTCGATCACTTGCTGCGCCTGCTCCAGGGCCGATCGCTCGATGGCTTGCGTGTCGTCGTCGACACCGCCAACGGCGCCGCGTCCGGGCTCGCGCCTTCACTGTTCAGCGCCGCGGGGGCCGAGGTCACCGCGGTTGCCGACCAGCCCGACGGTCGCAACATCAACGACCGGTGCGGCGCGACCTGGCCGGAGACCGTGGCGGCCGAGGTGGTCCGCGTGGGAGCCGATCTCGGCATCGCCCTCGACGGTGATGCAGATCGACTCATCGCGGTCGACCACACGGGCACGGTTGTCGACGGTGACCACATCATTGCGATCTGTGCTGAGGACCTGCGTTCGCGCGGTGAGTTGCGCGACGACACCGTCGTCGTCACCGTCATGACCAACCTCGGCTTCCGACTGGCGATGCGATCGGCCGGCATCGAGGTGATCGAGACCGCCGTCGGCGACCGGTACGTGCTCGAGGCGCTCAATGCCGGTGGCTATTCGCTCGGTGGCGAGCAGAGTGGCCACGTCATCTTCTCGGATCATGCGACCACCGGCGACGGCCTGCTCACCGGCGTCGCATTGCTCGACATCGTCTCTCGCACCGGTGCGCTCGCAGACCTTGCCAAGACGGCGATGACGTCGCTGCCGCAGGTCCTGCACAATCTCGTCGTGGCCGAACGTGTCCCCGACGTGGCCGAACAACTCGCTGAGGAAATCGCGGCGGTCGAGCGGCGCCTGGGCGACACGGGTCGCGTGCTCGTGAGGGCCAGCGGCACCGAGCCGCTGATCAGGGTGATGGTCGAGGCGGCCTCGGCCGACGAGGCCGAGTCGGCCGCAGTCGAGCTGATCAGCGTGGCCCGGACGCGCTTCGCCTGATCCTCCTGGGGCCACCCATCGCGGGGCGTTGTATCCGCCATTCGTGCGGGGTGGGATCGGCCGCCGGGAGGCCAACGACAGCGATCGGTAGGCTGGACCGCCATGTGCGGAATCATCGGCATCGTGAGTCGTCCGCCGACTCGACCCACCCCTGCGGCGGCAGATCTCGTCGGCGGACTCGACCGTGCGCTGGCTGCGCGACCGGACGTGGTCGCGATGGCGCGGCTCGTGCGATCCGTCGATGACGACCTGCACGGTCTGCCCGGAGTGCAGGCGCTCGCGAACCAACCCGACCTGCGTGCAACGCTGATCGCGCGCCTCGACGTTCTCGGCGCGTTCGTGGCGGAGTCCGAGGCAGACCTCGACGAGTCCAGCGACGTTGCCGCCGAAGAGCTCGAACGGGCGAATGCCGAACTGATCGCCCTCAAAGATGCGATCTGGTCGATTCGCAGCGACCGGCTGCGCACGGTTGCAGAGGTCGAGGCGCTCGCCGGTCCGGGGGCAACAGCATCCGTGCTCGCCGGCTACCTCGCGGCGCAGCAGGCATTCTCGGCCATCGACCGGCTCGAGGTTCGCGGACGCGACTCCGCCGGGATCCACCTCTACGTGTGGGGACACGACATCGAGTCCGACGCGCTCGCGGCGCTGTTGGCCGAACGCGGCACCGATCCGCTCTTCCAATCCACGTCGGTCGTCGCGGCGGCAGGCTCGCTGTCGTTCGCATACAAGGCCGCTGCCGAGATCGGTGAACTGGGCGACAACACAGCGGCGTTGCGGGCCGCCCTCGCCTCCGACGCACTTCTGCGTCGAGCGCTCGAGTCGCCCGACTCCCGTGTTGCGCTACTCGGGCACACCCGTTGGGCCAGCGTCGGGACGATCAGCGAACCGAACACGCATCCCCTCAACTCGGTCGAGATGGAGCAACCCGGTGGCGTCGAGCCGCCCTACGTCGTCGCCGCGCTCAACGGCGACGTCGACAACCACGCCGACCTGCGCACGCTGCACGAACTCCGCATCCCGCCGACGATCACGACCGATGCGAAGGTGATTCCGACCTTGATGGGACGGCATCTCGCCGATGCGTCGTCCACCGTCGAGGCGTTCCGCCGTACGGTCAGCGCATTCGAGGGATCCGTCGCAATCGGGGTGGCGGTGGCCGACTCACCGTCGACGCTGTACCTCGCCCTGCGCGGGAGCGGCCAGGGCCTGTACGTCGGGCTCGCCGACGACTGCTACATCGTCGCCAGTGAGCCGTACGGGGTGGTCGAGGAGACGGCGCGTTACGTCCGGATGGACGGTGAATCAGGCGGCGAGATCGTCCTGCTCGACGGCGCGGATGCCGGAGAACTGGACGGAATCGTCCGCCTCGCCTACGACGGTCGCGAGCTGCCCGTATCCGAAGATGATGTGGTCTTCGCCGAGGTGACCACGCGCGACATCGATCGCGGTGACGCACCGCATTTCCTGCTCAAGGAGATCACCGAGGCGCCGAACAGCTTCGCCAAGACGCTGCGGGGAAAGATCGCTGAACGCGACGGTCTGCTGCACGCGGTCGTCGGTGCGCGGGCCCTCCCCGACGAGATCGCCACACGGCTTGCCGGTGGTTCGATCACCCGCATCCGGGTCATCGGACAGGGCACTGCCGCGGTCGCGGGTCAGAGCACGGCCGCGATTCTCGACGAACTCACCGAGACAACGCTCGACGTCGACGCGATCACGGCGACCGAGCTGTCCGGGTTCGGAATGCGGCTCGACATGAGCGACACGTTGGCGATCGCCGTCAGCCAATCCGGCACCACGACCGACACGAATCGCACCGTCGACCTGCTGCGCTCGCGCGGCGCCGCAGTGCTGGGCATCGTCAACCGGCGTGGCAGCGATCTCACCGACAAGGCCGACGGCGTGATGTACACCTCCGACGGGCGCGACGGGGAGATGAGCGTCGCATCGACCAAGGCCTTCTATGCACAGGTGGCGGCGGGCGCGCTGCTGTCGTGCGCGATCGCGGAGGCATGCGGCAAGGGTGACGAGCGGCGCAGGTCGAAGCTGCTCGCTTCGCTGCGTGAATTGCCCGACGCGATGCGCGATGTGCTGGGCCGCCGTGCGGCGATCGCCGAGGCAGCCCGTCGATACGCGCCACCCAAGCGCTACTGGGCGGTCGTCGGAAACGGCCCGAACAAGGTCGCCGCCGAAGAGGTGCGCATCAAGCTCAGCGAGCTCTGCTACAAGTCGATGGCCTGCGACACGACCGAGGACAAGAAGCACATCGACCTCTCGTCTGAGCCGCTGATCCTCGTGTGCGCGGCTGGACTCGTCGGCTCGACGGCCGACGATGTCGCGAAGGAGGTGGCGATCTTCAAGGCGCACAAGGCCACACCGATCGTCGTCGCCAACGACGGCGAGACGCGCTACGACGCCGCCGCGACGCTCGAGGTGCCCGCCGTCGATCCTGCGTTGGGGTTCATCCTGTCGGCGATGGTCGGCCACCTGTTCGGATACGAGGCGGCGTTGGCGATCGATGCGTCGGCGCACCCGTTGCGCGAGGCACGTGAAGCGGTCGAGCAGCTCGTCGGCGCCGGCCTCTCGGGCGATCAAGTGCTGGGTCGGTTGCGTACCGATCTCCAGCAGCCCACCGAGGCGTTCCACGGCGGCCTCCGGTCGTCGCTCTACGACGGGCACCTCGAGGCGTCGAGCGCGGTGGGACTCTCTCGGCTCCTCGCCGACGTGATGTCGGACCGACCGGTCGAGCAGTACCAACTCGACTCCGGGAAGGTCGGCACACCGGGCGCGCTGATCGACGACCTCGTCGCCGGGCTGACCCGATCGATCGAGGAATTGACCCGGCCGGTCGACACGATCAAGCATCAGGCGAAGACGGTTACCGTCGGGATCTCGCGTAGCGACGAGGGCATCATCGGCCGTGCGCTCGTCCAGGCGGCCCTCGAGGCAGGCGCCGGGCGCGATGTGCTGAGTTACCGCACGATGAAGGTGCTCGCGGACCTCGATCCGGCGGTCGCGGACGTGCTCGGCTACACCCGGTACGGGGTGGACGACGACACGATCTCTGTCGTCGACCGGGGTGGCATCTCGCAGCACCTCACGAGCCGCGTCGAACGCAACGGAGCGCTCCAGGGCACCAAGCGCCGCGTCGCCTCCGAGCGCGAGGTGCTGGTCGCCACCGGCCGCAGTGATGGCCGCAAGGTGATCTTCGTCCCCGAGGTGAAGTCGGGCGAGACGACCGGGATCACGCTGCTGCACGTCGTGCTCCACGATCGTCTGCCGGCGGATGAGATGCGTGGTGTTCTGCAGGGCTACGACGGCCGCTACGACCGGCTCGTCGACTGGGTCACCGAGACCGAGGGCGCGTTCGACGACTCTCGCCTCGGCGAGTTGTCGGTGGAAGAGCTGCTGATCGGCCCGATCTCCGACACCGCCGACCACTGGCGCGGCTGAGGATCGTCGGCGTCGATGATCGGGATCGGGGTCGATGTTGTCGACATCGAACGGTTCCGCCGGTCGCTCGAACGCACGCCGTCGATGCGCACACGACTGTTCACCGATGTCGAGTTGGCGTATGTCGCTCCCCACGCCGATCCGGTCCCGTCGCTGGCGGTGCGGTTCGCTGCGCGGGAGGGTGTGATGAAGGCACTCGGGCTCGGTCTGGGTGCGTTCGGATTTCACGAGGTGTGGGTCGACCGCGCGGAGTCGGGCGCGCCGCACCTCGAGTTCACGGGCCGCGCGGCTGAGCTGGCCGACGAGGCGGGTGTCGTGCGGTGGCATCTCTCGCTGACGCACAGCGATCTCGTGGCGGTCGCGTACGTCGTCGCCGAGTAGCGCCTGACGCCGTCGGGAATTGGGCCGGACGGCGCGACGCTGCGATCATCCCTGACCATGTTCGAGGAATACCAACTGGCCTGGGAAGAGCTGACTGCGCCGGGCGCACAGTTCGCGATGAAGGAGATCACCGTCCGCGACGTACCGATGCGCGTATTCGAGAGCGCACCGCCGACGATGCGGTTCGTCTGGGAGCTGGCGTCAGGCTACGGCGCTGCCGACTACGTCGTCTACGAGGACGAGCGCTACACCTACGCGGAGGCCGACGCAATCGTCAAGGCGCTCGCTCAGCACCTCCGCGACGTGCACGACGTCGGGCCGGGCGACCGTGTCGCGCTCGCGATGCGCAACTACCCGGAGTGGGTGTTCGGCTACTGGGCGATCGTCTCGCTCGGCGCCGCATGCGTCGGGATGAACGCGTGGTGGACGTCCGAAGAGATGGCCTACGGGTTGAAGGACTCGGCGCCCAAGGTGCTGATCGCGGACTCCGAGCGAATCGAGCGCATCGCGCCGGTCCTCGACGAATTGCGCGCCGAATCACCGCTGCACGTGCTGACCGTGCGCTACGACGGAGATCTCCCGGCCGAAGCGTCGCGTTGGGAGGACGTGATCGACCCATCCGCAGCGCCAGACGAATTGCCGGCCGCCGAGATCGATGCCGACGACGACGCCTGCATCTTCTACACGTCCGGCACGACGGGCTTTCCGAAGGGAGCGCAGCTGACACACCGCGGTTCTGTGCACAACGTGCTGAACCTTGCATTCATGGCCGCTGTCGGCGGACTTGCGGCGGCCAAGGTCGGTGGTGCGGCCGCGGCATCCCCGGTGGCGGGCAGTGACGCTCCGGCGCAGAACGTGTTCATGGCGCCGACACCCCTCTTTCACGTCACGGCCAACAACTGCCTGCTCCAGCCGGCGACGATCTCGGGCTCGCGCATCGTGCTCACCTACAAGTGGGAGCCGGGCCGTGCACTCGAGCTGATCGAGCGCGAGCGGGTGACCAACTTCTCCGGTGTCCCGACGATGAGCAGAGAGTTGCTGATGCATCCGGATTGGGAGAAGCGCGACACGTCGTCCCTCGCCGGGATGGGTGGTGGCGGTGCGCCATTGCAACCCGACCTCGTCGAGAAGATCGACAAGTCACTGTCTGGCGGTGTGCCGAGCACCGGCTACGGACTCACCGAGACACACGGCATCGCGACAGCGAACTCCGGGGCGTTGTACGTCGCGAAGCCTGCTTCCTGTGGCCGGATCGTCCCGGTGCTCGACGCCAAGCTCGTCGACGAACTCGGCGAGGAGGTGCCTCCAGGCGAGAAGGGCGAGCTCTGCCTTCGCGGCTCGGTCGTGATCAAGGGCTACCTGAACCGACCGGAGGCGACCGCCGATGCGATCCCGGAAGGCTGGTTCCGCACTGGTGACATCGCCGAGATCGACGAGGACGGGTTCGTGTTCATCGTCGACAGGGCGAAGGACATGGTGCTGCGCGGCGGCGAGAACGTCTATTGCTCAGAGGTCGAGGCGGCGATCTATCAGCACCCGGCGATCGCCGAGGCGGCCGTGTTCGGCGTGCCCGATGACCGGCTCGGCGAGATCGTCGGAGCGGCCATCGTCTGCGGCGAGGGTTCGTCCTTGAGCGAAGAGGAGCTCGGTTCGTTTCTCTCGGCCAAACTGGCCAAGTTCAAGATCCCCGAGCGGGTCTGGTTCCTCGGTGACGCCCTGCCGCGCAACGCCAACGGCAAGTTCGTGAAGCGCGAGCTGAAGGAGACCCTGCTCGGCTCGTAGGTTCGTAGCTCGGAGCGGTGGGGACGGGGTCGGTCAACAAGCTCGGCTATCCGCTCGTTGCTGACCGGTATCGAATTGAGTCCGGGCGGCTTCCACCGCGGACGTGATCGGACGGCAACACCCTGGGGGCTGTGGGCCGCCTGACGACACGTTCAGGGAGCGGAGAGCTCCTCGAGGCGGGTGATAGCGGCCTCGAGCTGATCGTCGGAGAAGAACTCGATCGTGGAGATCAGACCGTTCGCGACCTCGGCAATCGACAGAGTCGGCGTCCCTGGTCGCGCGAGCTCGGCGGACTCGGCGGCCCGCCCGAGGAGTGTTGTCGTGAGGCGGCAGCGGTGGGTGAAGGCGAGGGACGCCGATTGGGAGGGACCACCAAACCCCACGGTCAGAA
>JASJHI010000275.1:0-5675 GCA_033791105.1 Acidimicrobiia bacterium | reverse complement strand
GCGGGGATAGCCGAGGAGGTCGGCATTGGCCCGCAGTCTCCGAACGCAGGCCGAGTGGACCGTGGACACCCACATCGTGCGCACGACGGGTCCGACGAGCACACCGACGCGTTCGCGCATCTCCGCCGCCGCTTTGTTGGTGAACGTGATCGCGAGGATCTTCGACGGATGGACACCGAGGTGGATCAGATGAGCGATGCGATGCGTGAGCACGCGAGTTTTGCCCGACCCGGCTCCGGCGACCACGAGCAGTGGCCCCTCCTCGTGAACGACCGCGTCGAGCTGGTCGGGGTTGAGCCCCTGGGCGAACGGTGACGGGCCCCGGCGGGAGGGTTCGACGTCGGCCGGGTGCGGATCGGGTTCGAGCGGCGGCGGTTCGCCACCCTCGACCGGGTGGGGAACGTCGTCGGCAAAGAGTTCGGCGTCGGTCATCTTCTCGTCACTCTAGGGATCAGGTGTCACGGGAACGCAGGCTGTGGCGCAGCTGTTCGATCATCCGTCCTGGAGTTCTGCCAGCTCGAGCCAGCGCTCCTCGAAGTTGTCCAATTCGCCCTGTGCCGCGGTGAGTTCCTCGCCGATGCGTTGCAGATCCTGGTGCTCGTTCACCGTCGCCAGTTCGTCGGTCAGCGCCTCGACTCGACGCTGCGCCTTGACCATCGCCTGCTCCGTCTCGCGGAGTCGCCGACCGATCGTCGACGGACTCGGGCCGGCCGCGACCTTCTTCGCGCGCGTGTTCCCGTGGGACGAGCGTGTCGTCGCGAGCGCGGCCGACGCACGCTCGACGTCGCGCTCGGCGAGCCCGCCGGCGACCCCACCGGGCACGCGCCGTATTCGGCCGTCGCCGACCGCGATGACGTGGTCCGCGACCCGATCCAGGAACGCGCGGTCATGGCTCGCGGCGACGAGCGCCCCCGGCCACTCGTCGAAGAACACCTCGAGGGCGCGCAGCGTGTCGAGGTCGAGATCGTTGGTCGGCTCGTCGAGTACCAGCACGTTGGGCTTGGCCGCCAGCACGGTCACCAGTACGAGGCGCCGACGCTCCCCTCCCGACAACATCCGGACCGGCGCGAACTGCGCGGGAGTGTCGAACCAGAACCGCTCGAGCAGGGCGCGGTCCTCGTGGTCCGGTTGCCGGTAGGGACCCGCCACGATCTCTCGGACGACGGCATCGGGATCGAGGGCAGCCGAGTGCTGGTCGGCGTAGCCGACGACGACCGTCTTGCCGCGCGTAATGCGCCCGGCCGTCGGCTCGCTCCGGCCGGCGATGAGATCGAGGAGCGTGGTCTTGCCCGAGCCGTTCGCGCCGACCACGGCGAGCCGCGCCCCGGGCTCGATCACGAGATTCACATCGTCCAACACGAGGTGGTCGCCGAAGCGTTGGCCGACACTCTCCAACTCGATCCCCTGGTTGCCGAGTCGGCGGCTCTCGTAGCCGAGGTCGAGGTCGGAGTCGCGGATGTCCCTGCCGGAGGGGCCGCCCGACACGATCTCGGCGGCACTTCGCAGTCGCGCCTTTGGCTTCGAACTGCGAGCCGGTGCGCCGCGCCGCAGCCACGCCAACTCCTGGCGGGCGAGCACCTTGCGGGTCGACTCGGCCTTCGCCTGCTGCACGATCCTCGTCGCCCGCGCGTCGAGCGTCGCTGCATAGGCGCTGCGCCCGGCGAGCGCCTGATGCACATACGCCCGCCCGGCGTCGAGCTCGACGACCTTGCTCGGCCCGACATCGGTCGTCACCAGGTCGAGGAGATGACGATCGTGGGTGACGATCACGAGCGCCGCCGACAGTCGCCGGAGTCGCTGTTCGAGCCACTCGATCGCCTCGAGGTCGAGATGATTCGTCGGTTCGTCGAGCACCAGCAGATCGTGGTGCCCGTGCTGATCGTCGGCCAGCACCTTGGCCAGCGCCACCCTCTTCGCCTGGCCTCCGGACAACTCGTCGGTCGGTCGCTCGAACAGGGGCTGCACCCCGAGCGATGTCGCTGCTGCCGCGACGAGGTGGTCGCCGCCGAGGTACTGACGAACCGTCCCGGCGGGAAGTGTCGGATCCTGCTCGAGCGACGCGATCCGCACGCCGCGTCCGAATCGCGCGACACCATCGTCGGGATCGAGCGATCCGTCGAGGATTCGCAGCAGCGTCGTCTTCCCCGAGCCGTTCACGCCAACGACCGCGACCCGGTCGCCGCGGTGGATCGTGACGGCGACATCGGCGAACAGCACCTTGTCCGGCTGGGCGACGCCGACGCCGGCGAGATCGACGCAGATCACCGGGTGGACGATAGAGCCACACGGCGCCCGTACCGCGGCGCGCCGACCGTCGATGACGGGCCGGTCGAGACTCAGGTCTCGCCGTCGACCGGGGCCTCTCCGATCGGTCCTGCAGAACGCCGACCGAATGCGGGATGCTCACCGTTGACGTGGGCGGTCACGCGCTCCTCGATCATCTCCGCCTTGTCCGATGCGATGTCCGAATCGACACGTCCGCTCTCGACAGCCGCGTCGTGTCGCTCGGTCGCCTCGGCGACCATCGCTGCCACGACGTCTTCGACCGGAATGCCATTGGTCTCGGCGATCTCCGCGATGGTCGATCCGCTCCGCACCGCCTCGCGCAACTCCTCGGGTTCCATGCCGAGCACATCCGTCAACGCTGTCGCCGCTCCGAACGCGCCCGCCCGCCCGAACGATCCACCGCGGCGGCCATGTCCGCGATCGCCTCGTCGCTCGGCAATCTGTGAACCGAGGTGTTCGACGACGGCATCGGCCTGTTCGGCGCTGATGGTGCCGGCGTCGACGAGTTCCTGAAGTGTTTCACGCATGTGCACACCGGGCTCGGGCCTCGGCGGGGTCTCGACATCGGTCTCTGGATCGGCATCGGTACCCGTGTCGGTATCGGTCTGCGCCACGACGATTGCCGCTTGATCGCTGCTCGCTGCGCCTGAGATCCCGGGCACACCGAAGACGAACCCCGCCGCACCACCACCGACCAGGCCGGCGGTCAATCCGAGCGCAACGGCTCGCTTGGTTGTCTTGTCACTGTTCATCTCGTACGGGTGTCCTTTCGAGACGGTCGGGGGGTCGGAACCATCCACATCGTGACGAACCGACGTGAAGAGCGAGTCGGAACAACGTAAGAAGGTGGTGAGAACCTGCTCGACGCTGCGCTCACCCGAACCCGGTGTGATCTGTCGACCAGCCGCCTGACGACTGCGGTGAGTCCGAGGTCGAGCGGACTCAGCCTTCGCTCGGCGGAAGCCGGAACCCGACGATGGCGCCGCCTCCGGCGCGATGCTCGACGAACACTTCGCCGTCGTTGCGCGCAGCCATCTCGGCGTCGATCGCCAGCCCCAGTCCTGATCCCGGCAGCGTGCGCGCCGTGTCGGCGCGATAGAAGCGGTCGAAGACGTGCGCGGCATCCTCGGCGGGGATGCCCGGTCCACGGTCGAGCACGCTGATCGCTCCACCGTCGAGGCGGACCTCGATCGGGCCACCGGTTTGATCGAACTTGCAGGCATTGTCGATCAGGTTCGTCACTGCCCGGTCCACGGCGGCCGGCTCCGCCTCGACCGTCGCCGGGGACGTGACTTCGACAACGACCTCCCGGTCGCGCCGGCGGGAGACCCGTCCGGCGACTTCGTTCACGAGCGGTCCGAGGTCCACCGATCGCGGTGCCTCGGCCAACCGCTCCCCGCCGGCGACGGCGACCAACTCGTTGACGAGCGACGTCAGCTCGGTCACCTCGTCGTCGAGATCCGACAGAATGCTGCCACGGGTGTCCTCGGACAGTTCGCCATGACGCCGGAGCACCGCAAGGTTGGTGCGCAGACTCGTGAGCGGAGTGCGCAGTTCGTGTCCCGCGTCGTCCACGAGCCGCTGCTGGGCCGTCCGCGAACGCGACAACGCGTCCAGCATCTCGCTGAATGCGACGGTCAGGCGACCGACCTCGTCGCTCCCATGGGCCTCGACCTCGACGTCGAACTCTCCGGACGCCCCGACCTCCTCGGCGGCACTGGTGAGCCGACGCAGGGGTCCGGCGACGCCGGACGCGATGACCCAACCGACGAGCGCGGCACCGAGCGAGACGACGATGACGAGGAGCGCGGTACGCCGACGGAGGTCGTCGAGTACGCGGTCGACCTCGTCGAGGGACCGGGCGACCTGGACCGCCCCGCCCGGCACCCCGATCGAGTGCACGCGAAACTGTTCACCATCGACGGACTGTGTCGAGCGCGCATATGCGAGCGGCTCGTCGTACAGCTCATCGAGATCACCTGCGGGGACCTCGCGCTCGAACGACGTCGCGACGATCTCGCCGTCGCCCGACAACACCCGTACCCAGTACACGTCGAGGATGCCGGCATCGGGGACGCGACCGGATCGGCCGGTGCGCGACACCCGCGGTATCGCCTGCTCGATCTGATGGTCGACCTCGGCGATCAGCCGGCTGGCGGTGGATCGATAGCTGACGATGCCGACCGCGGTCGTGGCGAGCAAGGCCACGCCCGCCAACGCGAGCGCTATCTTCCAGCGGAGGCTCACGACATCGCTCCCGCTGTCACGAGTCGGCCCGCGCTGTGTAACCGACACCCCGGACGGTGTGGATCAGGCGATCGTCGTCGCCTGCCTCGGTCTTGCGGCGGAGATAGCCGATGTAGACAGCGAGGTTCTTCGAGTCGGGGCCGAAGTCGTAGTTCCAGATCCGTTCGTAGATCGTCGTGTGATCGAGCACGATCCCAGCGTTCTCGACGAGCAGGGCGAGCAGGTCGAACTCGGTTTTCGACAGCTCGATCTCCCGACCGCCGCGAAACGCCCGCCGAGCCCCGGGTTCGAGCCGCAGGTCGCCGAGCATCAGGTCGTCGGGAGCGTCGCCGTCGTCTGCATTCTCATAGCTGGACCGCCGCAACAACGCCCGGATGCGCGCCAGCAACTCGCCGAGATCGTACGGCTTCGGGAGGTAGTCGTCGGCGCCGGCGTCGAGTCCGGCGATGCGGTGGGTCGCCTCGGTCCGCGCGGTCAGCATCAGCACAGGCACGTGATTGTTCTCGGCGCGGAGCACGCGGCACACAGTGAGCCCGTCGACCAGCGGCATCGAAACGTCGAGCAGGATCACATCCGGCGGCTCGTCCTCGACCGCTTCGAGCGCTTCGGCACCGTTGGTGACGGCGACGACCCGGTAGCCCTCGAGTTCGAGCGCCCGCTCGAGTGAGACCCGCACCGCGCGATCGTCCTCAGCGACGAGCACGCGCGCTGCGCCTGCGGAGGAGGTGGGAGACATCGGCACCAGTGTGCCCGCTGAGGGTGAGAGTCGAGTGTGAATCGGTGCGGTGGTTCCTCCGCCGAACCGGTCCGGGTGAATCGGTCCGCGTGCGTCCCTGCTAGGCACGACTCGTGCAGCTGTTCCCAAGCGAACGCGATGGGCTCGCGCCCAGCGTCCTCGTGGCAGTGACGGCCGGCGGCGCACTCGGGTCGATCGCGCGCTGGAGCGTCGCGGAGATGTGGTTCACCGAGACGTCGGGTCCGTCGTGGGAGTGGACGATCCTGCTGGTCAACGTCATCGGGAGCATGGCGATCGGTATCGCTGCGCGTCGGCTCCGTCCCGGCACGATCGGCTGGTCGTTCACCATCACCGGGCTGCTCGGCGGCTTCACGACGTTTTCGGCATTCGCAGTGGCGCTCAACGA
>JASJHI010000274.1:0-18993 GCA_033791105.1 Acidimicrobiia bacterium | reverse complement strand
ATCGAGTTGCACGCGCGGATCGACCAGCTGTCGGCGGCACTCGACCGGGCCGGTGACGCCGGCGGCGCGGCCGCTTGTCAGGACGGGTTGCACCGGACACTCGAGCAACGAGGAGTGCTCCCGAGCGTCCTCGACGAGATCACTGTGAAGGCCGACGCCTACCGGCCCAGCCCGAAGGCGAAGAGCCAGGCCGGAAAGAAGCAACCCAAAAAGAAGCAGGCCGCGAAGGGCCAGCCTGCGAAGACCCAGGCCGGAAAGAAGCGGGCGACGAAGAGCCCGGCTGCGGACAAGCGATCATCCGGAAGAAAGTGATCGACGTGCACGGACTACGTCGCGATGGCTGACCAGATCCCGATTCACGTCGAGTTGCAGGAGGGCTTTGTCGCTGATCGGGTCGAGGTCGTCATCGGTGGAGAGCGATCCGAGTTCGCCGAGCTCTCGACGAGGAACCAGGTCGGGCTGGCGGAGGTGATCGACGTCCACGTCATGGCGGGTCCGATCGTCGTACGCGTCGCGCTCCCCGATCGATCCGTCGAGGGACGATCCGAACACCGTCTCTCTCGCGAGGCATGGCTGGCTGTGAACCTGGTCGCGGGTGACGTCGAATTCAGGTGGTCGGACGAGCCCTTCTTCTACGCCTGATTTGCAGGGCGTCTGCGAAGATTCGGTGATGAGAACCGATGTCCAGTACAGCCCTTCGTTCGCGATGGCGACGGTCCACCTCGATCCAGGCGAGGCGATCCAAGGAGAGGCCGGGGCGATGGTCGCCATGTCCTCGACGATCGACATCAGTACGAGCACCCAGGGAGGCATGCTCAAAGGGCTGCGACGATCGGTGCTCGGCGGTGAGTCGTTCTTTCTCAACACGTTCACGGCGACGGGAGCCGATGCTCACGTCGCGCTCGCGCCTGCACTGCCGGGCGACATCATGACGTGGTCACTCACTGGCAACACCGTTTACCTCCAGTCCGGCTCGTTCCTCGCCGCACCCGGCACGATCGACATCGACAGCAAGTGGGGCGGCGCGAAGACCTTCTTCTCGAAGGAGGGACTCTTCATGTTGAAGTGCACCGGTGCCGGCGAACTGCTGGTGTCGAGCTATGGCGCGATCCAGCAGGTCGATCTCCGGGCCGGGCAGACGTACCGGGTCGACACCGGCCACATGGTCGGCTGGGACGAGGGTGTCACCTACGAGGTCAAGAAGGTCGGCAACTGGAAGTCGACGGCGCTCAGCGGTGAGGGACTCGTCGTCAACCTCACAGGCCCCGGCCGGGCGTTCATTCAGACCCGGAGTCCGGAGAGCTTCATCGATTGGATCGTGCCCAAGCTGCCGAGCCAGCGCTCGTAGTATCTCGACGTGACAACAATCGAGACCGGCCCGATCCTCGACCGATCGGATGAACCCGGCTGGCATTCGCTGTCGGTCGACGAGGTGGCGGCCGAACTCGGCGTCGATACGGCCACCGGACTGGATTCCGCAGAGGTCGATCGCCGTCTTGCCGAGTACGGCCCGAACGAGCTCCCGGAGGAACCACAGCCGAGTGTGTGGTCGGTCGCGGTGGTGCAGGTGTCGAACCCGATGAACATCATGCTGTTGGTCGTTGCCGTCGCCAGCTTCGCGATCGGACAGCACTCGACGGGCATGATCGTCGCGGCCCTCGTGCTCCTCAACGTCGTGATGGGGACCAACCAGGAACTGAAGGCGCGCGCCAGTGTCGATGCGCTCGCCGAACTCCAAGTGCCCAGTGCACGGGTGCGACGTTCCGACCGAGTCGAGGAAATCGACGCCACCGGTCTGGTACCCGGTGATGTGGTGCTCCTCGACGCCGGCGACATCGTTCCGGCCGATGGTCGGGTCGCGTCGGCGGCCACCCTCGAGGTGCAGGAGGCGGCCCTGACCGGCGAGAGCGCGCCGGTGCCCAAGCAGGCGTCGCCGGTGGGAGACGGTGCCGTCGCGGTGGCGCTCGGTGACCGCATCGACATGGTGTTCCAGAACACCCTCGTCACGCGAGGTTCGGCGAGCGCTCTCGTCACGGCGACCGGGTCATCGACAGAGATGGGCCGGATCGCCGGCATGGTCACGGCGGTCAAACGCTCGAAGTCGCCACTCCAACGCGAACTCGACGGTCTCACCAAGCTCTTCGGCGTGCTGGCGTGGGTGTCGGTGGCGATCATCGCGGTGTTCGGCATCGCCCGCGGGCAGGATGGCGAGACACTCCTCCTGCTGTGCGTGGCCACCGCGATCGCGGCGATCCCCACCGGACTCCCCACGTTCGTGCAGACGATGCTCTCTTCGGGCGCCCGCCGGCTCGCCGACGAAAAGGCGGTCGTCAAGACACTCACCGACGTCGAGACGCTCGGCGGTACGACCGCGATCAACAGCGACAAGACCGGCACGCTGACGATGAACGCGATGACGGCCACGAAGATGTTCGCCGGCGGTCAGTGGTTCACGATCGAAGGCAACGGATACCAGACCACGGGAGCGATCCTCTCCCCCGCCGGTCTCGAACACCAGGATTTCCGACGCCTCGCACTCGGCCTGACGTTGTGCTCCGACGCCACGGTCGCGCCGGACGAGACGATCGTCGGCGACCCGACAGAGGCCGCGCTCGTCGTACTCGCGGCGAAGATCGGTGTCGACGCCGAGGAGACGCGTCGAGCCGTGCCACGTCGCCTCGCCGTACCGTTCGACTCCGAGTACAAGTTCATGGCGACGTTCCACGACCGGGCGACGTGGATGGCCGAGTCCGTGTTCACCGAACCCGGATTCGCGTGCGTCAAGGGTGCACCCGACGTCATCCTCGACCGCTGCGACCGAGCGCTCTGGCACGGCGACGTCGTACCCGTCGACCAGGTCCGCGACGAGATCGCCACGGCCAACCGGGAACTCGCCGAGCGGGGCCTCAGGGTGCTGTCCTTCGCGGTGAGGGAGATGACCGAGACCGACATGGTCGCAGCCGCGGACGACCCGATGCCGTTCGTGTCCGACCTCGTGATGATCGCCCTCGTGGGGATCATCGACCCACTGCGGATCGAGGCGCGCGACGCTGTGCAGGTCGCGCTGGCCGCAGGGATCGACGTGAGGATGATCACCGGTGATCACACGGTGACCGCCCGGGCGATCGCCGACGATCTCGGCCTCGGGCCCGGCGTCATCCGCGGGCTCGACTTCGCCTCGCTGTCCGACGACGAGGTCCACCAGCGCCTCCCCGAGCTGCACGTGTTCGGCCGCGTCGCCCCAGAGGACAAGGTCCGCCTCGCTGCGCTCATGCAGGAGTCTGGCGAGGTCGTCGCGATGACCGGCGACGCGGTCAATGACGCTGCGGCGCTCAAACAAGCCGACATCGGTGTCGCGATGGGTAGCGGATCCGAGGTCTCCAAACAGGCCGCAAAGATGATCCTCACCGACGACAACTTCGCCACCCTGGTGAAGGCGGTCGAGTACGGGCGCGACATCTACCGTCGCATCTCGTCCTACGTCAGCCTGCAACTCACTGTGCTGTCGTCCGTCTTGCAGCTGATGTTGCTCGCCACGATCCTCAACATCAACGAAGGTGTCGCACTGTTTCCGTTGCAGCTCCTGTTCTGCAAGTTCTTCGTCGTCGCGACGATCGTCGTCGGGTTCATCACGGACATCCCCGATCCGGGGGTGATGGAACGCCCGCCACGCTCGCCCGGGACACGGATCGTGAACCGCAGCTCGGCGATCCGGTTCTTCGCGATCGGTCTGATCGTCGCGGCGGGGGCGCTGGCGCTCCTGTCGTGGGGGCCCGACGAACCCAGTACGACCGAAGCCTCGGTCTCGATGACAATGGCATTCGCACTCGTTTCGCTCAGCACCGTGAACCTCGGACTCGCGATGCGTCGCGAACGTGAGCCGAGCTGGTCAACGCCGCTGTTCCCCTACTTCGGCTGGATCATGCTCGGCTGGTTCCTGACGATCGCAGCGGTCGAGTTCCGCGTCTTCCAGCGTGCGCTCGACACGACCCCACTCACAGGCTCCCAGTGGATGCTGGTGGTCGCGATGTCGCTGCTCCCGCCGACGGTCGTCGAAGTCGACAAGGCGCTCGCCCGCCGCGCCATCCGACGCGGCGCCTGACCGTCGATCGTTCGCTGTTCGGCGATGTTGCGGAGCTGACGTAGGGTCGAGCCATGGGTGTGGAACTTCGCAAGGACTCGATCGACCTGGGCATCGTCATCACCGACAGTGCGGCATCGCTGGCCTTCTACCGGGATGTGTTGGGCTTCGACCACGTCGCCGACACGCCGATGCCGGGGACGATCAGCGGCACGATGCACCGGCTGATGTGCGGCTCGACGTTGATCAAGCTCGTGAAGCTCGACGAGAACCCGACGGCCACGGCGCCGCCGGGCGGGATCGTCGGCGCCTCCGGCTACCGCTATTTCACGATGCAGGTGACGAACCTCGCCGAGATCACTCAGGTCTGCCGAGAGGCCGGTGCCACGGTCATCATCGACGCAGCCGAGATCCGGCCGGGGGTCAGCATCTCGATGGTCGCCGACCCCGACGGCAACTGGGTTGAGTTCGTCGACGACACCAACTGATCGCGCCGGGCCGAGCTCAGGCGAATTGGGGCATGACTTCGGAGGCGAAGAGGCCGAGGCTCGCTTCGAGCTGGGCCGGACTGTGGATGCCCTGGGGCACGAGCAGCATGCACTCATTGATCGGCACGTTCGAGGCGGCTTCCTCGATCTCGGCTGCGATCGTGTCGGGGCTCCCGACGAGCAGCTTCGGCATCGGGAGACCGAACGGCAGAGACCATCGGTTCCAGAACCACTCCATGTCGTCGAGCTGCCGTCGGGCGTCGGCGTCCGTCTCCGCGCAGATCATCAAGCCTCCCCAGCAGGCCTGCTCGCCCGGGACGACCTCGCGGCCGAAGCGGCGTGCTGTGTCGTCGTAGGCGTCCCAGATCGCCCGGTGGAGTTCAGGTGGGCCGCCCAGCACGATCGACTTACCGCCATAGCGGCCCCAGAACGCGGCGGTCGTGGCCGACCCGGTGAAGCCCGAATACAGGGGCGGGTGGGGACGCTGAAACGGTCGTGGCGCGATTCCCACCTCGCGGATCGCCATGTCGTCGTCGACACCCGATCCGAACTCGGTGTACACGCTGTGCTCGTGCGGGTTCCGATCGACAGCAGGGAACTTCCAGTACTCCCCCTCGTAGGAAAATGTGTCGTTCGTCAGCGCGGTGACGACGACCTCGACGAACTCCTCGAAGTACCCGCGGTTCGCCTCGTCGTCGGGACCGCCGCGATTCCAGAAGCCGACCGCGCCGACGTCGGGTCGAGTCTTGAAATTCTCGACCCAGCGGGCCTGATAGCCGCGCACGAGTCCCACTCCGAAGCGGCCGTGGTGCATGTGATCGAGTGTTGCGATGTTCTCTGCGACACGCAGCGGATTGTGAGTGGTGGAAACGAATCCACACGTGATGATCCGCAGCCGCTCGCGGTGTTGTCCGAGCCACATCGACAACAGCCCCGGATCGTTGGCGATCTCGAATCCCTCGATCTGGAGGTGATGTTCGGGGTGACCGAATCCGGCGTACCCGTGCTCGTCGGCGAATCGCACCAGCGCGCCGAGCTCGCCGAGCATCCGCTGGTACAACTCGCCCTTCAGACCGGCACGCCCCTCTTCGAGTTCGTGCCGCCGTCCGATCGTCCCGTACACGAACAGGTCGAAGTCCATGCGTGCTCACTAGCAGATGTGGGCGATGACAGAATGCCTGGATGATCGACGCAAACGAGACCTTCGATGGCACCTGGCCGTTCGCGCCCAAGTTCTGCGATGCCGCCGGCTTTCGCCAGCACTACATCGACGAGGGCGAGGGCGAGCCGATCGTGTGTCTGCACGGCGAGCCGACCTGGGGGTACCTGTACCGCAAGATGATCGAGCCGCTCGCGGAACACCATCGCGTCATCGTTCCGGATCACATGGGGTTCGGAAAGTCGGAGACCCCCCAGGATCGCGAGTACACGATGCGCTCGCACGTCGAGAACCTGACCGCACTCATCGACGAACTCGGCCTCGCGGATGTCACGCTCGTCATGCAGGATTGGGGTGGGCCGATCGGAACCGGATTCGCCATCCGCAATCCCGATCGTGTGAAGCGGCTCGTCTATATGAACACGGTCGCCGGCTACGGCCAGGCCGGCGAGGGGGTCACGTCAATCGCTGAGTCGCGATGGTTCCGCTGGATCGGGGAAGGGCTCGAGTCCGGTCGCACCGAAGCGGTACTCAGGAACTGCGGATCGACCGTGCTCTCGGTGATGAAGATTCCAGGGTTCCAGGACTCGTCTGTCGTCGACGACTCGTGGATCCGGGCGTACTCGGCGCCGTTCCCTGACTGGGACAGCGCGATCGGTGCATACGAGTTCCCGCTCGATGCACTCCTCGGCCGCATCGCCGACTACGTACTCGAGGGTGTGGACGGTCTGCCGGCACTCTTGGCGAAGCCGGCGATCCTCCTGGAGGGAATGGCCGACCAGGCGATTCCGCCCGACTTCGCGATTGCCGACTTCCGCTCGCTGTGGCCCGACGCGCCGGTGGTCGAACTGCCGGGTGTCGGTCATTACTGCCAGGAGGACGCTCCCGAAGTGCTCGTGAGCAACATCCGTCAGTTCATGCAGAGCTGAACACGCCGAGACTCAGTCGGAGATCTTCTCGAGCATCGCCCTCATCTGGGTGTGCACGAGGTTGATCGCCTGAAGCGGCCGGATCATCACCTTGAACTCGGTGATCATGCCGTCGTCGTCACAGGTGATGATGTCGACTCCGTTGACGTACCTGCCCTCGACCGACGTCTCGAATTCGAGCATCGCTTGGTTGCCCTGCAGGATCTCTTTGACGTACCGGAATCCTCCGCCGCCCGACGCTGCATCACTGCCCCCAACTTCGGGTTCGCCGCCGAGCGATCCGCCTGCGGCGGTCAGGTACAGCTCGGTCAGCGCTCGTCCCTCTTGTGGGGTGAAGACGATCGGTGAGAGGAAGACGCAGTCGTCGCGGAGCAGCGAATTGAAGCCGTCGGACAGCTCTCCTCGCAGGTGGCGGTGCCAGTTGGCGATACACGTGTCGATGGGTTGGCTCACGCCGGGATCGTACCGGTGGTCGGTGCGCGGCACCGGCCTACGATCGCCTGGTGCCCAAGAGCGACACCGAGTACGACTATGTGATCGTCGGAGCTGGTTCGGCCGGTTGTGCGCTCGCGGATCGGTTGAGTGTCGATCCCTCGGCCCGGGTGCTCGTGCTGGAGGCCGGGAGGATGGACTGGCGCTGGGACGTGTTCATCCACATGCCCGCGGCGCTCACGTATCCGATCGGCAACCGGTTCTACGACTGGAAGTACGAGACCGAGCCGGAGCCGCACCTCGGCGGCCGACGGGTGTACCACGCGAGGGGCAAGGTGGTCGGCGGAAGTTCGAGCATCAACGGCATGATCTTTCAGCGTGGCAACCCGGCCGACTATGAGAGGTGGGCGGCCGAACCCGGGATGCAGGACTGGGACTACGCCCACTGTCTCCCCTACTTCAAACGGATGGAGACATGCCTCGCCGGCGAGGATGAGTGGCGTGGCGGCGATGGGCCACTCGTTCTCGAGCGCGGGCCCGCCGACAACCCACTGTTCGACGCGTGGCTCGAGGCGGGGCCGCAGGCTGGATTCCGCCGCACCGACGACGTCAACGGATTCCGGCAGGAGGGATTCGCGGCCTTCGACAAGAACGTTCACCGTGGCCGTCGGCTCAGTGCGGCTCGCGCCTACCTGCACCCCGCTCTTTCCCGACCGAACCTGACCCTCATCACGCGGGCCCACGTGAACCGGCTGCTGTTCGAGGGATCGAGATGCGTGGGCCTCGAGTACCGCCGCGGCCACCGGACGCACCGGATCGAGGCCGGCGAGGTCGTCTCGTGTGGCGGCGCGTTCAACACTCCGCAACTGCTGCAGCTCTCGGGCATCGGCGACGCCGACCATCTCGGCGCCCTCGGTATCGACGTCGTCGCCGAGATCCCCGGCGTCGGCGAGGACCTTCAGGATCACCTCGAGGTCTACATCCAGCACAGCTGCAAGGAACCGGTGTCGCTCCAGCCCTACATCGCGAAGTGGCGGATGCCGATCATCGGGCTCCAATGGCTCTTTCGCCGGGGACCCGCAGCGACGAACCACTTCGAGGCCGGCGCCTTCGTGAAGTCGAACCCCGACGAGCCCTACCCGAACCTGATGTACCACTTTCTCCCGATCGCGATCCGCTACGACGGCTCAGCGCCCGGGAGTGGCCACGGGTACCAGGTGCACATCGGGCCGATGTACTCCGACTCGAAAGGCACGGTGAAGATCAACTCGACCGATCCGCGGGCCAAACCAGCGATCAGATTCAACTATCTGTCGACCGAACGCGATCGACGCGAATGGGTCGAGGCGATCCGCACCACGCGCCGGATCCTCGGTCAGCCGGCCTTCGATCGCTACGACGGTGGCGAGATCTCACCTGGACCGGACGTCGAGACCGACGACGAGATCATCGCCTGGGTCGAACGTGACAGTGAGACCGCCTTGCATCCATCGAGCACGGCCCGGATGGGCACCGACCCACTGTCGGTGGTCGACCCAGCGACGATGCGGGTTCACGGCGTCGATGGGCTGCGGGTCGTCGACGCCTCGGTGCTGCCCTTCGTCACGAACGGCAACCTGTACGCGCCGACGATGATGGTGGCTGAGAAGGCCGCCGATCTGATCCTGGGTGTCGACCCGTTGCCCGCCGACGACACCGACGTCTATCTCCCCGCGTCCTGATCGCTACACGGCCCCGACGACGTGGGAGTCGTCGACCCGGATGACCCGACCGCCGGGGTCGGTCACGGTGAAGTGGCGATGGATCGACCCATCGACGATGTCGGAAGGTGCGAGCTCGGCCTCGACGTAGTCGGCATGTGTCACGTCGAGATCGTCGTCCATCAGATCGAAAGGCGACGCTTCGCCGGACTGTGGATCGCCCACCCGGACGATCAGGTGGGTGCCGCCGCGGAGTTCGACGATGCCCACACCGTCCTCGCGGTGGGCCAGGCGACACCCGAGCGCGACGTAGAAGTCGATCCCCGCGTCGAGGTCCGGGACCGTCACCGGACCGAGGTGACCCGTCCACACGCGTGGTCGCTCGTCACTGGACACGATGTTCATCTACTGACGGGCGAGAATGCGGTGGTAGGTGGCCTCGGCGTCCTCGAGGTGGCTCACGTCGTCGTCCCCGATGTCGATTTGGACCCAGGCGAGCCTGCCGGTGAAACGGTTGGCGCTGCCGCTCGGATAGTCGTCGGTGACGGGTGACGCCGTGTCGCTGCCGACGTCCATCGTCTCGTCGGCCGAGAAGACGAATGGCACCGTCCGCTCGATCCGTTCCTCGGCGACGACCTCGCCGTTGACGAGCAGTGACCCGGAGCCGCCGGCGCCTGGTCGACCGCCGTCGAACTCGAACTGGTACTGGAGCGTCACCTCGCCCACCGGAAGCCGGTCGGCCCCCTTGACGTACGTGTAGTCGTTGTTGAACCAGTTGTAGCAGTAGGCGGGTCGGCCGTCGAGGACGTAGAGCGCCCAGCCGGCGAATCGTCCCCCCTGAGCGATGAGCACGCCGTCCGCGCCGCCTGCCGGGATCTCCACCTGCGCGGTCACGACGTGCGAGCGATTCTTGGTGTTGAGCACCGTGTTCTCGGTGAGGTGGGTCATTCCCGGTCCGAAGCGCATGGTGTTCCGGCCGGTCTGGAGCTCGGGCCGGCCGGCGATGGTGGCGTTGAAGCGCTCACCGGTACGGTCGTCGATCGGGAAGACGTTGTACTTGGCGGCCTCGAGCAGGAAGAGCTGTTGGAGCTCGGCAAGCTTGTCGGGCATCTCGCTCGCCAGATTTCGGGCCTGCGACCAGTCGGAGGTGGTGTCATACAGCTCCCACACGTCATCGGCGAGGTTCGGGACGACAGCCCCCTCCCCCATCTCCCATGGCGTGCGGTGCTTTGTCACTGCGGTCCAGCCACGGTGATAGATGCCGCGGTTGCCGAACATCTCGAAGTACTGTGTGGTGTGTCGATCGTCCGCACCGGGGTCGTCGAAGCTGTAGTTCATCGCCGTGCCCTCGATCGGCTTCTGCGCGATGCCGTTGACCATGTACGGCTGCGGCAGTCCAGCCGCCTGTAGCAGCGTGGGCGCGATGTCGATCACATGGTGGAACTGCTCACGGATCTCGCCCCTGGCGTCGATCCCGTTCGGCCAATGCATGACCATTCCGTTGCGGGTGCCTCCGAAATGAGACGCGACCTGCTTGGTCCACTGGTAGGGCGTGTTCATCGCGTGCGCCCAACCGACCGGGTAGTGGTTGAAGGCTTGGGCCGACCCGATCTCGTCGAGGTGGTCGA
Organism: Acidimicrobiia bacterium; assembly: GCA_033791105.1. GTDB lineage: Bacteria > Actinomycetota > Acidimicrobiia > Acidimicrobiales > Ilumatobacteraceae > JASJHI01. The sequence continues at coordinate 8,576 of JASJHI010000274.1, read as the reverse complement.
GGATGTCATCGACGGTCTCGGGGATGCCGTTGAGGGCCTTGAGTTCGTTGAAGGTGCCATCGAGGCCGCCTTCGGCCGAGGCGCCGTTGTCGCCGGCGATGTAGATGACGATCGTGTCATCGAGGACGCCGATCTCGTCGAGGGAGTCGATCAGACGGCCCGTGTGGAAGTCGGTGTGCTCCGCGAACCCGGCGTAGGTTTCCATCAGTCGGGCGCCGACCTTGCGTTGGTCGTCGCTGAGGTCGTCCCAGGCCTCGACTCCAGGTGGACGATCGGTGAGTTCGGTGCCTTCAGGCACGATCCCCGCGGCGATCTGGTTCGCCAGGGTCTGTGCGCGGACCTCGTCCCAACCCCCGTCGAAGCGACCCTGGTACTTCTCGATCCACTCCGGGGGAACGTGGTGCGGCGCGTGCGTGGCGCCGTACGACATGTAGACGAAGAACGGCTTGTCCGGTGTCATCGTCTTCTGTGACGTGACCCACGAGATCGCCTGGTCGACCTGTTCCTCGGTGATGTGGTAGCCCTCCTCGGCCGTGGCGCGCGGCTCGACCGGGGTCGTGCCCTCGAAGAGCGTCGGCTCCCACTGGTTGGTCTCGCCGGCGACGAACCCCCAGAACTTCTCGAAGCCATCTCCCGTCGGCCACCGATCGAACGGCCCTGATACCGACGTCTCCCAGACCGGCGTCTGGTGCATCTTGCCGAACGCCGCTGTGTTGTAGCCGTTGAGGCGCAGCATCTCGGCCACCGTGGCGACGCTGTTCGGGCGCACCGATGTGTTGCCGGGCATCGAGGTGGCAACTTCTCCGACCGAGCCCATCTCGGCCGAGTGGTGGTTGCGCCCGGTGAGCAGGGCCTGCCGCGTCGGCGAGCAGAGCGCTGTCGTGTGGAACCGGTTGTAGGACAACCCCCCGCCGGCCAGTCGTTCGAGCGTCGGCATGTGGCAGGGTCCGCCGAACGCGGAGGTCGCACCGAATCCCATGTCGTCGATCAGCACGATGAGTACGTTCGGCGCCTCTGCGGGTGGCCGCAGTGGGTGGATCGGTGGGGCGGCGGTATCGCTCGCATGCAGGGCCGGATCGGCGCGGACGGGGATATCGGGGATGGGAAGGATCTCGCGTCCGATGTTCGGGTCCTGTGCCATGTCGTCGCTCCTCGGTCGCGGTGGGGGTGATTCGCGCCAGGATGGACGGTAACAGGAGCACGAGCTTCCGCAAATCGGTCAGAATCGGGTGATGACGGCTGCTCAGATCGACCGGATCACCGTGTACGTGGCGCGCCGCATCGTCACGATGCACGCTGGATGTCCTCTGGCCGCCGCTGTGGCGGTGAGCGGAGACCGGATCGTCGCGGTCGGCTCCCTCGCGGAGGTCGAGGCCGCCCTCGGCGACGAGCCGTACGACCTCGATCTGAACTTGGCCGACAAGGTGGTACTGCCCGGTCTCATCGACCAGCACCTGCACCCGATCCTCGGTTCGATCACCCTCGCGACCGAAGTGATCGCCACCGAGGACTGGGTCCTTCCTGACCACACGTTTCCTGCTGCCCATTCCCATGCCGCGTACATCGCGCGGCTGCGGGCGGCTTGTGGTGTGATGGACGGAGCGGTCGGACTCGACGACGAGTGGCTCTTCTCGTGGGGCTACCACTCGCTGTGGCACGGCGAACTCAGCCGCTCCGTACTCGATTCCGTCAGTGCGACGCGGCCGATCGGCATCTGGCAGCGCTCTTGTCACGAGTTCTACCTGAACACGGCTGCGCTCCGCGCGCTGGGTCTGCTCGCCGCCGATCCCGCGAGCGATCCGAATATCGATCCGGCGGTGTCGGCACAGCTCGACATGGAGCGCGGTCACTTCTGGGAACGCGGCGCGTTCGCCTTTCTCCTCCCCCACATCGCCCCCCTCCTGATGAGCCACGAGCGGCTCCGGCGCGGGCTGCACCAATTGGTGCGTTACCTCCACCAGAACGGAGTGACCGCATTCAACGAGCCGGGAGCTGTCTTGGTCAGCGGCGCCTGGGACATCTACGAGGAGATCCTCGGCGCGGACGACACGCCGTTCTACAGCTTCTTCCTTCCCGACGGTCGCGGTCCCGCTGAGATGGGGATGTCGCACGACGAGTCGCTCGCCCAGGCGGAGTCACTCGTCGCCAAGTCCCCGGACGGCAAACTCTCGTTCTTCCCGAACCAGATCAAGCTGTTCGCCGACGGCGCGATCATCAGCCAACTGATGATGATGCGGGACCCGTACCTCGACCGCGACGGCAACCCGAATCCTGATCATCACGGCGAATGGCTGATGCCGCCGGAGATGTTCGAGGATCGGGCGAAGCTGTATTGGGACGCCGGCTATCAACTCCACATCCACGTCAATGGCGACCTCGCGCTCGATGTCGTGCTCGACACGCTCGAGCGTCGGATGCGTGAGAATCCGCGCGCCGACCATCGCACCGTGATCGTGCACTTCGCCAACTCGACCGAGGATCAGATCGATCGCATCGCTCGCCTGGGCGCGGTCGTCAGCTCGAATCCGTATTACCCGGTCGGGTTCGCCGACAAGTACGCCGAGGTCGGGCTCGGTCCGGAACGGGCCGATGTGATGGTGCGCAACGCATCGGTGCTTCGCCGACGGATCCCGCTGAGCTTCCACTCCGATCTGCCGATGGGGCGCAGCGACCCACTGGGGATGATGTCGTGCGCGGTGAATCGAATCACGCAGTCGGGTCGGGTTGCCGGCCCCGAGCAGCGGATCTCCGCTGAGGAGGCGCTGCGGGCCGTCACCATCGATGCCGCGCAGTCATGGCGACGCGAGCACGAACTCGGCAGCATCGAGGCCGGCAAGATCGCCAACTTCACGGTCGTCGATCAGGACCCGCTGGAGATTGCACCAACAGAGATCGACGCAATCGAAGTGCTCGGCACGTTCTTCGAGGGACGCTGGTTCCCTTTGCCCGACGGCGCCAGCGGTCGAGCCGCGGCGTCGAGACATCGATCTGCTGCGTCCGAATCGTCGGACGATCAGGAGCACCGTGGGTGTGTTTGCGGCGTTGCACGCGAACTGCTGCGTGCCCTCGGCGACCGGGACGCGGCCTGAACGGCAGATCGAAGATGGGTCAGCCGGGCGCTGTCAATGGGCTGGTCTCGGGCGGATTCAGCGGAAGCAAAGCATCGAAGAGGTTCTCGGCGACGTCGATGCCGACGATGTAGACCATGCGTTCGGTGACTTCCCCCTCGGCGTGGACCGCGCCCGCAGGGAGCACCAGCTTGTCGCCCGGGCCGAGCGGAATCCGCTCGCCGTGCTCGTCGAGCACATAGCTGCTGCCCTCGAGGACGTAGCCGCAATTGTCGACCTCATGCCAATGCAGCGGCAGTTCCTCCATCCGTTCGGAGACGTAGGTGGTCGGCCAGAGGTTCTGACGGTTGATGTCGTCGAGTACCTCCTCCTTCGTCGAGAAGGCGTTCCTGATGACCTGCATCGGTCCTGGCTCGAGTGACATCGGTCAACTGCTCCCCATCGTTTGGCGCGGCGGTTCGCCGGTCATCATGCCAGGGTCGGATGCAAGTGGGCGGGGTGGATGAACTGGCCCGCCCGGCTCCGCTGGACGATGGAACCGACGGATTGACCGCGCCGGCCGCGACGAAGTTGATGTTGAGGAACAGACCGACGGTGAATCGCCGACGGCCGATCGGTAGTGACGCGTGAGTCGGTTGACCATGAGCGAAGGATTGGTGTGCTCCGACAACGCACGGCGTGTCGATCGGCAAGGAAACGACAGGATGACCGTGATCGAGGACCGGTGATCGGGCTGCTATGCCTTTGTGATGGCGCATGCAGCCGCTGGAGGCCGTCCGAAGACGGCGGCGGAGATGGGCATCATGGTCGGCTCGCCGCCGAGCCGCGTTGTCGATCTTGCCGCATGGGACAAGGGCCCGGACAACCGTTGGGCGTTCCAGCACATCAGCGAGATCATCCCGACGACGGTCGTGAGTCGAGGTGTTGGGCTTCCACGTCCGCTCGTCGAGGTGAGTGGCGATGTCTCCAGCGTCGTCGTCGATGACGCGGACTCGTGTGTGACGGTGGCGGACGTGCTGTCCGCGACCTACACGGACGGTTTCATCGTGCTGACCGGCGGTGAGATCGTTCACGAGCAGTACTTCAACGAGATGGGCCCGGCCACACGACATCTCCTCATGTCGGTGTCGAAGTCGATGGTCGGGACGCTGGCGGGCATCTTCGTCGAGGACGGCTCGCTGCACCCTGAGCGACCGGTGACGGACTACGTGCCCGAGTTGCGGATGAGTCCGGGCTTCGCGGACGCGATGGTGCGCGACGTGCTCGACATGACGACGGCGATCGAGTTCAGCGAGGAGTACGACGACCCGGACTCAGAGGTCGTCGCTCATGAGCGGGCGATGGCGTGGCGCGGCCCGTCCGCAACTGCGGAACAGGGTCTCTACGCGTTCGCCACCACGGTCGATCGAGCTGACAGGCGGCGCGGAGAGCTGTTCCACTATGCATCGATCAACGCCGACGTGCTCGGTTGGTTGATCGAGCGGATCGCCGGGATGCGCTTCGCCGACGTCATGAGCGAGGCCATTTGGACGCGCCTCGGGTGCGATCATGACGCACTCCTCAGTGTGGATCTCAAGGGCTCGGCGGTTGTCAACGGCGGATTCTGTGTCACGCTGCGCGATCTCGCGCGGTTCGGCCAGATGATCCTCGACGGCGGGCGCGCGAACGGCTCCCAGATCGTTCCGGCGGCCTGGATCGACGACATCAGGTACGACGGCAACAACGCCGTTTGGCTACCGACGCAGTACGCGGAGCTCTGGCCGCACGGTTGGTACCGCAACCAGTGGTACGTCACAGGTGACGATCATGGATCGTTCTTCGCGATGGGGGTGAATGGTCAACACATCTGGATCGACCCCACGACCCGCGTCGTGATCGTGAAGCTTTCGTCGCAGCCGAAGTCCGTTGATGTGCCGGCTACCGCGCTGGCGTTGCGGGCGATGGAAGCGATCGCCCGAACCGAGAAGTTCTCATCGACCGCTGAACCGATCTGATCCGACGATCGCCGCTGCTCCCCGTCGGGTCTAGATACCGCGCTCGACTCGCAGCGAGCCGTCTCGAACAGCCCGATTGAGACGGTCGTAATCCTCCTCGACCTGATCGGTGTACCGCATCGCGAACTGCGCGATCGAGCGCGCGAGTCGGTCGTTCGAGCCGATGTAGCCGATGAGCGCCCCCGGATCCACGGACCGGGCGTGGGCCCGCGCGAGCGTGCCGCCGAGCACGAGAGAGGTCAGTTCGAACTCATAGGGGACCATTGCACCCCCACCCGGGCCCTTGTGGTCGCGTAACTGGCGCACGTAGTAGTCGCCCGCTGCGAACGGCGCCCACCCAAGGAACGGGTCGCTCGCGGACTGCATGAGTCGCTGCCCGACCACGACCCGCTGGCCGTGCCTGGCGAAGCCCGAGGGCCCGCAGTACGGCGTGAGGACCGAAGAGACCGCCTCCTTGGCCTGGAGAACGAGCAGGTCGTCGTCACCGCCACGGCCCTGCATCAGAAAGATGTACGCGCGCATCCCGACGCTGCCGACGCCGACCACCTTCCGGGCCACGTCGCGGAATCGATACTGCTCGAGCACGTGTCGCCGGTTGTCCTGGAGTGTGGCGCGGTACCGGTTGACGAGCGTGTGGAACTGGTCCTCGACCTCCGGGGCGAGGTGTTCGAGCAGCGGCGGTTCGTCGATGAACCTGGGCAGCCCATCAGACCATCGGACCCACTTGCGCACCGCCTGTTCGTTGGTTCGCTTCGACGACTGGTGCAGGATGCGCTTCAGAATCTTGCGCGACCGGTTGTCGTCGTGCACTCGCAGGAAGCGTTCGGAGTTCATCTGCTCGTAGCTGATCGAGACCGTGTGATCGCGGGCGAGGCGACGCAACACTGCCTGGTACTGGTGGACAATCGTCTCGGCAGCATCACGACCCGCACGCTTGCCGAGCCCGTCGGCCTCGGCCGCCAGGACCATGCTCGTCGCGAGGCGCTTGAGGTCCCACTCCCAGGGCCCGGGCAGGGTTTCGTCGAAGTCGTTGACGTCGAACACGATCTGGCGCTCAGGGCTCGCGTAGACCCCGAAGTTCTCGGCGTGCGCGTCGCCACACGCCTGGACATTGATCCCCGAAGTCGGCGTACCTGCCAGGTCGGCCGCCATCACGGCCGCCGAGCCGCGAAAGAACGTGAACGGGGACCGAAGCATCCGGCCGTACCGGATCGGTACGAGTTCCTGAACGCGGCTGGCGTCCTGGGCGCGCAGGATCTCGAGCGGGTCGCGGCGGCTCGCCGGAGGTCTCCAGCGGCCGTGCTCACCGCGGGCGGTTCGTCTCCGGCGCGACTGTCCGAAGGCGACGAGGTCGGAACGCGTCAGCCGTTCGGCATCGAACAGTGCGGCGCGATCGGGAGCTCCGTTCGGCATTGCGCGCTGGCTCCGGCGCTACTCAGGGCCCCTCGAGGGCGCGTTCGAGGCGGGCGGCACCGAGTGATGTTCGGTAGCTCGCCGCCATCAATCCGGCCGCCGGGACGATGGTGCCGAGTGCGGTCGCCGCGAGGAACAACATCCCCTCGTCGACCGGAGTGGTTCCCCAGATCATCGCGATGAGCGTCCAGATGAACGCGAGCGCCCCGATCGTTGCGCTCACCTTCGCCGCGAGTCGGAGTCGAACGACCGCGACGTTTGCCTGGGCGACCTCCTCACGATGTCGTGCATCGACCTCGGCGTTCATCGCACCGCTCCCCGTTGGGCTGACGTGTGCGGTCGCGGGGACCGCACAATGCTCGTCGCGAGCTCAGTCATCCCCGCCACCTCCGTCGTCTCCATCGTCGTTGTCCGTTCCTTTGTCGTCGGTCTCGCTGCGGTCGTCGTCGACCTGCTCGGTGTCGTCGTCATCGTCATCGTCATCGTCGGACGTGCGCGTATTCGCGTTGGCGATCGAATAGGCCGTGACCGTCCCGGTGGCCAGCAGTGCGAGAGCAACGCCGGTGAGGCCGACGCGGCGAAGCCGGCGCCGGTACTCGGAGGTGCCGGCGTGGAGGTCCTCTCCGGGGGTGAGGTTGCGCTCGAGGCCGGCTGCGCTCACCGTCGTGCGCGCCGCATCGGCGTAGAACTTGGCAGCGGACACGAGCGCGGTCAGCACTGCAAAGCTGAGCCAGGTGAACCCGTCCGATGCCGGCATCCACCCGATGAGCATCGCACCACCGACCGCAACGATCAGCACGACCCCGAAGGCGGCAGCCCACGCGGAATAGAGGCGCAGGCGTGCCGATGCGCGATAGGCCTGCGTGACCTCCTCGCGGTGCCTTTGCTCGAGGTCTCCGATCGGATCACTCATCTCGGCGCTCGACCATAGTGCGCCGCTCGGTGGCGACCAACGCTGCAGTTGGGCGGCCGGTCGGAGCGGATGCTCACTTGGCGATGTGCCGTACGCGCAGCGCTTGATCGACGCCGAACACGCGCTGGGCGCGCTGCTCCCCAGCCGAGAAGTAGGAGGCCACCTCGTCGATTTCGACGACTTCGGGCCGATCGACTTCGTGCGTCTCACCTTCGTCCACGATGACGGCGCGACCGCCGACGAGGACGTTCTGCAGCCAGTCGGCGTGGGCTCCGTAGGGCAACGCGATCAGGAATCCGTCGTCGCTCGCCACCGCGCCGACCGGAGTCTCGTATTCCGTACCGCTCGTGCGCCCCGCGTGACGGACGATCGAGGCGTACGCCCCGGGGGTACCTGCGGTCTCCATTGCCCTCGGATTCCAGAAACCTCGGTTCAGACTGCGCACTACGCCGAGTACGGACGGGTTCTTGGTCCTCATCCCGACGATGAACGCACCGCCGAGCGCGGCGAGGACAACGAGCGGTATCGCGAGAATTCCTGTGAATCGCATTCGCATCGCGAACTCCCGATGTTGGTCGTGTTCATCTTCCGCCCGTGGCGCCGATCCGTCCAGTCCCTTCGGTCACCTCAGTGGGTGGGACGTCAGCGGTCTCAGACCGCGGCGGCGAATTCGAGAATGGACGATCCGGCCGCAACGCGGAGCGACGGTCAGATGCCGAGCGCCTTGGCCTTCGCTGCCGCGAACTCCTCGTCGGTGAGGAGACCTTGCGAGTGCATGGTGGCGAGCTTTTGGACCTGTGCCATGTCGTCGTCTGCTGCAGCCGGGGCGGCAGCGGGCTGCGCATCGGCGATTCCCTGGTCGTATGCGGCCTGCTGCTCACTTGCTTGCGCGTCCGCGGCAGCTTGGTCCTTCTCGGACCATTTGTTCGACTGGCGGCGATGGACGCCGCCGGCGACGGCGGACGCGGTGCCGGCGACAACAGCGGTGCGCCCTACGGTTCGGACGATTCCTCCTCGTCTCCTCATCATGTCTTGATACTCCTCCTGTGAATCGAGTTGATTGGGGTTGTTGCGCGGTCGTGCGCGGTGTTGCGAGTGTCTCTCGTCTCGTCAGTCGAGGCTTTCGAGTTCGTCGAGGGCGGCGACGATGGCCTGCGTCGGGATGCGGCCCTGGTCGACGAGCGTGCC
>JASJHI010000273.1:0-3399 GCA_033791105.1 Acidimicrobiia bacterium | reverse complement strand
GGCACGGTGTGGGACTACGACTACGCCCTGACGACCGGGCGCAGATAGAACCAGCGCGTCTTGCTCGACTTCACCGATCTGCCCGGCAGCCCCGACGGAGCGTGCGTCGATGCGAACGGCTGCTACTGGGTTGCCTGTGTCTACGGGTGGGCGATGCTGCGCGCCACTCCCGATGGTGTCGTCGAACGCGTCATCGAGCTTCCGGTCGAGAAACCGTCGATGCCGGCATTCGGAGGGACGGATCTCGACACACTGTTCGTCACGTCGATCAGCAGCGGCGGTTCGACGCCCGCGGCGCGCGGACAGCCGCTTGCCGGAGCACTGCTTGCGATCGACCCCGGAGTGACCGGCATCGCCGAGCCCCGATTCGGGGGCTGAGAACGCGCCGCGGTCCGGCCGTCAGTCGATCGCCGCCCAAGTCCCGCTCCGACTCGAATCGATGATCGCGTCGATGACACGTTGGACCTCGTAGGCCTCGCGGAAGTCGGGCCATGGTGAGCTGTCCTCCAACACAACGCCTGCGATCAGATCTCGCACCTCGATCGCCTTGAGATCGTTGAAGCCGAGCTGATGACCAGGCGCCGGGCAGAAGTCGACGTAGTCCTGGTGGGCAGGTCCGGCCAGAATCAGTTTGAAGCCCTCGCGGCCGGTCGCCTGATCGGTCGTGTAGAGATGCAATTCGTTGAACCGTTCAAAATCGACGACCAACGAACCCTTCGTGCCGCGCACCTCGAAGCCCAGCTGCATCTTGCGGCCTGCTGCCAGCCAACTCGCGCCGATCGTGCCCCTGGCTCCACTCGCAAATCGGACGAGTGCGTCGAACTCATCGGTCACTTCGACCTTCATGGGCGTGCCCCGGGCTGTCGGGCGTTCCTCGATGATCGTGCGGCAGTCCGCGGCGACGGAATCGATCGGCCCCATCAGATGCCGAGCGAGCGACACAGCGTGGCTCCCGAGATCGGCGACGACGCCGTCACCGGATCGCGGGTCGAGGCGCCAGGGGCTCACCAGCGTGTTGGCGTCGAGCATGTAGTCCTCGGCGTGCGAGCCGCGGAACGAGAACACGTCGCCGATCTCGCCGCTATCGATGATCTCCTTCGCCAGCGCTGTGACCGGGTTCTTCAGATAGTTGAAGCCGACCATCGTCTTCACCCCGGCGGCGTCGGCTGCATCGGCCATCTTCTTCGCCACGGCGCTCGTCGGGGCGAGCGGCTTCTCGCAGTACACGTGCTTGCCGGCGGCGATCGCGGCCAGCGCCATCTCCTCGTGCATGAGATTCGGTGTGGTGATGTCGACGATGTCGATCGTCGGATCAGCGACCAGTTCCCACCAGTTTCCCGTGCTTCTGTTGAAGCCGAGCGAACGAGCGGCGTCGGCAGCGAGCTCGGCGTTGGCGTCGGCCAGCAGTTCGAGCTCGACGGGGGACGGGAGATCGAACACGGCCGCGGCGGTGCGAAACGCGATCGCATGGGCCCGACCCATGTAGCCACTGCCGATCAAACCAACGTGCACTGTCATGTTTGTTCTCCGTGATGTCTACGGGGTTGTCTACGGGCGTAGATACTACGACGACGGCCCGGACTACGGTTCCTGTGGATGATCGAGGAACGCAGGTGACGTCGGCCAGCGTCGGCAAACGGCCGACTCGAAAAGACGTTGCCGAGCAGGCGGGCGTGTCGACGGCGGTCGTGTCGTACGTGGTCAACAACGGGCCCCGCCCGGTAGCCGCGGCGACTCGTCAGCGAGTGCTCGATGCGGTGAAAGCCCTCGACTACCTCCCGAACGAGATCGCCCGCAGCCTCGCCGGCCAGCAGACCAAGACGATCGGCCTCATCGCGCCGACATTGGCGAACCCGGTGTGGGCACACGTCTCGATGGGGATCACCGATGTCATCGGCGAGCAGGGGTATCTCCTGATCGTCTGCGATGTGGAAGACGACCCAGAACACGATGCAAAATACGCACAGCTGCTCGTCTCGAAACGGGTCGACGGAGTGGTACTCGTGCCGACGGCGGACGCAGCCGAAACCGTGAAGGTGTTGCGGCGCGGGGGCGTACCCGTCGTCGTCGTCGAACAAGACGTGGCCGGGGCGTCCGCTGTCGTGGTCGATGCCGAGGCGAGCGGACGCAAGGTGACCGAGCACCTGATCGAACTCGGTCATTCGCGTATTGCGATCCTGCGCGAGCACCGCACCAGCCTCGACAGCTGGAAACGATTCGTCGGCTACGAACGTGCGATGACCGCGGCCGGACTCGCCATCGACGATCAACTTGTCGCTGATGCGCACCCGAGCATCGACGGCAGCGTGGTCGCAGGCAGCCTCGACGCCGCGGCATCCCTGCTGTCGGTAGATCCGCCGCCGACAGCGGTGGTCGCGCACAACGATCTGATGGCCATCGCTGTCCTCCACGTCGCGCGAGGGCGCGGCCTGCGCGTTCCCGAGGACCTCAGCGTGATCGGAGTCGACAACATCGAGTCTGCCCGCTACACCGAACCACCACTCACGACGCTGCCGTTCCCGCAGCGCGAACTCGGTTGTATCGCCGCGCAACAGTTGCTCGACCAGATGGCCGACGCGGAGGGTGACGGACTCACTGTGCTCGACCCGCCCGACGTGGTCGTCCGCGAATCGACGGCGCCGCCGCCTTGACGACGCGACGACAACATGTACGCCAGGCGTCTGGTCGCTGGCCACGTGCGTGTCCGGAAGGTCGGCCGCGTCGCAGGCCGGCCAGACGGGCACCTCGTCACGGTCACTGCCCCGGAGATTGCTGTGGTCTACACCGACGATCCTGAGCGGCTCGCCGAGACAGTCCGGCTCCGTTCGACAAGGACCGGCAGGAACGTTGTGACAGCGCTTCCCTACGATCCCATCGTCTTCGAGCGCACGTGGGAACAAGACGAAATCAGGTTCGCCTCGATCGCACAGGTCGCCATCGACTGCCTCACCGGGTTCGGGCGCATGCCCGCCGAAGGTGAGGCGCTCCTCGATTGGATGCGACGGCGCTCGCCCCGATGGCAGTCGCCATCACTCACCGACCTCCCGGAGTTGCCATGAGCAGCGGTTGCGCGGAAGCGAGACCATTGGACCGGCCAAGACGAACCGCACCTGAGGGCGAGGCTGCATCTCGCGCTCGCTCGGTGGGAACGCGGGCGGTCCCCGTCCCGCCGCGAGTCAGTGGCAGTTCAGCTCAGACCGACGAAGATCGGCTCGCCGACACCGGGTACTCGTTGGACCATGTCGGCCGTGACACCGAGTTCGGCCACCCGCTCGCGCAGACTTCCGAGTTCGTCGGCGTCGGTGAAGACCTTGATGAGAACGGCCGCAGCGCAGAGATGCCCTGTCATCATCCAGGTCGGCGATTTCTTGCCTGCTCAGCTGAGGTTTTTCTCTTCCC
>JASJHI010000272.1:0-3714 GCA_033791105.1 Acidimicrobiia bacterium | reverse complement strand
GATCTGCGCGTGGTCGAGCATCTGGCGCAGCTGACGGATCCGGGCCTCGTTCTTGCCCTGTTCGTCCTTTGCCGCGTGGTAGCCGCCGTTCTCCTTGAGGTCGCCCTCCTCACGGGCGACCTCGATCTTGTTGGCCACATCGATGCGGCCGCGGGTCGTGAGATCCTCGAATTCGGCGCGCAGGCGGTCGTAGGCCGCGCGTGACAACTGTGGTGCGGTCATGGGGAGGACAGGCTATCTGGCCTGCATTTCGCCCTGTCATCTAGTGTCGCCGCCCTATGACGCACAACATCGCAGTGATCGGGGGCGACGGAATCGGGCCGGAGGTCACCGCCGAAGCGGTGAAGGTCGTTCGCGCCGCAGGTGTCCCGGTCCTCACGACCGATTTCGACCTCGGCGGGGGCCGCTATCTCCGCGATGGAGAGATCCTCTCCGACGAGACACTCGGCCAACTCGCCGGCTTCGACTGCATCCTGCTCGGGGCGGTCGGCACACCGGAGGTGCCGCCCGGCGTGATCGAGCGCGGCCTGCTGCTCAAGATGCGCTTCGATCTCGACCTGTACGTGAACCAACGCCCCTTCGCCGGCACGGCGCCCGGTTCGGACAAGCCGCATGATTTCGTCGTCATCCGAGAAAACACCGAGGGGCCCTACGTCGGCGAGGGTGGTGTGCTGCGCGAGGGCACTCCCAACGAGGTCGCGACGCAGGGTTCGGTCAACACACGGCTCGGCGTCGAGCGGTGCATCCGGTACGCATTCGAGCTCGCCGCGTCACGCGAGCGAAAGCACCTCACGCTCGTCCACAAGACGAACGTGTTGATCTTCGCGGGCGGGCTCTGGCAGCGCACGTTCGATGAAGTGGCCGCCGACTACCCGCAGGTCGAGACGGCTTACAACCACGTCGACGCCGCGTGCATCTACTTCGTGCAGGATCCTCAGCGCTACGACGTGATCGTCACCGACAACCTCTTCGGCGACATCCTCACCGATCTCGGCGGTGCGGTGTCCGGCGGCATCGGGCTCGCCTCTTCGGCGAACCTCAACCCGGCCCGCACGGGACCGTCGATGTTCGAGCCGGTCCACGGATCGGCGCCCGACATCGTCGGCACAGGGCAGGCCAATCCGACCGCGGCGATCCTCAGTGCTGCGCTGATGCTCGACTTCCTCGGCGAGGCCGAGGCCGCCGAACGCATCCGGGCGGCATGCGCCGATCCTGTCACCGGGAGCACCACCGACGTGGGTGACTCGATTGCAGCGCGCGTGAGACACTGAATCCATGCCCATCACACCCACCCCCAAGATCTGGATGAACGGCGAGCTCGTCGACTGGGACAAGGCCCAGGTGCACGTGCTCACCCACACGTTGCACTACGGCACCGGCGTGTTCGAGGGGATCCGCGCGTATGAGACCGCGCAGGGGCCGGCGGTCTTCCGGTTGACCGAGCACATCGAACGGCTGCACCTGTCGGCGCGCATCCTCGGTATCGAGATCCCCTACACGGTCGATGAGATCGTCGAGGCGACCAGGGACACCGTGCGTTCGACCGGGCTCGATTCGTGTTACGTCCGGCCGATCGCGTACCTCGGCTACGGCGAGATGGGACTCAACACGATGCCGTGCACCGTCGACGTCGCCATCGCCTGCTGGCCGTGGGGCGCCTACCTGGGCGACGACGCTGTCGAAAAGGGCGTGCGGATGAAGGTCTCGTCGTGGAGGAGGCACGAACACAACACGATGCCGCCCGCCGCCAAGACGATCGGCAACTACGTCAACTCCTCCCTCGCCAAGGTCGAGGCGCTGAAGGCGGGCTACGACGAGGCGATCATGCTCGCGCCGAGTGGCCTCGTTGCTGAGTGCTCGGGCGAGAACATCTTCGTTTGCAGGCGTGGCAAGTTCTTCACTCCGCCGCTGTCCGCCGGTGCGCTCGAGGGCATCACGCAGAACTCGGTGCACCGCATCGCGACCGACCTCGGCATCGAGGTCGTCGTCGACAATCTTGCCCGTAGCGACCTGTACATCGCCGAGGAGGCATTCGTGTGCGGAACCGCAGCCGAGGTGAGCTCGGTCAACTCTGTCGACGACCGCGAGATTCCGTGTCCGGGCCCGATGACCAAGGCGATCGCCGAGGTGTACCACCGCGCGATCCGCGGCCAGGAGGATCGCTACAAGGACTGGTGCGAGCTGGTCAACTGATCGCCGCGGCGATCGCGCGGGTGATTTCGATGTCCTCGTACGCATGCTCGAGTTCGGGGCCCGGGAAGTAGGCCACGTCTGTCACCCCGGACTCGGCGAGCGACTCCGTGAACGCGATCGCGTCGTCGAGGGTGCCGATCGGGCCGATCTCGGCCCACCAGTCGTGTGGCATGTCCGCGAGCGCATCCGCACCGCCCGCCTCGAAGCGCTCGCGGATCTCGTCGGCGTGCGGGTGCTCGAGAATGCACGGTGTCTCGCTGCGGAGAAGTTCGGCGACGAACGGGGCCATCGCGCGGTGCGCCATCTCGCGTTCGGGGCGGACGCACGACGAGGCGAACGTGGCCACCCTGAAGTCGCCGTCGCCGGTCCGCCCCGCACGGTCGATGCACGAGCGGATGTGGGAGGGTCCGCTGCCGCCGACCAGGACGAGTCCATCGGCGACCCGACCCGCGAGCGCCATCGACCGCGGCTGCTCCGCCCCGACGAGTACCGGCGGCGCGATGGCGGGCGGGGGGTCGAGTGCGACGTCGTCGAGCACCACGTGTCGTCCGCTGACCGTGACGCGTTCGCCGGCGAGCAGCCGTGTCACCGCGTCGACGACCTCTTCGAGTGTGGTCAGCGGTGATGTCGTGCGTGCACCCATCTGCCCCATCCAATCCTGCACGCCGTGTCCGATGCCACCGATCACACGGCCGGGCGCCAGCTCGGCGAGAGTGGCCAACTCCATCGCGGTGACGGCCGCGTTGCGCGAAACCGCCGGCAGGATGCCGAACCCCACCTCTAGGTGCTTTGTCCGTGCCAGCGCCGCTGCGGCGAGCGTGATCCCAGCGGTCTGAAAGCAGTCCTCGATGATCCAGAGCTGGTCGATCTCGGCCGCTTCGAGGCGCTCGGCATAGTCGGTTACGGCGGCGGCTGGGTAGCCGGGGCTGAAACACATTCCGAGATTCGGGGCCATCGTCGCACCGTATCCCTCGATGGGGTGGGCTTCGTGCGGGTGGTGGTCAGCTGAACATGTGGGTGCCGTACCAGCCGGACCCCGTCTGGTGAATCCCGATGCCGACTCGCGTGTAGCTCTTGTTCACCATGTTCTTGAGGTGACCCGGGCTGCCCACCCACATGTTGTGGAGGGTTGCAGCGGCCGTGGTCGGACTCATCGAGGAGAGGCTGTGCCACGCGATGTTCTCGGCAAACCCCGCGCCGCTGTGGCGGAAGCCGGACAGGGACATCTCGGCGCTCCAGTTCAGCGCCGAGGCCGACATGCCCGCGTCGTAGACGAGTGGGCCGGCGCCGTAGGACGCTCGCAGCTGGTTGAGCAGGAGCAGCGAGTGCGCCGCCGCCGGCGGAATGGCAGGCGCCGGGCTGCGACTGTCGAGGAGGCGGGCGGGGTTGAGTGGGTTGTAGTCGGCGGTGGCGGGGAAGTAGCCGTTGACGTCGATGATGAGGTGGGTGGCTTGGTAGGCGTAGATGCAGACTTCGCCGTTGGTGCCGACTTTGGAGATGATGCCGTTGGCGATGTTGGTG
>JASJHI010000271.1:0-2661 GCA_033791105.1 Acidimicrobiia bacterium | reverse complement strand
GGGATCCGATCGCTTCCGTCATCGTCGACAAGAAGACCACCTACCACCACGGCGCGTGTCGATATCCGGCGACTGCTCTCCTGTCGCAGAAGGTCACCGAGGCCGACGTCGACGCTGTTGGCGGTGCTGGCAACGCCGCGAAACCTGGCAAGTGCAGAGCTACGACCAAAAAGGGCAAGCCGTGCAACAATGCCCCTCAGAAGGGCGAGCAGTTCTGTGGTCCCCATCTCACCCAGCATGTGGCGCGGTCTACGCAGGGCGGCGCATCCGACGGGCGGTCAGAGATACGTCGGAGCGCCACGCTGTAGGCGTTCAGGGCTCTGATGCGCCGACACTGCTGCCATGAACCCGGACCATCCTGGCTGCGTCACCGAAAACGTGGGCCGGTCCACGAAATCGGTGACTCAGGCGAAGGGTGCTCGCCGGTTCAGAGAGAGTGGGCGAAGCCGGAGATGTCGCGCACCGTCGCCGCGAAGACGTCTGGCATCGCTGCCGCGAAGATGCAGTCACCCGCGTGGCAGGTGCCGTTGACCGTGCGACTCACCACCGACACGCCAGCGCCGAGCAGCTTGCGGAAGTAGGCGAGGCCCTCGTCGCGGAGGGGGTCCAACTCATTGACCGAGATCACATGTGGTGGCAGACCGGCGAGGTCGGAGTCGGCGGCGTGATACGGCCAGGCAAGAGGGTTCCTGGCGTTCGACCCGTCGGGGTCGTACACCTTGGCCAGCGCACCCATCATCGACACGTCGAGGAAGTACATGTCGTTCTCCACCAGCGAGGGGAGTTCGGGCGGTGGGCTGGCGTAGGCGCCCGACACGTACGGGCACTGTGCGTACACACCGGCGATCTCGTCGACCCAACCCTCCCGGTTTGCCCTCAGAGCCGTGGCGATGCAGAGGTTGCCTCCTCCGGACTCTCCGGAGATCACGATCTGCGACACCCCGAGTTCGTCCTTGTTGGCATGCACCCATCGCGCGGCGCTCGCGCAGTCGTCGAGCCCTGCGGGGAACGGGTGATCTCCCAGCCCGCCACCGCCGTTGCGGAACTCCACGCCGACGACGACGAGCCCGGTCGCAGCCAGTTCGTCGCGCCAGCGGACGTACGACGGTCCCGACGCCTTCAGGATGACCATCCCGCCGCCGTGGGTGTGCACGACGCAGGGGAGCGCGCCGTCGCGGTCGGCGGGCTCGTGGATGTAGAGACTGATGTCGTTCCCGTCGACGCCCCGGATCACCTCGGTGCGGCTCACGACGCCTTCGATCGGATCGAGGCCCTCGAGCAGGCCACCGAACATCTCCTCGAAGCCCGCCTCGGCGAGCCGGGAGAACTCCAACAGTTCGTCGTAGGACGAGTCGGCACTGACCGGAGCCGGTTCGGCGGCGACGTCGAGACCGAAGGGTTCCATCGCCGCGATCATGCGCGGGTCCGCACGCGGATCCGATCTGAGGTCAGAAGATGGGTCACCCAGGTGACCCGGGAGCACCGGTTGGGGTGTCGTGTCCGTAGTCATGGCACCACTCAAGCCGTGCTACGTCGAAGGCGCAAGCGCGTCGGTTGCTCCGCCATCAGAGTTCGGCGTCACGCGGTGTGTTCGGCGAGGACCTGCGCCAATGCCCGCGTGGCCTGGCGAACGATCCCCGGGTTGGTGTCCCAGTAGTAGGCCAACGCCGACACCGTCTGGTACACGACCCAACCACGGCCGCGCGACCACGAGTCCTCGTCGACGTCCAGTTCGCTGCGGAACCGCGAGCGGCTGGCGCAGGTGAACACGTTCCAGGCCGGCTGCAGGTCGCACGCTGGATCACCCACGTTGAGGCCGCCGAAATCGATGACCGCGGACAGCCGGCCATCGACGACGAGCAGGTTGCCCGGCAACAGGTCGCCGTGCACCCAGGTCTCCGCGCCTCGCCACGGTGCCGCGTCAAGTGCCTCGTTCCAGACCTGGAGCGACGACAGCGCGTCGATGCGGTCACCGAGTCGGGCGATCGATCGGCGAACCTGGGTATCGCACTCGGCGAGTGGAGCGCCCCGCGCTCCGGGCGCACGACGGTGTGCTCCGACCGTGTCGACCCTGCGGAGGGCGATGACGAATGCCGCGAGATCGGCTGCCGCCCTGTCCAGGTCGTCGAGAGTGCCGTGTGCATGGTCTCCGGGGAGCCACTCGTACACCGACCACTCGAACGGGTAGCCAGCGGCGGGACGGCCGCTGGCCAACTGCACCGGAAGCCGGAGAGGAACATGGGGAGCGAGCTTCGGCAGCCATTCGGCCTCCTTGGCAGCCTGTC
Organism: Acidimicrobiia bacterium; assembly: GCA_033791105.1. Lineage (GTDB taxonomy): Bacteria > Actinomycetota > Acidimicrobiia > Acidimicrobiales > Ilumatobacteraceae > JASJHI01. The sequence continues at coordinate 376 of JASJHI010000271.1, read as the reverse complement.
CGGCGGCCCACGAGATACGTGGGAGGCGAGCGGCGAGGTGGTCGCCGAGTCGGTAGATGTCGTGGTCGGTTCCGTACGACGTGACGGACTCGATGGGAAGGTCGGCCCAGTGCGGGAACTGCACGGCGAGCAGGCGGCGCACGAGTGTGGCGTCGGTTCCGATCTCGTCGTCGTGCATCTTGATCTTGCGCACGGGCGTCACTCTTGCCCGGACCGCCCGGAGCCGTCCAGCGGGTTGTCGACTGTCCGATGTGTTCCCTGCACGACATGGGATCGGTGCCGGTGTACCTGTCGAGACCTCCGAGTTGTGCAGCCGTGTCGTGATGGCAGGTGGCGAACGGTCGGCTCAGTCGAGCCAGGAGGGGCGTGTGCCCTC
>JASJHI010000270.1:0-3430 GCA_033791105.1 Acidimicrobiia bacterium | reverse complement strand
GGCCAAGGCCACTGGCGTGCTGCAGCTCCGCGAGGACGAAGGCAAGGGCATCCCGGTCGTCGTCATCGACGACACAGGCGAAGAGCACGAGACCGTGCTCCCGCTCGGTGCCCGCCCGATCGTCCAGGACGGCCAGGAGATCAAGGCCGGCGAACCGCTCGTCGACGGCCCCTTCGATCCCAAGGAGATCATGGAGATCAAGGGCGTCCGCGAGACGCAGCTCTACCTCGTCGAGGAAGTGCAGTTGGTCTACCGCGACCAGGGTGTGTCGATCCACGACAAGCACATCGAGTTGATCGTGCGTCAGATGACGCGCCGCATCGGCGTACAGGAGCCTGGCGACACCGGCTTCCTGCCCGGCGAGCGGGTCGACTCGAAGGTCTTCCGCGACACGACTCGCCGGATGGTCGAGGAGGGTGGACGTCCCGCCGAGGGCCGTCCCGAGCTGATGGGTATCACGAAGGCGTCGCTGGCGACCGATTCGTGGCTGTCCGCTGCTTCCTTCCAGGAGACCACCCGGGTGCTCACCGAGGCCGCCATCGACGGTCGCGCTGACAACCTGATCGGGCTCAAGGAGAACATCATCATCGGCAAGCTGATCCCTGCGGGGACCGGCATGATGAAGTACCGCGAGTTCGGTTTCGAGGCTCCCGAGTACGAGCCGATGACGTTCTACTCGAGCGATGTCGGCGAAGAGGACCCCGCTGCGTTCCTGGCCAATCTCCACGGCACCTACGAAGGCGAGCAGCAACAGCCCGCCGCAGAACCGATCGGCTGACATTGGCTCGTCCGGCATCTGGGGCGGATTCGTCTCGGATGCCGGAACAGATCGCGCCCAGATCCGGACGGGTTCGGCGCATGCCGCGTGATTCCGGGCTGGTTGCCGTCAAGGGCCACCGCCCGTAGCCTTGCAGGGTCCTCTCACCGGGGTTCCCGGTGTACGGCGGCGGTGCTCGTCCGAGTGCCACCAACCCACCAGATTCCCGATGGCCCGCCTGCTGGCGCCCACCGGGACGACCGAAGAACGAGGTTTCTTTCGTGCCAACCATCCAGCAGCTGGTCCGACAGGGCCGCAGCTCCAAGGTCACCAAGAGCAAGACCCCGGCGCTCAAGGGTTCACCCCAGCGTCGCGGCGTCTGCACCCGGGTGTACACCACCACCCCGAAGAAGCCGAACTCGGCGCTGCGCAAGGTCGCCCGCGTCCGTTTGAACTCCGGCATCGAGGTCACCGCCTACATTCCGGGCGAGGGTCACAACCTCCAGGAGCACTCGATCGTGCTCGTGCGCGGCGGTCGTGTCCGCGACCTTCCCGGCGTCCGCTACAAGATCATCCGCGGCGCACTCGACGCGGTTGGAGTCAAGAACCGTAAGCAGTCCCGTAGCCGCTACGGCGCCAAGAAGGACAAGTGATCAACGATGCCTCGTAAAGGTCCCGCTCCCCGACGCGAACTCATCGCCGATCCGCTCTACAAGTCGGTGCTCGTCACCCAGCTCATCAACAAGGTCATGCTGCACGGCAAGCGCACCGTGGCCGAGAAGATCGTGTACGACGCGATGGGCATCATCCAAGGCAAGCTCGATGCCGACGAAGAGGCGATCGACACGCTCAAGCGTGCGATCGACAATCTGAAGCCGCCGCTCGAGGTGCGCAGCCGCCGTGTCGGAGGCGCCACCTATCAGGTGCCCGTCGAGGTTCGTCCACGACGCGCGACGACGCTGTCGATCCGCTGGATCGTCGACTACGCCCGCGCACGTCGCGAAAAGACGATGGCCGAGTGCCTAGCCAACGAGTTGCTCGATGCCTCACAGGGTCTTGGCGCGGCGATGAAGCGACGCGACGACATCCAGAAGATGGCCGAGTCGAACAAGGCATTCGCCCACTACCGCTGGTGAACATCTGCCGGTACGCCGGCAGCCCAGTGAACGCAATGAACGAGATGGAACCCGGGGCTTCGGCTCCGGGTTCCATCGTTGTCGGCCCGGTCAGCGCCAACGGTCGCGGTCGCCGCCGTCAGGGTCGTCGACCACGCCGATCGCCACGTCGAGCATCAGGCACGAGCGGTCGTTGGACGAGTACGGCCGCCAATGTGGGAGTCCACCACCGTTTGGGTTCCCGGTGCGAACGAAGGCGAGGATTGTGGCGCTCCACCGCTGAGACAGGTCGATTGCGGTGGGGTCGTCACGCTCGTAGAGGCTGAATCCCATCGGCCGATCGGAACTGAGCCAATTGAAGGTGAGTGCGACGTCGGCCGAGTGCGTTGCGCCGAGCGCCTCGCCGGCGACCGTGGTGGGGAGGTCGAGCCGGTACAACCATCCACCTTGGCCGGCGTCGGTTGCCGCGGCAGCCACTTCCACACTCGTGCGCCTGAACAGGTCGACGCAGACGCGGTTGGCGATCTCGTACGAGTCGTCGTTGGGGTATCGGCTGCGCACGTCGGCGAGGTACGCATCGACATCGCCGTCGCGAGTGACCTGAGTGCCGAGCGTCGTGGCCATCCGGTCAAGCGCCGCATCGTCGTCGACGAACGCAAGGGTGAACAGCGTTCCTTCGTCGAGGTTGGTGCCCACGACGAGAGGGACCCCATCGGGACCGCGTTCGCGAATGGCGTCAACGGGGTGGCGGGTCACGACTGTGCCGTCGATCGTGCCGCCGGTGAACGGCAGTGCGATCTGCGCATCGAGCAACTGCTCGGCCGATGAGGTGAGGAGCCGTTCGAGCAACGGGGCATCGCTGTCCAGCGTCTCTGCGATCCTTCGTGCCTGCTCGCCGCTCGGCGGCACGTTCACACCGCCCGGGCTGTTGGCGACGGCGCGGTGGTAGAGGCCGTCCGCGGCGGGTGCCGCGAGGAGTCCGAGGACCGATCCTGCGCCGGCCGACTCGCCGATGATCGTCACGTTGCCAGGATCGCCGCCGAAATCGGCGATGTGATCTCGGATCCACTCGAGCGCGAGGATCTGGTCTCGGATGCCGTTGGCGGCCGAGCCGGCGTAGGACTGGTCGAGTGGTGACACGTCGAGAAATCCGAACACCCCGAGCCGGTAGTTGATCGGCACCACGACGACATCACCCTGCGCTGCGAGGATCGAAGCGTTGTAGTCGTTCGCCGATCCTGACGTGTACGAACCGCCATGAATCCAGCACAACACCGGGCGGTCGCCGCTGTCGGTCGCTGGGGTGAACACGTTCAGGACCAGGCAGTCCTCATCGTTGTCGCCCGGGCCCACCCCACCGAAGACGGCCGACATCGGCGGCTGCATGGCGCGGTGTCCGAACTGCGTTGCGTCGAGTGACCCGTTCCAGCCCGTCTGCCATGCTCTGGCGGCGACGGGCGGCCGGAAGCGAAGCTCGCCGATCGGTGGCTCTCCGTAACGGATGCCGCGGTACTGCTCGACGCCATTCCGTTCGACGCCATCGATGGATCCGGATGCC
>JASJHI010000269.1:0-2896 GCA_033791105.1 Acidimicrobiia bacterium | reverse complement strand
GAACAGGTCCGGGACCGTGCTGCCTTCATGGTCCCACCCAACGCCGCCTTCCTCTCCCAGGTGCCGCAGCTGATCTCGGACTCGGTGGCGGACAACGTCGCGCTGGGTCCGGTGCGAGACGGTGACCTCACGTCGGCGTTGGAGTTGGCGGCCGTGTGGACCGACATCGACGAGCTCCCCGACGGTACGGACACCCTGATCGGACCGCGCGGGCTCCGTCTGTCGGGTGGTCAACGTCAGCGCCTGGCGACCGCCCGAGCACTCGTTCATCGTCCCGAACTGGTCGTGCTCGACGACCTCTCCAGCGCACTCGACGTCGAGACCGAACTCGCACTGTGGGAGAACCTTGCGCGAGCGGGGATGACGGTGCTCGCGGTGTCCCATCGCGCCGTCGCCTTCGAGCGGGCGAGTCAGGTGCTGCGCATGGAGGCCGGACGCTTGGTCGAGTTCGTCCGTTGATCCGTTCCGTACGGTGGAGTCGGCGCCGCGCGCCCTGACCGAAGGAGACCATTGATGCCAGAAGTGACCGTGCAGGAGCTGTGGACGTACCCGGTGAAGGGCTGCCAGGGTGCTCCGGCACAGACGATCGAGGTCACCAAGATGGGTGTCGTCGGTGACCGGGAGTTCGTCATCTGGGAGAACGGGCACCTCGTCGACCAGAAGGCCGACCAGTACGTTGCCGCGCTGGCGCCGGAACTCGACCGCGTCGCGGGCGTTCTGCGCCTGCGCCATCCAGAGCATGGGTTCTACGCGCACGAGATCCGCGATGAGGGCGAGGTCCGCGAGGCAACCTGGGTGCTCGACGAGTTCGACACGATCGACCAGGGCGACCAGGTCGCCGACTGGCTGTCCGTGGTCATCGGTCGAGATGTGCGACTGGTGACGCCGGGTCCTCCCTGGCGGATCAACTTCCCGATCCCGCAGATGGCACGCTTGCACGAGAAGGCGAAGCAGGGATTCACCGCCGCATCACCGATCTCACTCGCCAATCAGGCGTCGCTCGACGACCTGAACGAGCGTGTCGAAACCCCGGTTCCGATGGACCGTTTCCGGATGAACGTCGTCGTCGGCGGCCTCGACGCCTTCGAGGAGGATGACATCGACTCGCTGAGCAACGAGCGTGTGGAACTTCTCCAGGTCACCCCCGCCGAGCGGTGCGTCATCATCACCACCGATCAGACGACCGGGGAACGGCCCCCGAACGACCTCATGAGGACACTCGGCCGATATCGGATGAAGCCGAAGGAGGATCGCTTCGGCAGCGGCATGATCTTCGGCAACTACATGACCGTCGGCCGAGAGGGAGCGCTGAGCGTCGGCGATCGCCTCGCCGTCGCCTGAGGCTGCACGGGATTCGCTCGTCACCGGGGTGGCCAGCGCCTTCGAGTCTCCCTGGCGCGTCTCGAGGATGTGCTGTTCGACCTCTCGCCGCCGAGCGGCCGGTCGTTGCGGTCTATCGTTGGCCGACATCCGACTTTGGAGGCACTGAGATGGCAATAGCTGCGTACTTCAACCCAGACGCGATGACCGCTGACCAATACGACCAGGTCATGGCCGCCCTCGAGGCTGCTGGAGCCGGTTCACCGGCTGGACGGCTACACCACTCCTGCTTCGGTGCGCCTGACCATCTGATGGTGTACGACGTATGGGAGTCGGCCGAGGCCTTCGCGGCGTTCGGAGAGACGCTGGGCCCGATCTTGGCCCAACTCGGCGTCGACGTCGGCGAGCCTGAGATCATGCCGCTGCACAACCACATCGGGTAGCGCCCGCTTGCCGGCCGATACGTGCCGCCCCGGCCGACCGCCGTCAAGTACGGCATGAACATCACCCACGTCCTGCTGAACAACAGCCAACTGGGCAAGATCAGCGCCGAGCAATTGGCGGGGAACTGGAAGGTCTGGCAGACCTCGCTCCACAACCCGACCTTCGCCGACTTCGCGCGCAACTGCGGCGGCATATGGGACAGCCGTGAGCGGATTCATCTCACCGCCGCCGGCGTCTCGATGCGCGCCCTGAGCGGTTCGGACGGGCGCGGCTCGTCGGCGTCGGCGGCTACGGGGTAATGTAGCTCTGCTTCGACCCCAACAGACGAAACGAAAGCGGGCCACGAAAATGGACGAATTCATCACCGCCTACAAGACAGCGCTCAGCCGCTACGTCGACTTCAGCGGCCGGACATCGGTTGGCGGGTTCTGGCGCTTCGTGGCGGTCAACTTCGTCGTCGCCGTTGCGCTCGGTCTGCTCGGCTCGGTGTCCTCCTTGTTCTATGTCCTGTACGTCCTGTACGCCCTGGCGGTCCTTCTTCCCAGCCTCGCAATCGCGGTGCGCCGCCTGCACGACACCGGCAAGACCGGCTGGTTCATCCTGCTGGGTCTGATCCCGCTCATCGGATTCATTATTCTGATCGTCTTCTACGTGCAGCCCAGCGAAGGTCCGAACCACTTCGGGCAAGGCCCCGAGGACTGATCATTCGATCTCCGGCGCGAGTCGGACCCATCACCGCGCACGTGATTCACCCAGGCTGACTACCGTCAGAGTCTGTACCAGACGGTTCGTGGTTCGAGTGCCCGCGAGCGTGTCCTGGAGCAATGCCCCGTCGCTCTCGCTCGGTGCGCGAAGACAGGGCCATTTGCTCTTGCGGTAGGGCGGATGCGGGCGCATTCTGAGTACGTGCCTGATCCTGGCGACCATTGGGACCGTGTCTACGAGTCCCGTCCGCTGACCGAGCTGAGCTGGTTCCAGTGTCACCCCGAGACATCGCGGCGGCTGATCGTGGCGGCGGCATCAGGGCCCTCGTCGGCTGTGGTCGATGTCGGGTCCGGGGCGTCGGAACTCGTTGGCGATCTCCTCGCCCGAGGGTTCACCGACATCACACTGGTCGACGTCTCGCAGCGAG
>JASJHI010000268.1:0-6097 GCA_033791105.1 Acidimicrobiia bacterium | reverse complement strand
TGGTGTACGGCGACGTCCTCGGCGGCGATACGGTGGTCGTGGGCTACGAAGTCGATGGATGCACCATGACGCTCGAGGACGGTGTGCCCGTGCCGACCAGCGAGGACGGCACACCGGCGACGATGGAGATCATCGGCAGCGCACCGGCACGGCTGCTGTCGATCACCGAGGATCACTGCGAGGCACCCGAGGCCCTGTGGGCCAGCACGGAACCACCCGGCGACCTCGAGGGCGTGGCGATGGTCCTGTTCGGCGATGCCTCCGACGAGCACGTCGCACGGCTGGCGCACGGCCGCTGCGTCATGGGGACGTTCACGAAGGGGCGCGGTACCGTCTTCAACGCGGGGTCCGTCGACTGGGCCTACGGTCTGGACGGCGACCCGCTCGTGCAGCAGGTCACCGCGAACGTGCTTGCCCGGCTCGGCGACAATCGTTGACGATCCGGGCGTCGCCTGGTCTCCAGGCGCCACCTCGGGGAGTAGCAGTCACAGCGTTGTGATCCTGTTCTCCGTGTCGACCGAGGCTCAGATGTCGCGGATCGCCTCGATCTCGCCGTCGGCGATCGCCTGGTTGTGGCGCGCGTTGTCCTTCTCGTTCAGGTCCGCGTAGCGCTCGCCGAATCGGGCAACGGCTCGGTCGAACGTGTCGTCGTCGCCCAGGTAGCCGGCGATCATTGCCGGATCTCCCGTCCGGGCGTGGGCGATGGCCAAAATCGCTCCGCAAGCTCCCGCATACGAGGACAGCCTTCGCGGCGACATCGACTCGATATCGACCGAGCCCTTGCCGTCCCACAACTGCCGGAAGTAGAAGTCGGCCGATCGCCCGTCGGCTCGCTCCATCCGCCCCCAGCCGAGGAAGACGTCACCACTCGCCTGGAGCAGCCGCTGGCCCTTCACGACCCGCTCGCCGTGGGTCGCGTACTTGCTGGGTTCGAGATGATCCTCGAGGACCGAACGCGTCGCCTCCTTGAACTGTAGGAACAGCGGATCGCCACCACCGCTCTCCAACAACACGATGAAGCAGCGCGTCCCAACGCTGCCCACGCCGACGACCTTGTGGGCGAGGTCGATCGGGCTGTACCGGTTCAAGACACTGCGACGGTGGTTCGGCAGCGTCGCCCCGTATGCGTCGAAGAAGCGCCGCAGATTCGGCAGTTCATCGGACTCGAGCAATTCGTCGACGCGCGTGACGACCGGTGGGTCGGGGACGATGACTCGGCGACCGTCGACGATGTCGGTCAGCTTGCGGAACGCCTTGAGACTGTTCTTCGACTGCGCCTTGGTGAGCACCTTGCTCGACGTCTTGCGTTCCTTCTTGGTCTGGTGCGGCCGGACCCGCTCGCGGAGGTCTTCGGCGTTCAATTGCATGTAGTGGAGATCGAGCGGCGTGCTCGCCATCGCCTCCAGCATTCTCTCCCGATACCGACAAGCGGCATGTCTCGCGGCTCGCCGCGCGTCCTTCTTGTCGAAGCCGTTGTTGCGGTAGGCGATGACGACACTTGCCACCAGTCGCTTGACGTCCCAGGTGACGGGACCGGGCAACGTCTCGTCGAAGTCGTTCACGTCGAACACCATCGCCCTGTCAGCGGCGCGGAAGAATCCGAAGTTCGAGAGATGGGCGTCGCCGCAGAGTTGGGCATGAATATCGGTGGTCGGGCCGTTGGCCAGATCAGCGGCCATCACGGCGGCCGCTCCGCGGTAGAACGTGAACGCCGAGGCCGACATGCGCCCGTGACGGATAGGGACGAGCTGTTGGAGTCTGGACTCGTCCTGTGCAGTGAGAATCGAGACCGGATCGGCGCGCCCGTCTGTGACGAGTTCGGCGTGGTCCTCGAGTGGCACGTGGCGACGTCGATCGCGCCCAGCTTCGTAGCGGGCGGGCGGCGGGGCCATGTGTCGAGCCATCCGGTGATTCTCGCACGGTCGCCGACGACGCCTTCCACGAAGACCCACAGCCGCCGAGAGGTCGCGGCCGCCGAAGGGTCGATGCCGGCCACCCCGGTGCTCGTATTTCGTGGTCGTGTACGCTCCGCGACCTCGCCGCGGAAGGAGGCTCGACGTCGTGTCAGATCAGGTTTCATCGAGATCGATGAAAGGACTTCGCCGCCGTTTTCGGTATCGCGTCGACGATGTGCTCGGCCGCGGCATTGGCGCGCCGCTGCTGGTACTCGGGGGCATCACCTTGGTGGTGGTGCTGGTCGCGTCAGCGATCCTCACCGCGCTCAACCTCGACTTCGCCGGCGATGAGGACGAGAACTGGCTCGAGGGCTTCTGGCAGAGCGGCTTGCGCCTGATGGATCCGGGCACGATGGCGGATGACGTCGGATGGTGGGCTCGAGCGGTCGCGTTGCTCGTGACGATGGTCGGCATTCTGATCGTGGGCACGCTGATCGGTGTCATCGCCAGCGGAGTCGAACAGCGGGTGGATGCCTTGCGACGTGGCAGGAGCGAGGTCGTCGAGTCCGGCCACGTACTGATTCTCGGCGAGTCCGGAAGGCTGCCGATGATCATCCGACAACTCGCACTGTCCGGCGCCAGTCGCAAGGGCAACGCGATCGTGGTATTGGCGGACGACGAGACCGGTGAGCTGAGCGATGAGGTGCGAGCCTCGGTCGGAGATCTCCACGGAAGCCGGCTCGTCTTCAGGCGAGGCAACCCCGCACGAGCCTCTGACCTCGCAAGAGTGGGAATTCGACAGGCCAGGTCGGTCATTGTGTTGGCAGACGAAGACTCCCATGGGGACGCCGCTGCCGTCGTGGCGGTGCTCGCTGCGGGAGCCGGACTCGGCGGGTTCGGTCGTGTACCGATCGTGGCCGAACTCAACGATCCCGAGACGGTGGAGACCCTGGTCGACGCCTGCGATGGCGAGGTGCTGCCCGTTGCCGGGATGCAGGTCGTTGCCCGGTTCACAGCCTTCGCGCTGCGCGAACCAGGCTTGAACCAGGTCGTCGGCGAGCTCTTCGACTTCCGCGGCGCGGACATCTACCTCCGCGAGGCCGGCGAACTTGCCGGGCGGCCGTTCGGAGAGATTGTGTTCCGCTTTGCCCAGGCCCGGCCGATCGGTCGAGTCACCGCGGTCGGCGAGGTCGAGTTGAACCCAGATCCCGCCGCAACGCTCGGTGCGGACGAGCAGCTCATCCTGATCGCCGAAGACGCGACAGGCCTCGATTCGGGGCCCCCGACCGCACACGCACTACCGACGAGCGATGCGGTCGCCCGAACATCGGCAGGGCCGGAAATCGAGCACCTCCTGGTCGTGGGCTGGAACATGATGGGCGCGCAGTTGCTGGCGGAGTTGGACCGGCGCGTGGCGCCCGGATCCACCGTTGAGATCGTGTACGACTCCCGACTGTTCGGCGAGGAGGAGCTCAACCTCCCGACCACGTCGCAGTTCGAAGTGCGTCTGCTGTCCACCGCGAGTCTCACCTGGCGACTGCGGGAGGCGACACACGCCGCCGATCTCACCTCGGTCGTGCTGCTCGGCTATCGACGGGGTCTGTCGGTCCTCGAAGCGGACAGCCGGACACTCCTCAACCTCATGTTGCTGAACCGGGACCTCGGCTCGGTGGCCGGACCGTCGGCCCGTGTCATCGTCGAGTTGTTGGATGCCGACAACGCCAACCTGCCGCGAGGAATGACCGCCGACGACTACGTGGTCAGCGATGCGCTCGTGAGCCGAGTCATGTCGCAGGTCGCTGAACAGCCGCAGCGCCGGCAAGTGCTGTTCAGCCTGTATGCCGGTGATGGACCGTCGCTCCATCTCGTCCGTGCCGGCGAACTCGCGCTCGACGGTGAACATGATTTCGAGGAGATCGTCGCGACGACGTACATGTCGAGACGACTGGCCATCGGCTGGCGCATGGCCTCCCATCGGGGCGGCACACTTGTGCTCAATCCCTCGCCGTCAGAGCGCGTCAGCCTGCACGTCGACGACGACATCGTCGTCATCGCCTGACGGCAGTCCACCCGCGAGCGGAGCAGCAATGCTGCCGCGACCGATGCCGAACGCGTGTCAGGCGTTGGCGTGGGAGGCGGCCTCGATGATGCTCCAGGCGTCCTCGGTCAGATGGTTCGCCAAGTCGTGCAGGGCGCGGGCCGCAGCGAGTTCTTCGCCGACGCGAGGCATCGACGGGTCGCTCGGGTTGCGGTGCGACTTGCCTTCACCGGACACCTTCTTGAGCCCGGTGTCGAGGTGGATGACCATCTCGCAGTGTTGCTCGTCTTCGCGGATCTCGAAGCGGAGCTTCCAGGGGTGAATCTCGAGTTCCTTCATGGCATCCAGTATGAACGCTCGCTGTACCCGCCACCAGTGCTGAAGGTCCACGAGCGCGTCGGCGACACGTGGCGAATTGCTGCGACTGTCTGGCGCTGATCGGCGTGTGGTCGACTACTCGGAGTCGGTGCCGCAGGAGGAGTTGGCGTAGGCCTCCTCGTAGGCGGCCTGGAACCCGGCGATCGACGCATCGATCGTCGCGCTCGCAGAATCCTCGAGCTCCGACAGTGGGACGTCGCCGAGGTCACCGAGTGCCGACTTCAGGCTGTCGAAGGTGCTCTTGACGTTGTCGACGTCTTGTTCGACGAGATCGCCCCGCGCCGCAACGAGATCGTCGACCGACGACTGGAGGTCGTCGACGCCCTGCTGGAGGTCTTCGCCGGTGCTCTCCACGGGATCGAGCGAGGCGAGGCCGGCGAGACTCTCGAGCACCTTCTCCTCCGCGTCACACACTGACGACAGTGCGTCTTCTGTCGGGTCGTCGTCGTCTCCGCACGCGGCGAGCACGAGCGCTCCGGCAGCTGCGAGACAGATGATGGTCTTCTTCATGGTGGCGGATCTCCTGGTGGGGGAGGAGTGGACATCCCACTCCAACGGCGTAGCTCCGACGGTATTCGTCGACCTGCCGACCCTCCAAGCCGGATTCGCGTGGCCGCGTGTCCCGTACCCGCTGTGCACCAGGCATCGTCAGTTCGCCCTCGACGACCGGATGGCCGGCGACCTCGACAACTGTCCGGGGTCATTGTGGGTCTCGATCGGCGCGCTTGGCGGTACAGACACCGGACACCTGCTATAACTTTCGGATCGTGAGGGCCCCCGCCACGGACCGATCATCAACAGGGGACAACAGGGGATTGGAACGATCATGAAGAAATTGACTTCACGCGTCGCGCTCGGCGGCCTGACGGCCGTGGGCTTGACCCTCGGTACGGCCGCTGTTGGGCTCGCCCACGACAGTCCGAACGAAGGTCATATCCCGAAGGACGTCAACTACGGGTTCGATGTGATCGGCCGCGACACGTTGGCGGGCGTCACCGACGGGCAGTACACGGACGTGTGGTCGCACGACGGCTACGCGTACATCGGGACGTTCCAGGAGCCGTGCAGCGACGCAGGCGTGTTCATCGTCGACATCGACGGTGCGATCGCCAACTATCCGAACACTGAGGGCGCCACGGTGGCGAGTATCAAGTCGGCGCCGAACACGCGCATCAACGACGTCAAGGTGCACACCGTCGGTGACACCGATGTGCTCATCACCACTCAGGAGCCGTGTGGGATGACCATTCCCTCAGCACCGCAGTCAGACGGCAACCCACCGGCGCAGGTCGGTCAAGGGGGCATCAGTCTTTACGACGTGACCGACCCGGCCAAGCCGAAGGCGTTGAAGAAGAATTTCCTCGAGTTCGACGGGGTGCACAACACGTTCGCCTGGGACCACGACGGTAAGAGCTACCTGATCGGCACCGCCGACACCTTTGACTTCTTCGACACGTTCTTCGTCGACATCACCAAGCCGCAGTCGCCGAAATTGCTGAGCACCACCGGCGCGCTCGACTGGATCCCGCAAGGAGTGAACCTCGACCAGACCGAGACCGGCTCGTCGGCAGGCGTCTTCAACCACGATGTATGGGTCGAGATCATAGATGGCACCCCGACCGCGGTCGTCTCGTACTGGGACCTCGGCTTCGTCACCCTCGACGTGACCGATCCGGCCAACCCGGTGTTCCTGGATGACTCGACCTATGTCGACCCCGAACCAATCACTGGCGAGCCGTACGAGGGCAACGCCCATGCGGCGGTCTTCGGTGGCAATGGTAATTAC
>JASJHI010000267.1:0-8364 GCA_033791105.1 Acidimicrobiia bacterium | reverse complement strand
CCGACGCCCTCGGGCGCGTGGCCGCTGGGGCCGCGCTGGGCGCGATGGGTACCGGGCATGGGCGGCCCGCGATCCGCGCCGCGACGCCCGACAAGCGGGCGGTCCGCCGGCGCGCCGTACTCGCGCTCGCGCCGTTCGACGGTGTGGAGGTCGAGGCGGCCATCGACCGGGCCCTCGACGACCGCGACTGGCAGGTCCGTCAGGCCGCCGAGGACCTCCGGCGAGCGGCACGCGACCCGTGACCCCTGCGCCGACAGATCAGCGCAAGTGCGCATCGAGGTAGTCCGCAGACGCGGTCACCTCGAACATCGGAACTGCGCTGTGGGCACCCGGGTTGGCATGCAAGGTCTTGCGCTCGCTGCCGATCATCCCGAACAGATCGAGACACCGGTCGCGCGGCACGATCTCGTCGTCCCACTGCACGAGGAAACGCAAGGGGCACGACAACTGGGGAGCGAGGCGCTCGAGGTCGGCCGCGTTCGGTCCCCAGCTACCCATCAATCCGAGTACTGCGAGTCGAATGCGCTCGTCGGTCGCGGCGACGGGCAGGCCCATCATCGTGCCCATCGAGAGCCCCCACCAGCCTGTGGGCCGTTCGCCGAACTCGGACTCGACGAAGTCGAGTGCCGTACGCCAGTCGCCGAGCATCCCATCGGTCCCTCCCCCACCGTTCCACGCCGCGTCGAACTCGTCGGGGGTCCGCTTGAATTCGAACGTGGCGCGCTCCCCGTGACCGGGACCGTCGATCGCCATCGTCGCGATTCCGCGTTCTGCCAGCAGCCGCGCGAGGTGGACGATGTAGTCGGCCTTCCGATCGGACGTTCCACCGTGACCGAGCAGCACGAGGCGATCGTGTTCGCCGTCCGCCGATCGTCGGTAGACGCCGGGAACCTGCTCACCGGACGAGGCCGAGTGCACTGCGAAATCGCGTTCGACGATGCCGGCGCCGTCGTGTCCGTCGGTCGTCCAGGTCATGGCTCTCCAGTCGATTGTCGCGTCGCGGCGGGACAGGTTACGAGGAAGGCGATCAGAACTTGTAGCGGTACATGTTCGTGTCGCGCACGTCGAAACCGAGCCGAAGGTAGAGCCGGTTGGCGGCCTCGCGAGCCGGACGACTCGACAGGTTCACGTCCTTCGCCTCTCGGCGGCGTGCTTCGTCGAGCGCTGCCTCGCTCAACGCCACCCCGATGCGGAGCCCACGCGCGGACTCGGCGACGACCACGTCCTCGATCCAGGCCTTGAGTCCGGTGGGGATGCGGTAGAACGCGAGGGTGAGCGATCCGATGATCTCGCCACCGGACGATGTGTCGAGCCGGGCGACGAAGAGCACGGTCTGCGGATTGTCGACCATCTCGGTCAACTGGGCACGACTCGGAGGTGGAGACGACGACGAGAGTTGGGGGATCAGCCGGTCGAACGCGGCGACCAGCTCATCGTCCACGGCCTCGACGATCTCGACGGTTGCGCTGACGTGCTCGGCGGATTCGGTCACAGGACGGCGACGATAGCGTTGGCGCAGTGAGTACCGAGCACCTCCGCTGGCTGAACGAGCCCAACCTCACGCGGCCCGTGCTCATCGGTTCGTTCACCGGTTGGAACGATGCCGGCGACGCCGCCTCGACCGCGTTGCGAACGATGATCGAAGCGTGGGACGCACAGGCACTCGCCGAGATCGACCCCGAAGTGTTCACCGACTTCGCCACCGTGCGGCCCCAGGTGCGCCTCGACGACGAGCAGCGCCGCTCGATCATCTGGCCCACGGTAGGCGTCTGGTCGGCCTCGCTGCCGGGTACCGACGTCATCTTGGTGCTGGGGCCTGAGCCCGCGCTCCGCTGGCGGCTCTTCACCGAGCAGATCGTCGGCCTCACAGAGCGATTCGAGGTCACGATGGCACTCTCGCTCGGTGCTCTCCTGGCCGATGTTCCGCACTCGCGCCCGGTGCCGCTGATCGGAACCGGCACCGACGACACGATGATCGACCGCTTCGACCTCCAGCCGTCGCGCTACGAGGGCCCGACGGGCATGGTGGGTGTGCTCCAGCACGCGCTGCAGGACGCCGGACTCGCCACCGCCTCGCTGTGGGCGGCCGTGCCCGGCTACGCCTCCCAGGTCCCGTCGCCCAAGGCTGCGATGGCCCTCGTCGACCGGGCATGCGGCATGATCGGCACACCCGCGCCGCTCGAGGTGCTCGCGGCCGGCGCAGCCGAGTACGACGCCCGCGTGTCCGCGCTGATCGGCGACGACGACGACATGGTCGAGTATCTCGCGCGCCTCGAGCAGATGAGCGACGCCGCCGACGAGGACGACGACGAACCGACCGACACCGCACCGGTCGATCCCGACATGCTCGTCGAAGAAGTCGAACAGTTCCTGCGCGATCAGGACTGATCAGTCGCCGCGCCAGACGGGGAACCGGACCGCATCGAACGTGGCCGGCGATTCGACACCCTGGATCGCGGAGAATGCCATCGGACCCCACCACGACGCGCCGGCGGTCGCCTCGGGAAGTGATGCGGAACCGAACCACCCGACATCGGACGTCTCGAGCGGGTGTGGCGTCAATTCGCCGCCCGTGGCGACGCAGTGGAACAGCAGCATGTACATCCCGAACCGACTGAAACCCATCCGCTGACCGTCGATCACCCCGAGGAGACGCTGGGGTTCGCAGTCGATCCCGGTCTCCTCGCTGACCTCCTTGACCGCCACCTCGGCAGGCGAGTAACCGACGTCGGCCCAGCCGGTCGGGTAGAGCCAGATCCCCGAGTCCTTCCGTTGCACCAGCAGGAGTTCGCCGGCGTCGTTGCCGACAATCGCTCCGATGGCCACCTTCGGCGTGACGTAGCCGGGGACTCCCTCACCCACCGATTCGAGCCACTCCTGCACGAAGTGGTCTGTCTCGCGTTCGATGGCGATCTGATCGCGCTCGGCCTCGTCGAGGTCGCGAGCGGCCGCCTTGATGTCGGCGGCGACGTGCAGCACCTCCTCGTAGCGCTCCTGTTCGTACAGGCTCTCGGTGAAGCCGAGCCCGGTGCGGGCGATCGCCGCGAGGCTCTCGCTCCACCGTGCCAAGTCGCGGGCGCTCGCCGTCACGGCGCTCACGCTACGACATGGACCGTCACCGGTTCACAACGTGGAGAATCGCACGCTGAATCTCGACGCGGTGGCTCGGATCGGTCACCAGCGCACCGCGCACGGTACGTACGTAGAACGTGTCGACGACCTCCATACCGATCGTCTGCACGGTCGCGTGACGGATGTCGAGGCCCAGTTCCGCGAGCGTCTTGGTGATCCGGTACAGGATTCCGACCGCCGTCGTGCCGTGCACCACGATCACTGTCGCATTGCTCGACGCCTCGTCGTCGAAGTCGACCCGCGGCGGCCCCGGTGGGGCGGCTTGGGTACGTCTCCGGCGGCGGTAGGTGAGTGCCCGCTCCTCGAGGCGCGCCTCGATCGCCAACTCGTGCGCCAGGGCCCGACGGAGATCGAGTTCGATCGCCTCCCAGCGAGGCTCGACGGGCGTCAACTCGACCCGGAACTCCGCAGCTGCGGTGCCCTGCTCGTCGGAGTGAGCGCGTGCGCTGAGCACGTCGAGTCCGTGCAGGGAAAGCACCCCCGCGATCTGACTGAGGTTGCCCGCCGCGTCTGGATTGACCACGGTGATCACGTCGTCGCGGCGCACGACCTCGGTGACCCGCGTCGCCATCAGGGCGAGCGTCGCGGCATCGGGGAACAGGCGCCACGTCGCCTCGGTGACATCACCACCTCCGAGCAGATGACGGACCCGGTCGACGAGCTCGCTGACCAGCCCCTCCTTCCAGCTCCCCCAGGCGGACGGGCCCGTCGCCAGCGAGTCAGCCTCGGTCAGCGCGTGCAGGAGCTCCAAAGCCTCGACCGACCCGAGCGTCCGGGCGACCTGTTCGATCGTGTCCTCATCGCTGAGATCGCGCCGCATCGCGACATCGGGGAGCAGGAGATGGTGCTCGACCATCGCGACGAGCATCTCGACATCGGACTCACCGAAGCCGAGGCGCGGCGCGATCGAGCGGACAAGCGCCATGCCCACCTCGGTGTGGTCACCCGGATACCCCTTACCGAGGTCGTGCAGCAGCGCACCGATCACCAGCAGATCCGGGCGCGACACGCGGTCGGCCAGAACCGCCGCGTTCGCCGCCGCCTCCCAGAGATGCCGGTCGACAGTGAACCGGTGGTACGCGTTGCGCTGCGGTTTGGACCGAACCGGCTCCCACTCGGGCAGGAGCCGTGCCACCAACCCGCGTTGATCGAGCGCCTCGAGGACGGGAATGGCCCGATGCCCCTCGAGGAGCAGCGCGACGAGTTCGTCGGTGGCGCCGACCGGCCATCGGTCGACCCAGGGCGAGAAGTCGTCGTGGAGACGATCGAGCGTCGATCGTCCGATGCGACACTCGTGACGAGCCGCAGCCACCGCAGCCTGGAGAACGAGTGTCGGATCGGCAGCGGGATCGGCACCGTCCGCGAGTTCGATCTCGCCGTCGCTGAGCACGATGCCGGGCGCCACCGCGCGGTCGGGAACAGCGGTCGTGTCGCCGCCGATCGCCCTCCCCCAGTTCTCGTCGACGAGCCAGGCGATCGAGCGACCGGCCGATGCGACCGACGACATCAGCTCGTCGGCATCTCCCCATCCGCCGGCAGCCGCAGTCGCGTCCTGATCCTCGAGTCTGAGTACTTCACCCGCCCGACCCGTCGCCTGATGCAGCGCGACGCGGGCACGGGAGAGCGAGTCGTAGCACGACGCGAGCTCGACCAGGTCCTCTGGGCGGATGTCGAGCCCGGCCATCTCCGCCCACCACAGCGTCTGCACGTCGCGGAGGCCGCCATGACCGTCCTTCAGATCAGGCTCGAGGCGATACGAGACGTCGCCGGCGGACTCCTGGCGTCGGCGGACCCGATCGCGGAGCTCGGCCCGGAAACGGTCGCTCGATCGCCGCCACCGGTCGCGGCCGGCTGCGATCACCTCCTCGGCGAGCGAGTCGTCACCCGCAAGCGGGCGAGCGGTCAAGAGAGCGGTCGAGGTGTCGAGGTCGTCGCGCACCAACGCGAGCTGCTCGTCGAGGCGGCGGACCGCGTGACCGAGGCGTACACCGGAGTCCCACAAGGGATACCAGAGCGCGCTCGCGACCGGCTCGACGAACTTCTTCACCTTCTTCGGCTTGAAGTCGTGGACGAGCAGCAGATCGAGATCACTGGCCGGCGCGAGTTCGCCGCGGCCGTACCCGCCGACCGCGAGCAGCGCGACGCGACCTGAAGGGATGGGATGCTCCGCGACCGCCCGGTCGAATATCTCGATCACCCAGTCGTCGGTGATGTCCGAGAGCGCCCGACAGTAAGCGAGCCCTCGCAGCGGTGACCCGTCGACATGAGCCCCGGTAGACGGGCCGGCATCGGGCTGCGCCGCGTGGAGCAGGTGTTGCTGTCGCTCCGCCGAGGTCACCGCGAAAGCCTATGCACGGTGGGACGGAAGTCTCGGCCGCCCTCGCCGCACAGGCGTTCATGCCGGAAGTTCGCCGCCCGGCTCTTCTACTGTGACGACGAGTGCAGCACCGATCTACCAGCCTCGTCCTCGCCGCGATCGCGACGTTTGCCACTGCGGCATGCAGTGGCGGAGGCGACTCAGCCCCCGACTCGACGGCGGTGGCGACCACCTCGACACTTGCACCGCCGCGCACAGGGGACGGCCAACTCAAGATCGGCATTCTCCTGCCGACGTCCGACGTGGTGATCGGCGAACCGCTCGTCGACGCCACACAAGACGCGATCCGTACGATCAACACCGCCGGAGGGGTGCTCGGCAACCGCGTGACCATGATCATCGAGGACGAAGGTGACACCTCGGCCGCCGCGGCCGAGTCGATCCAACGCCTGATCGAGGAGGAGGTCGACGCGATCGTCGGGCCTGCGTCGAGCCTGATCGCCCTCGGCACGCTCGGCGACATCGTCACGGCCGAGATCGTCACTTGCTCGCCGACCGCGAGTTCGCTCGCGCTCGACGACTTTCCCGATGGAGAACTGTTCTTCCGCACCATCCCGAGTGACTCGCTGCAGGCGGCTGCCATCGCGGACGCTGTCGGCCTGACCGGCGTGACCCGGGTGGCGATCGCACACGTCGACGACGCCTACGGCCGCCCGTTCGCCGAGGCCGTCAGCGATGCATTGGTGTCACGTCGGCTCACGGTCGTCGACTCGAGCGGTTTCAGCGCGGCCGACGACGACCTCGTCGACGATGCACGCCGGACCGCCGCATCGGGGGCGCAGGCGATCGTGATCCTCGCGGACGCGGAGGACGGCACGAGCTTTCTCAGCGCGCTCGGACAGACAGACCACAGCCCCCTCGCCGCCGTTGTTGTCAACGATGCGATCCGGTCGCCCACCTCACCGCAGGCGATCCAAGGGCTCGACGACGACCTCCGCGAGAAGATCAGCGGGCTCGCGCCACTCGCAACGCCCAACGAGGCCAGCCCGTACGAACCCGCCGGATTCTTCGCCGTCAACGCACACGACTGCGTCAATCTCATCGCCCTCTCAGCGCTGCAGGCCGGCTCCGACACACCGAGCGAAATCGCCGGACAGATGGCATCGGTCAGCGCCGGCGGCGCGGTGTGCCGCAACTACGAGGCCTGTGCCGCATTGTTCGCCGACGGATTCGAGATCGACTACAACGGCCCGTCCGGCGTCACCGAGCTGACAGCGCGGCGGGGCGACCCGAGGCGGGCGCTGTTCCAGCTGTTCGGCTTCGACGAGACGGGCCGCGATGTGTCCGGCGGGGTCCTCGAAGTTGGCATGTGACGCGGATCTCGACGTTGCAGATCAGGTGAACGGTCAGAGGATCTCGTCGATTGGGGCCAGATACCCGACGTAGAAGGCGCCGAATTCGCCGTACAGGGCCGATCCCTTGTCGAATCGCATCGTGTAGACGACCTCCTTCACGACCTCAGGGTTCCTGGCGAACAACGTGACGCCCCACTCGTAGTCGTCGAGCCCGGTCGAGCCGGTGACGAGCTGCACCACGCGACCGGCGAACGTCCGGCCGCTGGCGCCGTGATCACGCATCATCTCGTTGCGCTCGTCGAACGGTGTCGCGAACCAATTTGCGTGGGCTTCGCGCCGCTTGCTCATCGGGTAGAAGCAGAACGTGTCGAGATCCTCCGGAGGCAGCTGCGGGTAGAGCCGGGCGTGCAGCATCTGCTCGGGCATACCCTTCGCGTACTCGCTCACCTCGGTGATCGAGACGTAGCTGTCGACCACGTCGAGCCCGGCGCGCTGCAACGCGGTCTGCAACGCGCGCTGCGTCGGCCAATCGGGCCCGAGCACCATGACTGCGAGATCGCACTTGTGTCCGAGCGTGGCCGCGGTGAGTACCTGATGGTCGGCGGCCTCGGCCGACTTGATCGCCGATGCGACCGCCTCGCGGTCGACGGCTGACGTGACCGAGCAGAAGAGATGCAGGACGCTGAGACCGGTTTCCATGCGCATCGGGTCAGGCTACGACCCGCTCGGGCGAGTACACGTTGAAGCCGCCCGGCCGCAAGAAGCCCGCCAGCACCAGGTTCGCGCGGCGGGCGGCGTCGACCGCGAGCGATGTCGGCGCACTGGCCGCAAGGAGGGTCGAGAAGCCCGCAGCCCACGCCTTCTGCACCATCTCGATGCTCGCCCGCCCGCTCACGAACAGGCCGAGGCCACTCGCGGGGAGCGCACCATCAGCCTGCAACAGCAACGCTCCGACGACCTTGTCGACCGCGTTGTGGCGGCCGATGTCCTCGCGCACCAGCAGGATCTGACCGTCGCCGTCGAACGCTGCCGCGGCGTGCACCGCTCCCGTGGCGCCGAACAGTGACTGATCCTGCTTGACGCTGTCGGGTACGGCTGCGAGCAGATCGAAATCGACGGGCGCCCCATCGTCGGGGAGCGGCGAGAGGCGTTCGGTCAAGGAATCGAGCTGTTCGCTCCCGCAGAGTCCGCAACTCGAGCCGACATTGCCGAGGCGTTGTACCGGTGGTGGTGCCGCGCCGCCTGTCTCGACCGTCACGACGTTGAAGCCGCTGTCGACCGCACTGCCGCCGGCGCAGTAGCGCACGCCCGAGATCATTGCACCGCCGAGCAGCCCCTCGGTGAAGCAGAATCCGGCCGCCAGCTCGTAGTCATTCCCTGGCGTGCACATCGTCGTGGCCACCAGAGTGCCGTCGAGCTGGATCGACAGTGGCTCCTCGACTGCGAGTTCGTCGGGTTCCCGACGAACGGAGCGACCCGCGCCGCCGTGGGCGACGCGGGTCACAATCCGGCGTTCATGTCTGCCGCGAGCCATGCCCGAGAGCGTATTGGTCCCGGGTC
>JASJHI010000266.1:0-8383 GCA_033791105.1 Acidimicrobiia bacterium | reverse complement strand
CCCCCACGACGCGGTCGATCGGATCAGAGGACGATCCACCCCCTTCAGACCCGTCATCTACGAGATGCATCGCTGCATCTCTCACCGGTCCCCGAGTTTCGCCGCTTGTCCTCAGGCGGAGCTCGGGGATTCGGGCGTTGTCAACCCAAAGGGCTTTGCCGCGGCGTTTCGATCGCGTGAATGCCATGTTTCCTTCTCTTCACACCACGGAATCGACCCGTAGGTTCGATCCTCATGGATTCAGGCAACACCGCATGGGTGCTGACATCAGCAGCGCTCGTCCTTTTCATGACCCCCGGTCTCGCGTTCTTTTACGCCGGCATGGTTCGCTCGAAGAACGTGCTCGGGATGCTCATGCAGAACATCTTCGCGATGGGCATCATCTCCACAATCTGGGCGATCGTCGGCTTCACCCTCGTCTTCGGCGACAGCGGTAACAGCTGGATCGGCAACTTCGACTTCTTCATGCTGTGGAACGTCACCGATCTGGACGGCGACATCCCGGGAATGGCGCTCGTCGCGTTCCAGATGATGTTCGCAGTGATCACACCGGCGCTGATCACCGGCGCGACCGCCGATCGTCTGAAGTTCGGGTCCTACGCACTCCTCATCGCGATCTGGTCGCTGCTCGTCTACGTGCCCGTTGCCAAGTGGGTCTGGAACGGCTGGATTCTCGACATGGGCGCACTCGACTTCGCCGGCGGCACGGCGATCCACATCAACGCGGGGGTCGCCGCGCTCGCAGTCGTCCTCGTCATCGGCAATCGCAGGGGCCACGGCACCGAGGCGATGCCACCACACAACCTCCCCCTCACCGTCCTCGGCACCGGGATCTTGTGGTTCGGCTGGATCGGGTTCAACGCCGGTTCGGCCCTCGCTGCGAACGGCATCGCCGCGCAAGCCGTCGTCAACACCCACCTCGCAGCAGCGACCGGCATGCTCGGCTGGCTGATCGTCGAGCGGATCAAGACCGGTCACGCAACCACCCTCGGCGCCGCGTCCGGTGCGGTCGCCGGGCTGGTGGCGATCACACCGTGCGCCGGATTCGTCGGTGGCGCGTCGCCGATGATCATCGGCTCGATCGCAGGCATCCTCTGCTATCTCGCGCTCGGCATCAAGGAGAAGATGAACTGGGATGACAGCCTCGACGTGATCGCCGTCCATCTGGTGGGCGGCATCGTCGGCACGCTGCTGCTCGGCTTCTTCGCCGACACGAGTGTCAACGAGGACGGCTTCGACGGACTGTTCTACGGCGGCGGACTCGAGCTGCTCAAGGACCAGTTCGTCGGCGCGCTGTTCGTCGGCATGTTCTCATTCGTCGTCACGTACGCGATCGCATTCGGTATCAGCCGCACGATCGGCCTGCGCGTCGACGCGGACGACGAGCGCATCGGCCTCGATCAGACCCAGCACGCCGAGTCGGCCTACACGCCCTGACAGACAGATCCCGCCACAACCCGGAAGGCACGACCATGAAACTCATCACCGCCGTCATCAAGCCGTTCAAGCTCGACGAGGTGAAGGACGCGTTGAAGTCCCTCGGTGTCACCGGCATCACGGTCGAGGAGGTCCGCGGCTTCGGACGCCAGGGGGGCCACACAGAGACCTATCGCGGTGCCGAGTACCAGATCGACTTCGTGCCGAAGGTCTCGCTACGGATCGTGATCGACGACGACCGCGCGGACGCAGTGGTCGACACGATCGCCTCGTCCGCAGCCACCGGCAAGATCGGCGACGGCAAGATCTGGGTCTCCGAGATCGACCGCGTCGTGCGCATCCGCACCGGCGAAGAGGGCCACGACGCGCTCTGATTCTCGGTCGACGCCTCGGCATTCCGGCCGCACGGGATCGGGCGGGCAGCTACGTTGAGCCGGTGCGCGACATGGACGACAACTGCACGTGGTCGATCGGGGCGATCGACCTCCATCGTGTCCCGTACTTCGACATTGCTCTGGAACCCGACGGGATCGACCTCGTTGGCGTCGAGGATTCGGCCGACTGGGCAGCACCGTGGCTCACCGATGGGCAACCCACGGTCGGCCAGGCGTTCTGGCTCATCGAGTCGGACGCGGGAACGATCGTCGTCGACCCGTGCGGCGCGAGTGATGTTTTCCTCCGCTCGGGTCCGGAGGCCGTGAACCACCAGGTGGCGGCTTTCGACATGTTCCGGGCCGCCGGCCACGATCCGGATGCGATCGACCACGTCGTGCTGACACATCTCGACGGCATCGGCATGGCCGCCCTCGCCGACGGCGCCGATCCAGGCGACGAGACGTGGGCACCCGCGTTCAGTAATGCTGACGTGATCGTCTCCGACGCCGAGTACGACCACATCGTCAGCCGGAACGACCTCACGGGGGTCGATGCCTTCCTCCAACTCGACGCGCTCGGTATCGTGCGGCCGGTCGCCACCCCGTACACCGTGCTCCCCGGCGTGACACTTCATCTCACGGGCGCACACAGTCCCGGGCACTGCCGTGTCGAAATCGCATCGGGCAACGACCGCGCGGTACTCGTCGGTCACCTCGCGATCAGCCCGCTCCATGCGGCGGTCGGTGTGTCGACCAACCATGAAGACCCCGATGGTGCATGGCGCGAGTTTTCGCGAGTGCTCGACGACGCCGCGCACCAGGACGTGCTCATCGCCGGCTCGTTGTGGCCCGCGCCGGGAGCGGCGCGGGTCGTCGAGACCGGCCCGTATGTCCTCGCTCCGGCCCCGCCGCTGGTCAGCTCGGGCTGAGCAGGCTCAGATTCGCTCGGACCTCGTCCGGACCCATCACACCGATGTTGAGAGCGTCGAGGATCTGGACGGCGCGCTCGACCAGATCGGCGTTGGAGGCCATCCGCCCGCGGTCGAGGTAGAGGTTGTCCTCGAGGCCGACGCGAACGTTGCCGCCGGCGATGGCCGCCAACGCGACGTAGTCGAGCTGGTGTCGGCCGATCCCGAATGCGCTGAATGTCCAGGAGTCCGGGACGTTGTTGACCATCGCCATGAACGTGTTGAGGTCCGGCGGCGCGCCCCACGGGACCCCCATGCACAGCTGCACCATCACCGGCTCGTCGATCAGGCCGGCGTCGACGAGCGATTTGGCTTCCCAGAGATGTCCGGTGTCGAAGACCTCGATCTCCGGACGTACGCCGAGCGCCTGGATCTGGCGGGCCATCTCGCGCAGCGTGTCGGGCGTGTTGGCCATCACGTAGGCGCCGTCGCCGAAGTTCATCGATCCGCAGTCGATCGTGCAGATCTCGGGGCGCAATTCGACGACGTGGGCAATCCGCTCACTCGCGCCGACGAGATCGGTGCCGGGGACATCGAGCGGGAGGGGTTGCTCGGCCGAACCGAGAGTGATGTCCCCTCCCATGCCGGTGGTGAGGTTGAGCACCACATCGACGTCGGAGGAGCGGATCCGATCGACGACCTCGCGGTAGTAGTCGACCTCGCGCGACGGTGTGCCGCTGATCGGGTCGCGGACATGGATGTGGACGATCGCCGCGCCCGCGTGGGCCGCGGCAATGCAGTCCGCGGCGATCGCCTCGGGGGTGAACGGCACCTTGTCGGACTTGCCGACCGTGTCGCCCGAACCGGTCACCGCGCAGGTGACGAACACTGAACTCATCGCATACCTCTCATGGTTCGTCTCATGAATTGTCGGGGACGACACATCCCCGCGCACCCGCCTCGATGCGTTGGAGCAAGTCGACGAGCGTGTCGATCTCGTCGGCGTCGAGTGTGTCGAAGATGGAGTGCCGCAGGACGCGCGTGAGCAGCGGTGCGAGCCGAGAGACGACCTCGCGGCCGGCGTCCGTGAGGACGACGAGGCGGGCACGGCGGTCGTCCGGGTCGGGTTCCCGCCGCACGAACCCCTCCTCCTCGGCGCGATCGATCCGACGCGAGATGTGGCTCGGACTCTTCAGGAGCTGCCGGCACAACTCGACGGCGCGCAGCGAGTGGTCGGCCGCGAGGTGCAGGCGTACGAGAAGGTCCGCTGTCGTGGCGTCGGTACCGGACGCCGCGATCACCCCGTTATCGATCGCCGTGCCCAGCGCGATCTGGGCGGCGAGCAGTGCACCCGACGGTCGCAGCATCTCCGGGTCGAGATCGGTGCCGTCGCCCATGCACCACAGCGTAGCAGAGTTGGTTGTGTTGACAATCATTGCTGGTCGCGCTAGATTTGGTTGTGTGAGCAACCAACCCACCTTCGACTCGCCCTCGAATGTCATCGACGGCGGACATCCGCAGCGCTGGACGGTGTTGTGGATCCTCTGCGGCTCCCTCGTCCTCGTCGTCGTCAGCGTCAGCTCGCTGAACGTCGCGATCCCCCAGATCCAGGCGTCGCTCGCAGCGTCCGGGAGCGACATGCAGTGGATCATCGACTCGTACGCACTCGTCTTCGCCGGTCTCTTGTTGCCCGCCGGAGCCATCGGCGATCGTTATGGACGGCGCGAGGCGCTGTTGTTCGGACTCGTGGTGTTCGGCATCGCCGCGGTCGGCGGGATGCTCGCGAGCAACCCTGAACAGCTCATCGCATGGCGTGGAGCGATGGGGGCCGGCGCGGCATTCATCATGCCGGCCACCCTGTCGATCGTCGCCACGGTCTTCGGACCGGCAGAACGGCCGAAGGCGATCGCCATCTGGGCGGGCTTCGCCGGTGCCGGTGGTGTGGTGGGACTGATCTCGAGCGGCCTGCTCCTCCGCTCGTTCTGGTGGGGGTCGGTGTTCGCGGTCAACATCCCCCTCGTCGTGATGATGGCGATCGCGGTCGCGCTGTTCGTCCCGACATCACGCGACCCCGAGGCCACGCGGCTCGACCCCGTGGGCGCAGGACTCTCGATCATCGGCCTGGTGGCGCTCGTCTTCGGCATCATCGAGGGGCCCGAGAAGGGGTGGTCGTCGACGGAAACGGTCAGCGCGTTCGCCATCGCGGCCATCTCCCTCACGGCATTCGTGCTGTGGGAACTCCGCTCCGATCACCCGATGCTCGACCCACGGTTCTTCCGCAAGCGACGCTTCTCACTCGGCGCACTCACAATCACCGCCACGTTCTTCGGCGTGTTCGCGATGTTCTTCGTTATCACGCAGTTCCTCCAGTTCGTGCAGGAGTACGACGCGCTCGAGGCCGGCGTCCGGATTCTGCCCTACGCGCTGGTTCTGCTCGTCGTGTCACCGAAGGCCGCCGACCTCGCGGCACGGTTCGGCGACCGCGCGGTGATGGTCATCGGGATGGCGATCGGTGCAATCGGGTTCGTCGTGCTCGGCATGCTCGAGCCGGACAGCTCCTACTGGCTCACGGCGGTCGGGCTCGTAGTCGTCGCCCTCGGCACCGGACTTCTGATGCCACCCGCGACCACGGCGCTGGTCGCGTCGCTACCCGCGGCGAAGGCGGGCGTCGGCTCGGCGATGAACGACACGACCCGTGAAGTCGGCGGGGCGATCGGGATCGCGGTCGGCGGCGCGCTGCTCTCGATCGGCTACCGCAGCGGCATCGACGACTCGCTCGGCAGTCTCGACCCCGAGACCGCCGAAGCGGCTGCTGACTCGCTCGGGGCGCTGCTGCTCGATCCCGACGCGCGGCACCTTGCCGACATCGGCCGCGATGCGTTCACCGATGGGATGCAGCTGGCGATGTTCACGTCCGCGGCGTTGCTCGTCGCCGCGGCTGTCGCCGTCGCCGTGCTCCATCCACCAGACGCCTCCGGCGACTCGCCCGCTCAGGCGTCGACAGATTCGGGCGACCGACAAGCGCAACCGTGAACGAACTGCACTCCGACCCACATCCGCAACCGACGACGAATCACACCCCGACCGACAAGCGCAACCGTGAAGGCATCACCATGACCGACCGCACCGTGTCCACCATCACCCTCCCTGAGCCGCAACCAGGCACTGGAATCCTGCATCCGTTCCCGACGAGGGAGCTCCCGCACCTCGACCCATTCGTGTTCCTCGACGCCGGCGCCCCGAAGCAGATGCACGGCGGCGACATCTTCGTCGGCCCACACCCGCATCGAGGCGTCCAGCCGGTGAGCCTCGTGTTCCGGGCGCGGATCGAGCATCGCGACTCGGTGGGCAACCACCGCACCGTCACATCGGGTGGGATGCAGTGGCTCGTCGCTGGTTCGGGTGCGCTCCACGAGGAAGTCCTCAACGGCGACGACGAGGGCATCTTCCACATGGCCCAGCTGTGGGTCAACGTGCCCGCCGATCAGAAGCTCAACCCACCCGAGCACCATGCCATTCCACCCGAGGAAGTCCCGGTCCTCGACGGCCTCGCGGATGGTGTGCGGCTGCGGCTGTTCGCCGGTGAGCTCGCCGGCAGACGTGGTCCAGCGCCGCTCGGAACACCGGTACTCATCGCGCACATCGCGCTCGCGCCGGGCTCGGCCGTCACCGTGCCGCTGGAGTCCGGCTGGACGGTCGGTGCATGCGTCGTGGCGGGTTCCGTCGACGTCGCCGGGCACGCCGGGTTGCCGGAGGGCGCGACACCGGTCTTCGCCGACGATGGTGATGCGGTCACGTTCGGGTCGACAGGCGGCGGCGAGATCCTGCTGATGGCCGGACAGCCGATCGGCGAGCCGATCGCGATGGGCGGCGGCTTCGTGATGAACACTCGCGACGAGATCGAGCAGGCCTTCGACGACTACCGATCAGGTGCGATGGGGACGCTCACAGCGAGTCGCTGACCTCGGTGACCTCGCTGACGAGCGTCCGCGCGGTGTCGCTGAGCGGTACTCCGGACTTCGTCGCCGGGTAGGTGCCGAGCACGCGGTCGCCGAGGTTCGAGGTGATTCCCAGCCAGAAGTGCTCGTTGCGGTAGTGGTGCAACCGATGGTTGCGTACCAGCCGCGCGTAGTACCGGGTCTTGGGCCGGTAGCGCGTGTGCTCGAGCAGGTGGGTCCACTCGTAGTGACCGAGAGCGAGGTAGGCGACGAGCAGCGCCGTCAGCGTCGGGGCCAGGATCCCGACCGACTCGATCCAGGTGCCCGCGAGTGCGGCCAGTGGGATCACCCAGAGGCAGCTGCCGACAGCGATCAGCACCGAGAACACGGCTGCGTCCTCTCTCCGCAGTAGCAGCCACTGGAGGTCGGGCGGATCGAGATGGTGTCGACGGTGGCCGGACCCGGTGCCGAGCCGGCGGCTCGTCCACGACGCCTCGGGCGCGTGGAGCAGATGACGGTGCAGGACCCATTCGACGATGCCGACGGCCACGCCGGTGACCATCAGGACGAACAGATCGGTCCAACCCCAACGCCCGACGACGAGGCGTACGGCTACGGCGCATGCGACGACCAACGTGATCACGCGTGGAGAGCCCTGAGCGAAGAAGGCGCGCGCGATCTCACGCTTGGTCTGCAGCTCGTCGCTGCGGATGCCGGCCATGCGTGCGGTCGATGCGGCCACGATTCGAGGCTATGGCGAGAATCGCCTCGGCGAAGCGTCGGCGACCGTGACACCCCGATGTCATGGTGGTCGGTACCGACTCCTCCCTGATCGGAAGTTGATCGAGGAGGTACCAGCAAGATGAAACCAACCGAAGTGGAGGCACTGCTCGGCCGGTTGGCTGCGGCAGTGCCCGAAGAGTTGGATCGCGACGGGTGCAACGCCCGGCTGCGTGACCTGGCACGAATGCGATCATGGCTGGCAGCTGATGAGATCCGCACGGCCCGCCTGTTGAAGGTGTTGGCAGCGCAAGGACGTGCCGAGCCCGTCGAAGCTGCCTTGGCCAACAATTCTGGTCGGTCCGCATCCGAGGCCCGAGACACGAGCGAGCGCGAGAAGATCGCCGACGAGCTGCCGCGGTTCGAGGATGCGTTGGCCGACGGTGTCGTCACCGCGGGTCATCTCGACGCG
Source organism: Acidimicrobiia bacterium (assembly GCA_033791105.1). Lineage (GTDB taxonomy): Bacteria > Actinomycetota > Acidimicrobiia > Acidimicrobiales > Ilumatobacteraceae > JASJHI01. The sequence goes on along the minus strand of JASJHI010000266.1, from coordinate 534 downwards.
TTGGCAATGGCCGCCAAGCTGCTCGCCGCCCATCCCGAGTTGATCGCCAACTTCACAGCACGCGAGAACGAACTACTGGGCTACGCGGCGATGGAAGGTGTCGACCGGTTCCGCAAGCGCTGCCGGCGGCTCGCCCGCTCGTTGATCGCATCCGCCGACGCCGGCGCCGACGACGAACTCGAACGCCAACGGGCACGGTCGACGGTCACAACCCGGATCGATTCCCAGACCGGGATGTGGCACCTGCACGCCGAACTCGATCCGGTACGCGGAGCGATCGTCGACCGTCACCTCCACACCATGCTCGCCAAGCTGAAGGCCCAAGACCACCAGACCGGCACCAAGCCATTGCCGTACATGCAACTGAAAGTCGACGCCCTCGTCACGGCCATGTCCACGACCGCCGACGGGACGCCGGCGCGACCAGAACTCGTCGTGCACATCGACTGGGACGTGCTGCGCGCCGAGACAACCGCATCCGGGCTCACCACAGCCGGTCACCTCGGATTGTGTGAAACCATCGACGGAGTCGAC
>JASJHI010000265.1:0-12694 GCA_033791105.1 Acidimicrobiia bacterium | reverse complement strand
CTTGGTGTGCGCCCAGAACGCCTTGAACTCCCACTCACCCATCGGTGAGCGCTCGATCAGGCCGAACAGGAAGAACAGCTCGGCATCCGCATGCCAGAACGGATGGCCCTCGAAGTCGAGGAAGACGTCGCCGTCATCGGGGGCCGGGAGTGCGGCAAATCCGATCGGGTCGGGTGCGTCGAGGTCGTCGACCAGCGGTGCCTGATCGGTGGTCACCGGCGGGTCGAGCAGCTCGAACGGTGGTTCCTCGTCGGATGTGTTGCGGGCCTGAACCTGGAGGCGCGCCTGCCGCACGAACGTCGCGCTCCGGGCCGGGTCCAGGTCGGTCACCTCGCGATCGAGCGTCGCCAGCGCGGCGATCGTCGTCACACCATCCTGCTGGAGCGTCAACCGATCAGCGGTGCGGAGACCCGCCACGTGCACGAGCGAATCCGCCGCGCGCCAGGCAGCCTCGCAGACCAGCTCGAACTCGCAGAACTGGCAGTGGTCGCACGGCTTTGGCCTGGTGTCGATTTCGACGCCCTCGGTCAGGAGCTTGGCCAACTGGCCCCGCAGGCGACGCCAATACGGCAACACGTCGGCCACCCGTACGGCCTCGGACCGGCCCGAACCCAGCTCGATGTGCACGAACTCGGGAAGGACTCCCGTGCTTGCCTCAATCGCCTCCGCGTAGAAGCACAGCTGCAGGACATGACCCGGTTTGGCTTCCTTACGAGCGAGCTTGGCGTCGATCGGCTCGTAGGTGAACGTGCCCGCCTCGAGATCGTCAACGCGGCGCAAGAAGTCGGCGATGCCCCGGATGCCCTCGTGCACGAACGGCATCTGGAACACAACATCGGAACCCTCCGCCAGCACGTCACCAACCCGATCGACCCACTGCTGAAACGACTCGTTGGCGCGGTCCTGCTCAGGCACCTCGAACACCGAAAGCCCCGCGGCCCGATACCGAGCGAGCACCGCTCGCTCGTGCTCATTGCCCTTGTCGAGCAGCATCTGCGCCATCTCACCGAACGGGCTCCGTTCGACGGTACGAGTTCCGGCCTCGACCTCATGCCTCAACGTGAGGAAGTGCGCACAGTCGAGCCACGCCGTGATCTTCGAAGGGGTGAGGAGCCGTTCCACCATCAGCCCATCATGACCGAGCACCGTTGCGTTCGAAGAGACCGGTGGCGGAACAACACGGTCCCGGCCTCCGCCACTCCATGGCGAACCCCGATCTCGTAGAGCACGTTCGGGTTCATCCCACTGATGTCGGCGAAGGCCAGACGGCTGTAGATGATGTACTCGAACGGCGGTTCGACGGACCATCGCCGGGTGTTCGCCTCGGTGATAGTTTCAATTCTGCTCACGATGGACCGCGGCGCCCGTCGAGGCCCAGGCGCCCGCGAAGGTCCGTCCAACCAGCAGGAGTGACCATGGCCCAGACGTTCACGGACGCCGAGTGGAACGCGATCCACGAACTGCTCGCGCAGCGCGGCACCGAGTTCGGACTGCCCGAGCGCCGTGACGGCTCGGTCGTGCTCGGCTCGTTCAACATTCGCAAGCTCGGCAAGCTGGAGAGCAAGAGCGCGGACGCGTGGCGGCTGCTCGCCGCACTGTGTGAGCCGTTCGACCTCATCGCCGTCCAGGAGGTACAGGACGATCTCACCGGCCTTCGCCACCTCAAGCAGCTCCTCGGTGACGACGGCTGGGGAATGGTGTCCTCGGACATCACCGGCGGCACACCCGGAAGTTCCTCACCGACAGAGCGCCTCGCGTTCCTGTTCCGCTGGGCACGAGTCGAGCGGACCGTGGTGGCTTCCGACATCAGCTTCGATCGTTCCGACGTCTTGGGCACGCTGTACGACGGCCGCGTCGACTTCTCGGCCGCCTTTGACGAGTTCACCGCCCGGCACGGCGCCTGGGAGACCGACGCGGCCGAACGCAAGGCGCTGGGAAGGAACCCCAAGCAGAAGCCGGTGCTGCGGATGCCGCGCTTCGTGACGTTCATCCGTCAGCCACTCTGCGTCAGCTTCCGGGTGCCGGGTGTCGGCGGCGCAGAACCATACGAGTTCCTGGCAGTGAACGCCCACCTGCTCTACGGCAGGTACAAGAGTGAGCGCTGGTTCGAATTCCAGGCACTCATCACGTGGTTGATCGAGCGAGCGAAGCGGGCCGAGCGCATGTACCACCCGAACATCGTCCTGCTCGGCGACTGCAACTTCGACCTGGAGAACGTCGAACGGCGCAGAAAGGATGTGGATGAGCTGATCAAGTCGATCAACGGTTGGCAGCTGAACACCCCGGGTACGGCCGATGTGAACTTCCCGTTCCTCGACGCCCACCCGAACTCGCCCGACGGCAACGTCTTTCGCACCAACGCCCGGGAGAGTCAGACCTACGATCAGATCGGCCTCGTCGTCCACGACGCTCGCTTGCCGACACACGAAGCGAACGCTGCGGCCGGTGAGGCGCCCGACGGCTTCGACTACGGCGTCGTCAACTTCGTCGACCTCTTCGCGCAAGCCGTCCACCAGCAGAATCACGAGGACCTGACGAGCGCCGAACGCAAGGCTCTCTACAGGAAGTTCGAACACGACGTCACGGACCACATGCCGATCTGGATCCGCATCCGCGTGCCGCAAGCAGCCGACTGAAGGAGTGGGTGTGCGAGTCTTCCTGACCCACGACCCCGAGGACCTCGAGGCGTACTACGCACGGGCGCTCCCCGATCTTGTCGAGATCGCAGACGTGGAGCACAACCCGATCGATCGAGATCTCTCGACGGCCGAATTGATCGATGCAGCAGCCGGATGTGACGTCATCATCGCCCACCGGTCGACACCCGGGGAAGCGGCCCTGTTCGAGCGGTCATCCGGCCTGCTCGCGTTCCTCCGATGTGCCGTCGACACGAGCACCATCGACGTGGACGCTGCGTCGTTCAACGGCGTGCTGGTGGCAAGAGCCGACAAGAGCTTCGTCGCCTCGACCGCTGAGCTGGCGCTCGGCTTGCTGCTCTCCACCATGCGCAACATCGCCACCTCCACAACCGACTACGCCGCCGGCCGCCTACCGGTGCAGCGGCCCGGCCGACAGTTGCGCGGGCGGACCGCCGGCATCATCGGATACGGAGCCATCGGCTCCTACCTTGCCGACCTGCTCATCAGCATCGGCATGGAGGTGCTCGTTCACGACCCGTTCGTCGCCGACCCGGGGGCCGAAGGCATCACGTTCGTGGACTTCGAAGAGCTGCTCCGCACCGCCAATGTCATCTTCCCGCTGGCACCTGGGTCAGCCGCGACAGAGCACCTCGTCGGTGCGCCCGAACTCGCCCTGATCACTCCGGGCTCAACACTGATCAATGTGAGTCGAGGCGAGCTGCTCGACGAAGCAGCGGTGGCCGCCGCACTCATCTCCGGCCAACTTGGCGGCCTCGGTCTCGACGTCGGGCAGGCTCCCGATCAGCGGCCGTCCCCGAAGCTGGCCGCCATGCCCGGGGTCGTAGCGACGCCACATCTCGGGGGCCTGACTCCTGAGAACGCCGATGCGCAGGCCGCCAGCAGCGTCGAGCAGGTCGCTGCGATGATCGCTGGTGAGATCCCACCGCGCGCCCTCAACGCCGAACACGCAGCTCGGCTGCGGGACTTCTGGAAACGACCCCATCGCTGATGCGGCTCGCCTGTGACACCCACCTGCACTTCTACGACAGCGCGTACGCCGTCGCACCCGACGCACTCCTGCGTCCTCCCGACGTTGCTCCCGCCGACTATCGGCGAGTGCAGGCCACCCTCGGCACCGAACGCGTGGTCGTGGTGCAGCCGACCACCTACGGCCTCGACAACTCCTGCCAACTCGACGCGCTGTAAGCGCGCGGAGCCGGCGCTCGCGGCGTAATGGTGATCGACTCCCTCGTACCCCAAGAGGAACTCGCTCGTCTCACCCGGCTCGGTGTTCGAGGAGCGCGCTTCCACATGCTGGCGGGCGGCGCCGTTCCGTGGGAGATGCTCGAGGTCGTCGCCGCACACGTCGCTCCGTTCGGCTGGCACGTCCAGCTGCAGCTGAACGGGCGGGAACTCCCCGACCGTCTCGACCGTTTGCTCCGGCTCCCGGCTGGTCTGGTGATCGACCACGTCGGTCGCTTCATGCCGCCGGTCGCGCCGGACTCGACCGCGTTCGCCGCGCTGTTGGCTCTCGTCGACGGGGGCGCGTTCGTGAAGCTGTCAGCGCCCTACGAGTCGTCGATCACCGGTCCACCGGACTTCGACGACGTGACGCCGCTGGTCGACTCGCTCGTCGCAAGGGCTCCCGAACGACTGCTGTGGGCGAGCAACTGGCCGCATCCCGGGCAAACAACTCCGCCGACCACGAACGAACTGGTCGCGCTGCGCGATCGTTGGCTGCCGACCGACGAGCTTCGCCAACGGGTGCTCGTCGACAACCCCGCAGACCTCTATGGCTTTTGAGGCTGCTGAGAAAGAGGAACGATGACCGATCCGACCGCACCACCGTCCACCGACTATGCGTCCTATCCGTCGCTGGTCGACCGAACCGTTCTGATCACGGGGGGTGCGGACGGAATCGGGGCCGGTCTTGTCGATCAGTTCGCCAAGCAGGGCGCCAAGGTCGGGTTCCTCGACATCAATGCTGTCAAGGCCGCCGAGACGATCGAGCGGGCGGCTGCTTCCGAGCCGCTTCACACCCCCCGCTTCTACGAGGTCGATCTCGTCGACATCGAGGAACTGCGAGCCGCTGTGAGACGCGCGCAGCAGGATCTCGGAGCGATCACCGCGCTCGTCAACAACGCGGCAAGCGACGATCGGCACGGCTGGCAGGACATGACGATCGAGTACTGGGACGATCGGCTCAACACGAACCTGCGGCACTACTTCTGCGCCATCCAGGCTGTTGCGCCAGGAATGATCGCGGCAGGACACGGGTCGATCATCAACATCGGGTCGAGCAGCTACATGATGCAAGAGGACTTCTTCCCCGGCTACGCGATCGCCAAGTCGGGCGTCGAGGGCATCACTCGAACGTTCGCCCGGACGTTCGGTCCGGACAACATCCGTGTCAACACGGTCCTGCCCGGATGGGTCGCCACCGAACGGCAGCTCAGCAAGTGGTGGACTCCAGAGGGTGAAGAGGGCACGCTGCGCGACCAGGCGATCAAGCGTCGTATCTACCCGGCCGAGTTTGCACAGATGGTCCTGTTCCTCGCAGCCGACGACGGAGCGGCGTGCACCGCGCAACAGTTTCTGGTCGACGGTGGCCGCCGCTGAGCAACAGGTCCGGCCGCTCCTTGCTCAGTCCGGCGTGATGACCACCTTCATCGCATCGCCGGCGGCGAGTGCCGTCTGCATCGCTTCGTGAGCGGCTGCGACCGGGAAGTGGTGCGTGACCGCACGGTGGAACGGCACCGTTGCGTGGTGTTCGGCGAGCATCGCGAGCGTCGCGTCGTACGCGCGCGCGTCTTCGCCGGCAACTCCCACGAGCGTGAGGTTGCGGCCGAGGAGATCGGCCGGATTGAGATCGACCGGCCCGAGGTCGACGAACGCACCCACCTCGAGCAGGGTGCCTCCATCGCGGAGCAGACCGATCGCCGGAGTGAAGCTGTCCGGGTGGCCGGTGGCGTCGACGACGACATCGACCCCATCCGGCACGATCGCGTCGACGGCTGATCTGGTCTGCTGCGGGTCGTCGGAAGCCTGCAGACAGTCCGTGGCACCGAGATCGGCGGCGATGTCGAGCCTTCCGACGAATCGATCGATGGCGATCACACGAGATGCCCCGAGCAGTGCGGCCTTCGCGGCGTGCACGAGTCCCACCGGGCCCACACCGACCACGGCGACCGTGTCGCCCGGGCGGAAGCCGGAGGGCCTCGGCATGCGCGACGCGAGATCGAGACTGTGCGTCACGGCGAACAGTTCGGTCAACACCGCAACGTCGTCGGGAAGGGCCTCGGGAACCTTGAAGACCGGCGTCCGCGGACGCAGGTACAGATAGTCCGCGAACCCGCCGAACAGATGCGGCGACTCCGCGCACGACAGTGAGTTGCCGTAGTTCTCGAGATTGCGGCAGAAGTAGTACGGGAACTCCTCGAGGCAGTACCGGCACGTTCCGCACGCCCGATTCGGCGCGGGCACGACGCGATCACCGATCGCCAGCGGTGAACCGTCGAACGCGGTGGCACCGCCATCTCCGATCTCCGCGATGACGCCGACGTTCTCGTGCCCCTGGATGATCGGAAACGGCGTCGAGCTGGCGTGATCGGTGCCCGCGTACTGTTCGGTCTCACCGCGGTATGTGTGCTTGTCGGTGCCGCAGATCCCCGACGCGAGCATCTTGACGAGCACCGCCCCCGGCTCGAGCGCCGATGGCATCGGAAAGCTCTCGACTCGGAGATCGAAGGGCGCAACCAGCACAGCAGCCCGCGCGCTTTCGGTCATGGCCACTCACCGCGTGTCATCCGACCAGTCTCTCAGCCAACGACTCGACGAGATGACCAATGATCAGCCGCCTGCTACCCCTGGCCGAGGTGGAACTCGGCACGGGGCACTGTTCTCTCTATCGATCGAGTTGACGCAGCCAGAAAGAGGCCGTCCCGCGGCGACGTCGCTCTTGAGCATTTGTGCGGCTACTGCCGTGGTGGGCCGGGGGTGTGGTCGACCCAGTCGAGCGTTGACGGGTGGAAGAGTTCCTCGATGGTGAGGCGGCGGGTGGTGAGGCCTTGTTCGGCTGCGTACTGGAGCAGTGTGTCGAGCGTGGTTCTGTTCGTCTCGATGCCGTATGGCCAGAAGTCTTCGCCCATCAGTCGTCGCGTCGCTTCTTCTTCCTGCGCGAGCCACGGGAGCGAGATCATCGCCCACCCCTGTGCGCGCAGGCGCTGCAACGCCCGATGCTTGGCGACTGCATAGGACTGCGTCAATGCGACAGGGAGATCAGGGTGATCTGCGACGACGTCGCAACGGACCGCCACGGCATGCATGATCGGGAAGATGCCTGTCGCTTGGAAGTAACCCTGCTCAGCAGCGCGACTGTCGGCGAACAAGCGGGCGACGCGCGAGTCGCCACGGACGTACGCCTCGGGTTCGGCGGCATGGAACAGGACATCAACCTCGCCGTCGACCAGCAGGTCAGACTCCGACTTGCCTGGCGTTCCGGTCGACGCGTCGATCCCATCCGGCAGGACCATCTCATTGGCCGATCGCTCGCCTGCCAGTTCGATGGCCGAGTCCTCGTCGGACAGCACCCAGTGAAGGTCACTCGGTGCGACACCGTATTGGTGCTGGAGCATCCCTCGAATCCACGTGAGCGATGTCGAGGAGTACCCAGACGTGCCGACGCGGCGACCGCGAAGGTCCTCGGGGCGTTCGATGCCGGCGCCGACCCGCACGAAGATGCTCTTGTGCCGGAACAGCCGGAGCGGAAAGACCGGAATGAGCACATAGTCACCGAAGTCGTCGTTGGCGACGGCGAGGAGATACGGCAGCATCCCGATCTCACTGACCTCACGGGTCCGCGGACCGACCAGGACATGGGTGTTCATGTCGCCGATCGCCGCCGGCTCGTAGGTGACATCGAAACCGGGGACCGGGACTTCGATCCCGAGCCCGGCAACGCGATCGAACCGATAGCCGGAAACGGTGATCGGAATCGACGAAATATCGGTCACCGCAACAGCATGACCGGGCCGGCGCCATGACGCCCAGCCGACGTCGCGAACGCACGTCGAACCCGCCTCACCTCGCCGAACTGCGCGGGCCGGGACACGCCGCAAGGTGTCTGTAACAACACATCGGTGACGCTCGTTCAGCGCGGACGGTCGGTGTTATGGGCTACCCGCCACCGATCGAAATGCCGGCTATGGGTTACTACGAGGGTGCTGGGAGCGAACGTTCTGGGCGGCCACGTCGGGCGGGGCCGTGCGAATAGGTATTGGTCACGAAGGGGTGTCGGTCTTCCGGGAACCGACTCGATGCCGACCGGATTCCGCATTTGCTCGGCCAGGATTCGTCCGGGCCCGGTGCGTCCGATGGCCGTCATCAGCCGTCCGGTCTGAGACGCCGCCGGTCACCGTGCATCGTCCGCGCCGGGCCCACCTCACCGCAGCCGGCGAATACTCAACCAGGCGGTATCAGGTACGCGGCAATCCCGTGGACCACGCCGTTCGCGGCGATGATGTCACGCTTGTTGATCGGAGCGCCTTGGATTCGGAGGTCGGCACCCGCCCCCACGACTTCGAGCTTTGCTCCGCTGATGGTCTGGAGCATCCCCGGCGCCAGCTCGGCCGCCAGGAGTTGACCCTCGACGACGTGGTAGCCGAGCGCAGCCCGAACACGCGCTGGGTCGGCCCGAAGCTCCTCGAGGTCGGCTTCGGTGAACACGTCGTCGGTCGGCGCGAACACGGTGTACAGCTTGGCGGCGTCGATCTCGTCACCAAATCCGGAGAGCAGTACCAACTCGACGAAATTGTCGAAGTCCGGATCGGCCTGGAGGGTGGCCAGCATTGTCTGTTGTGGCGGATCTGGCGGCGGGGGCTGCGTGGTTGTCGGTGCCGCAGTCGTCGCCGGTGCCGCAGTCGTCGCCGGTGCTGCGGTGGTTTCCGGTACGGCGGTCGTTGCCGGTGCCGCAGTCGTTGCCGGTGCTGCGGTGGTTTCCGGTGCTGCGGTGGTCGCCGGTGCCGCAGTCGTTGTCGGTGCTGTGGTTGGTGGTGTGGTCGTCGCCGGTGCTGTCGTCGCTGGTATCTCGGTGCCGTCGACCAGAGCGAGGACACAGGCGGCGCGGGCCGTGGCCGCATCGAGTACACCGGTCTCCGGTACACCGAGGGCGCGCTGGTAGACGATCACTGCTTCGGTCACTTCGCCGTACCAGATCCCGTCGATCGGCCCGTCGTAGTAGCCGAAGTCGGTCAGAAGGACCTGGACGTCGGACGTCGAGGCGGAGAGCACGCCGTCGAATTCACCCAGGGCTGCGCTGAGTGCAGCAGCGGTCTCGGCGTCGTAGACACCGGTCGGTGCAAGTCCGACCGACGTCTGAAACTCTGCCACCGCGGCGCTCAAGTCGGCGCTCTCGAGACCGTCGATCGGACCGTCATAGAAGGCCAGGAACAGGAACGCCTCCTCCAGCTCGGTCGTGAACCCGGCCGCGGCGAAGGCAGCCCGTCTGCACGGTATGTCGACGATGGCAATGTCGTCGGTCACGACGTCGGTGAGTTCGCCGCCGAGGAGAGTCGCCGAGCTGAAGCGTGCAAAGGTCGTTTCACCGGCTTCATCGATGGCCAGTCGTCCGGTGGCACCGTCATAGTCGATGTCTTCGCCGGCGCGGAGTTTGTCAAGGCAGTCGGCGTATGTCGTGCATGGCGTGCCGCCTGCGGTGACCTCGCGCACAGCGTTGCTGATCGTTGCCGACGAACCGAGAGCGACGGCCTCGGTGCCGAGAGCGTAGATCACTGCACAGTCATATGCCTGCGCCGCGTTCGCGACCTGACCGTTGGGGTCCTCGTCGAACAAACGCTGCATGAAGGCCAGGTTGCCGGTCGTGCCGATCATCGTGAATCCGTCGACGGCTGCGACGTCGCCGTCTGGTGCAGCCTGCGTGGCGATGCGAGGCCGGATGAACGAGTCCAATCCGATCATCGAAGAAGGATCCAGCCCACTCCGGATCAACTCGGCCACGATCGGCGCACCTTCTTCATACGACACGATCACGGTGAGGTCGGGCTGTAGCGAGGTGACCTCCGAACCCAAGCCGACGAACTGAACCCGGAACGGGTTGTACCCGATCACCGCAGCATCGAGGCCACGGGCCTCCAGCGAGACGGCGAGGCCGTTGCCGACCGACAGCCCGTAGTCATCGGATCGGGCAACGATGGCCACGTTCCACGGCTCGCCGGGTTCAAGAGCATCGTGACGCTCGACGATCTTGTCGGCGAGGTATGCGACGAAGGCGTCGTCGGCGAGTGCTGTGCGGAACAATCCGAACTGTTCTTGGCCAGCGGTCAGATCGGGAAGACCGACCGATGCGCTGCAAGCGATCGCCCCGGTTTCCCCGACGACCGAACGCACTTGGACGGCACCGGTCGACAAGGTTGGTCCAACGAGTACCTCAGCGCCGCCGTCAAGAGCAGTTCGCACGACGTCGGCCTCGGAACCCCCGAGCGGGGCTGCGACCACGGTCGGCCTCAACGGCCCGTCCAGCACACCACCGCCGTCGGCGATGTCCAGCGCTGCAAGATCGACACCGCGAACCTGACCCTGGAACAAGGTCGCCGACAGGCCCGGCCCAGGGTCGAGCAGTCCGAGCTGGAGACCCTCGCCGTCCAGCACCGCGGCGTCGTCGGTCTCGAGGGGCGCTGTCGCCGGGGTTGGCTCGGTGTCAGCGTCCGTCCCGTCGTCGCCGCTCGTGCACGAAACCAGTGCGATCCCGGTGACCACGATCAGACCAACTGCACGATGGTTCAATGGAGATTCTCCTTCGATGAATCTTGGGAAGACGCGAGGACGGCGTTCAGTCTGTCATGTCAGCGGCTGCTGAGTACCGCTAGCAGGCGAAGGATCAGCGTTTCTGGGCTCGCGGCCGCGATCGATGGGAGGGCTTGTGACCCACCGCGGCGGGGCGGAGAGGTTCGGCGTCCCGTGTCGTCAGGTACTGGTGTTGTCGCCTCCCGGGGAATCTTCGAGATGCGAGCTGATGGGCGGCCTCGACGTTGGGCGCGGGCGTTGATGATTTCGGCACCGAAGAGAAGCGTTTGGGCCGAGCAGTAGATGAAGGCGATGCCGAGGACGATTGTGCCGGCCGCACCGGCGGCGCTGGAGCTTCCGAACGCAGCGACGTAGAGCCCGCAACCCCATGCAAGGACGGCGAGCGTGAGCGCGGCGAACACCGTCCCGGCCCACACGTCTCGCCACTCCGGTCGGCATCTGGTCGAGAGCCGGTAGAGCAGCCCGAGCGCAAGGGTGGAGACGATCGCTGGGTAGAGCGTGACGTTCGTAGTGAAGGCGCGTGGCGCGCCGAGGTGTGGGTCACGACCTCGTCCAGTTGGGGATCCGCCATCCCCATCCGTACGCGCCTGGCGATCATCGATCAGCGACCTCGTTGCGAGCAGAACCGTCCGATGATCGTTCCTCTATCGGACGAACGCTGGAAGGGATCGTGGCGTCGGATGTGACCGCTCATCGGCGCCTGGGACGAACCTGGCCGGCTGAGCAGATGGCCCGATAGCGGCGCCCTTCAACGTCGGTGATGCCCGTGGTCGCCGACGGGCCGAACGTTATGGGGCGATCCGCCGTGCGAGTCATGCCGGATCCCGAGCGCGTTGAGGGACCGACGGTCGACGCCGATATTGGGTGTCTCTGACCCGGCGGATCCGGCGAGATCAGGCGCAAGCTCGGTGGTGGACGCGTGGTCGCGCGATTCTCCGAACCGGCGGATCAGGTCGCTGTCGTGAGCCAAGGGCGCGGTCGGAGCAATGCTGGCTTTCGGCCCGAGCGCCTTACGAGCGACGAAATCGAGGCATCGTCGAGTCCACCCACACGGTGTTCGCGACGTCAACGCGTAGTGCTTGATCCGGTCCTCGGATCGGTGGCGGCGAGAACTCGCCCTCTTTTCCACCGCGTCTACGACCTGAACGGCGACGACAGGGCCTTGTACTGGCGCCTCCAACAATGCGCCACCGTCAGCGCCGACGGAGATGAAAGCAATCGGATCATCGATCGGTGGTCGATCAGGCGATGCACACCCACTGGACCGTCGCCGAACTCGTCCTCACCACACTCCACCACCTCAGCCCGATTGCAGGTTGAGTGACGTCCTTGGGGTCGTCGCAAGGCGCCTCGGCCCGCGTGCTGTTGCGCACGGTGTCCGCTGGGCCTACTGTCCAAGATGGGACAAGGAGGGGATCGATGAAACTCATCGCACCAGTTCTCGTAGTCACCGCACTTCTCATGGGGGCGGCACCCGTCGGCGCTGTGGGGCGGCCGCTGTCGGCAGATCTGTCGGGCCTCAACGAAGTGCCTCAGAACTCCGAAGGGTCGAGTGGCACAGCGCTCGTGACGCTGAACCAGGGCCAAGGAGAGATCTGCATCGAGCTCTCGACGACCGGCATTACCGGCACGGTCATCGCCGGGCACATCCACGAGGCACCCGCCGGAGTCAACGGCGGTGTGGTGGTCAATCTTGGTATCAACAGCGCCCAGTTCAGCGGATGCGTCGATGCGTCTGCCGACCTGATCAAGGAGATCCGCCAGAACCCGGGCGACTACTACATCAACGTCCACACCACGAACTTCCCGCCCGGCGTGATCCGGGGCAATCTCTCGAAGTAGATGCGGCCGGCGCGGGCTCGCACGGGCCGCATCGGTGACCGACCAGACCGGTGACACGCCCTCGACAGCCGCGCGGATATATGCGTTGAAAGCGTTGCGGAGTGTCGACGGACGGACCCAGAACCGTGGCCTGGCGTCATTGCGCTCACCGTTACTCACCATCGAGGTGGAGCGAGCCATTTCTTATCGTTGGTGCCACCGGAGCGATGCTCGGCATCGGCCTCCTCTCCATGGGACGGGCGTGGACCGCTGTGAGCGTCTGAATCCTTACGCAAGTCCCGGACAACGGGATCGTCGTCGAATCGCGGCGATCCGCACAATCCCGGGGCAGACCTGAGCACTCAATGGTGCTCGGTGAGCGCGACCTGTGGGTGCCCGATATTCGGTCGTGG
>JASJHI010000264.1:0-7768 GCA_033791105.1 Acidimicrobiia bacterium | reverse complement strand
CTGGTTCGGACCCGCCTGGTTCGGACTGGTCATCCATCGGTCTCGGAATCCTCTCGGTCGGTGCGGGATGCATCTTCGATGATGGTCAACTGGTCCTCGGCAGCCTGCCGGACCTGCCAGTCGCGGTCGTCGAGGGCCCGGTCGATGGCCGCCTCGACCTCCAGACCGTCGAACGGCGCGAGCGCGAGTACTGCGCGCCGGCGTACCGCCGGCTTGTCGGTCGTCGCGGCGAGGATCGCGGGCAGCCCATGCCCGGAACCGATCGCGCCCAGCGCGGCCACAGCGGCCTCGCGCACGAGGGCGTCGTCGGCCGCGCGGGCAAGGGAGATCAGACGATCGACGATCTCCAGGCGGTCGTGTTCGTGCTCGCCGCACGCCCAAGCTGCGACCTCGATGACGGAGGCATCACGATCGTCGAGGGCGGATGTGAGGTCGACCTGTGGGTGGGTCGCGGCTACTTCAGCGGCGCGTCGACGCACCATCGGATCGCAGTCGGCGAGCGCCGCGGTCAACGCGTCATCGGTGAGCGCTCCCAATCGTTCGAGCGCTCCGAGCGCAATCGCTCGCACGGACGGATCGGCACTCTCGAGGCCGGAGCGAGCCGTCTCCGCGTCGCCGAGGTGACCGGCGGCAGCGACCGCACGCCCGGTCGGAGCGGTCACTGCTTGAGCAGGTCGGTCAGCGTGGTGACGATGTACGCGAGTCCGAACGCGGTGACGATGGCGAGGACCGCTCCCATCACGATCGCCAACCCGGACCCCGCGACCACGGCCCAGACACGGCGCAGCGGCCCGGCGCGCTTGTAGAGCGGAGCGGTGGTCTCCGCGACACCGATCGGCACCCACCTGCGACGAATGATCGGCTCGGTGCGTGGTACGCGGGGCACCGCTCTGGCATTCTTACGCCACCCTGCGAGGATCAGCGCGGCCAGCGCGAGTCCGAGCATCCAGCCGGCGTGAACGGTGAGATCAGTGATGGACACGACAACCGACATCGTACTCCCGAGCCCCCGCAACGGGTGGTGGGCCTGGCCGCTCGCGGTCGCCGGGATGCTCGCACTCGCGGTGATCGCGGTCGGTTCACTACTGCCCGCGACGCTCGTCGCTGAGCGGTACGACGAACGCGTCGACGAGTATCGGGAGACGCCCTATGCCCAGGTTCCGGCCTCGGCCGAGTCGGTCAACGACCGCGTCGTGTTCGGCGACCTTCCCGATGGCGTCGAGCTCTACGAGCCCGATGGCGACTTCTTCTTCGTCACGGTGAGCGCCCCCCAGCAATCGTTGCTCTCCTGGTTCGCCGGTCGCGACGAACCGGCGGTCGAATTCCTCACGTTCGAGGACAAATACGGCGTTCGGACACCGACGCAACGTCGCGAGATCAACCTCCAGGCGATGCGCACGGCCGAGCAGGAGGCGCAATATCTCGCGCTCATCACCGCCGGCTATGACGCGCAGATCTCGCCAGGTGAGGTCGTTGTGCGCGACGTACTCTGCAAGGTCGTCGGCGACGACGGATCCTGTGAGGAGTTCTTTCCGTCCGACGAGCAGATCGATTCAGCCGACAAGATCCTCGAGGCAGACGGCGTCGGGCTCGGGTCGGTCGAGGATTTGTCAGCGGTGCTCGAAGGCAAGGTTCCGGGTGACACTGTCGTACTGTTGATCGAGCGGCCTGGTGACGGGGAGATGACCGTGACGGTCGAGTTGTCCGAGGCAACCGACGATTCGGGTCGGACGATCATCGGGTTCCGGCCTTTCGACACGCGTGTGGTCACGCTGCCGTTCGAGGCCGACATCGAGACGAACCGCATCGGTGGCCCGTCGGCCGGCCTGGCATTCACGCTCGCCCTGATCGATGAGCTGACCGAGGGTGAACTCGCCTGTGGAGATCAGATCGCGGTGACCGGCACGATCTCGCTCGACGGGTCGGTGGGACCGATCGGGGGGCTCGCGCAGAAGGTGTCAGCGGTTCACCAACACGGTGTCACCGTGTTCCTCGTGCCCGCGGGACAGTCCGAACTCCAGGACGCCGAAGAGACGCAACGGCTCGACGACGCAGGCCGCGGCGAGGTCGAGATCATTCCGGTCGGAACCCTCGACGAGGCACTCGACGCGCTCGAGGACCTGGGCTGCGACCCACTCGTGCCGGTTGATTCCTGACCGCATTGCCACCACGGACGGCCCGTGGGTGCGTAGCGTTGAGCCATGGCCATGTCGTTCTCCCGTCCGGACCCTGCCTCGCCGGCAGCGGTGGCCGACGCCTCGTTCAAGACCAGCCGGCGCGGGTTCGATCAGGGTGAGGTCCACGAGTTCCTGCGGATGGTCGCAGCCGAACTCGGACGTCTCCAGGAACGGGAGCGGTTCCTCGAGCGCGAGCTACGCAACGCGCAGAGCAATCCCGACCTCAACGCGGTCGATTTCGACGACGCCGCGCTGACGCGTCTGCTCGGCGAGGAGACAGCGCGCGTGCTCACCACGGCCCGTGAGAGCGCCAACGAGATCCGCAACAAGGCTGAGCAGAGCGGCGCGCAGTTGCTGATGGAGGCAAGCGATGAGGCCGCGCGGGTGCGCGAAGAAGCTGACATCGAGTCCGCCCGCCGTCGCGCCGACGCAACCGCTGATGCCGAGTCCGAGATCGAGATGGCCAAGCAGCAGGGCCGCGAGATGGTCAACGAAGCGCGCGCCTATCGCGAGCGGGTGCTCAGCGAGCTCGCTCGGCGGCGCGAGCTCGCCCGCGAGCAGATCGAGCAACTGGTTCACGGACGGGATCGCCTGACCCAGGCGTTCGAACGGGCCCGTCTCGTCGCCGCCGACGTCGTCGCCGAACTCGAGCCACTCGGCGAGCCGAATGAGTACGTCAACCTCTCGCCGACCACCGGGCCGGTGCCCGTGATGGTCGTCAACGAGCCATCCCCCTCTGAGCCGTTGCTTGCCGACACGGACATGGACGACTCCGTCGATGTCGGGATCGCCCCGACCGAGGCAGTTGCCGATGCCGAGATTGTCGTGGCCGAGACCGGGGAGACCGACGCTGCCGAGCCCGGGCCCGAGCCCGAGCTCGAAGAGGCCGAAGGCACCGGACAAGAGATCGACGGGGAGCCGAGCGACGACGTCGAGCTCGTCGAGGAGGAAGAATCCGACGACGCGGCGGTGGACGAGGTCGCAGTAGATGCGTTCGCCGGCGCTGACGACGTCGCGGCTGACGATGCCGCCGAGGACGACGCCGCCGCGGACGACGCGATCGCAGACGATGCCGCCGCGGACGACGCGATCGCCCCGGTCATCGAGCTCGTCATCGAGGCGTCCGGTGCCGACACCGGGAGCGGCGACGCGACCGGCGCCGAGGGCGCCGCCGACCAGACCGTAGAGGTGGCCGCCGAGATTGAGGGTGGCGTCCCCGCCGAGGCTGATGCCGCCGTTCCCGCGGTGGACGATGCCGACGACGTCGGCGCGGACGATGGCGCCGAATCCGGCGGCGATGAAGTGGTGGTCGACCTGTTCGCCCGTCTCCGCGCGGAGACAGGTGATGCGGCCGAGTCCGCTGTGGCTGACGAATCCACCGGTGCTGTGGCGGCAGAGGGGAGCGCCACGCTCGTCGGGGATCTCGTGGAGGTGCCCGCCGAAACCACCGAGACGGCGACCGACGCGGACGACGACCAAGGTGAGACCCCCTTCGGGCGGCGCGACGCAGAGCTGACGCCGCTCATCGTGTCGTCGGGCAAGAAGCTCAAGCGAGTGCTCGCCGACGAACAGAACGAGGTGCTCGAGGCGCTCCGTCGCGGCGACGCCGTGACCGACATCGATGCCGTGCTTCCTGCGGCCGACGAACATCTCGCCAGATATTGCGACGCCATCTCATCCGAACTGATCGACGCGGCCAACGCGGGCGCGCAGGCGATCACCGGTGGGTCTGTCGGGAAGCTCCGCAAGAAGCAGGCCGGCACGGCCGGCGGCGCCGGCGCCGAGGTGGTCGAGGAATGGCTGGTCATGCCGTTGCGCGAGCGGCTCGACAGGTGTGTCGCCGAGGGAGACGGCGACAACGCAGTCGTGTCGCGACGGGCCCGTTCCGTGTACCGGGAATGGAAGACACAGCACATCGACGAGCAGCTCGACGACGTCGTCCGGATGGCCTACGGCCGCGGCGCCTTCGAGGCGGTCGCTGCCGGCACCCCGCTCGTGTGGTCGGTCGATGGCGATCACCCGGCCTGCCCCGATTGTGACGACAATGGGCTCTCCGGTCCGGTCGCAGCCGGTGACGATTACCCGACCGGGCACGCCTTCGCGCCGGCCCATCCGGGCTGCCGATGCCTGTTGCTCCCGCCCGGGCGGTAATCTCAGCGACGAATGGCGAGCGCAACCGACATCTCCACCGGTCGACGGCGCCGCAGGATCAGCGGGCGCGCTGTCCTCATCACCGTCGGGGCACTGTTTCTCCTGGTGCTCGTCTTCGGGCGTGCAACCGCCCGGTTCTATGTCAACTACCTCTGGCACGACGCGCTCGGCCGCGACGACGTCTTCTGGGGCGTGCTCGCCGCCAAGGTGACGTTGTTCGCGATTTTCTTTGCCCTCTTCGCGGTACTCGCGATCATCAATCTCTTCGTCGCTGATCGCGCCGCTCCGTCGACGTTCCCCGCCAACGTGCATCCGTACGTCGAGCGGTTCCACGAGGTGTTCGGCCAACGGTTGCGGTTGCTGCGCTATGTCGTCGCCCTCGTCTTGGCGATCCTCCTCGCACTGCCCACCTTGTCGCGATGGCAGGATTGGCTGCTGTTCCGCAATGCCAAGGAGTTCGGTATCGCAGACGAGCAGTTCGGCGCGGACGTGGGCTTCTACGTGTTCCAGCTGCCGTTCCTGTCGTTCGTTCTCGACTGGTTGTTCGTGGCGATGATCCTCGCGCTATTGCTCACCGCGGCGGCGCACATTCTCAATGGTGGCGTCGTGTTCGTCTCGCCGGTTCCGGTGATCCGCAGTGCCACGAAATCGCACATCGCAGTGCTGCTCGCTGTGCTCGCGGTGCTGAAGGCCGGTGACTACTGGCTCGATCGGTACGAGCTCACCAACAGCAGCCGCGGCATCGTGCAGGGTGCGACCTACTCGGTGGTCAAGGCTCAGTTGCCGGCGATCATGCTGCTCATCCTGATCGCGCTGCTCACCGCTGGACTGTTCCTGTCGGTGATCAAGACGGGGTCGTGGCGCCTGCCGCTGATCGCGTCGGGGCTCTGGCTCGTCGTGTCGATCGTCGGTGGCGTGATCTATCCCGCGGTCGTGCAGTCGCTCATCGTCAACCCCAACCAGGAGTCCAAGGAACAGCCGTACATCACGCGCAACGTCGATGCCACGAGGGCGGCGCTCGGGCTGACGGCCATCGACGTGCGGACCGTGGACTTCGGCACGCTCAGTGCGTCCGAGGTCGAGGCCAACATCGAACCACTCAGCAACGTCCGGCTGCTCAACCCCGTCGAGATGAAGACCCGCTTCCTCGTCGATCGTGGTGAGGTCGCAGGACTCACGATCGACGACCTCGATGTCGATCGGTACGACCTCGACGCCGAACTCGAACAGGTGCTCGTCGCGGCCCGCGAGCTCCAGCTGAGTGGCGTGACCAACCGGAGCTGGCAGGGCCTCCACCTCATCAACACCCGCGGTTGTGGTCTCATCATGGCGCCGACCAGTTGGGTCCTCGAGAACGAACGGCCGGACTACCGCACGGTCGAACTCGATCGACCTGAGCTGTACTTCAGCCCGATACTCAACGGATATGCGATCGCCCGGAGCGACTCCTCTGAGCGCGAGTGCGATGAGCCGCACCTCTACGAGGGAACCAACGGGGTCGAGATGAACTCGTTCCTCCGGCGCTCTGCGTTCGCGCTCGCGTTCCTCGATTACAACGTCCTCGGCTCCGGCGCGATCAACAGCGATTCCCAGATGCTGTGGGTGCGCGGGGTGAACGATCGGCTAGAGAAACTCGCTCCCTTCCTGTCGTATGACGCCGACCCTTATCCGGTCTCGCTCGACGGTCGGGTCGTGTGGATCACCGATGCGTACACGACGACGGCGCGCTATCCGTACGGGCAGCGGATCGGCGATGTTCAGCGGTCGCCGCAATCCGGTCTGGACGACAGTGACAACTACGTTCGCAACAGCGTGAAGGCCGTCGTCGATGCCTACACCGGCGAGGTCGACTTTTACGTCGTGGATGACGAAGATCCGATTCTCGCAGCGTGGCGCAGTGCTTTCCCCGACCTCTTCTCATCGGTCGAGGAGATGCCGGAGGGTCTGCGCGAGCATCTTCGGTATCCCGAGGACCTGTTCCGTATCCAGACCGACGTCTACTCGAAGTACCGGATCGACGCCGCGTTGTTCTTCCAACGTGACGGCAACGCGTGGTCGGTCGCCCAGGCGCCGAGCGTCCGCCCGACGCAGCAGCGCGACGACACGTTGCCGTCGCAATCCGGTGGCTCGACCACGGCAGCGGACGAGACGTTCGCCACCGAGTCTGACGCTCCGCGGTTCGTGCCGTACTACACGCTGTTCGACACGAGCAAGGGCGAGGGCACTTCCGAGACTGACGGCGTCACCGAAGGCGATGGCGGAACGAGTGGTGGCGCGTCGGGTGACGGATCAGGCGACGAGGAATTCGTGATGATCCGGCCGTTCGTTCCGTTCTCGACGGGTGATGAACGGACGCAGTTCCAGGCGTACATGACCGCCTCCAGCGACCCGGGGACCTACGGCGAGCTCACGACCTACATCGTGCAGGACGACAACGGTGAGCTACCCGATGGGCCATTGCGCGTGGCGAGCAACGCCGAGTCGACCGAGGCGATCTCGAGGCGGATCTCGCTCGACAACGTCGAGGACGGCGGCACGCAGGTGCGGTTCGGAGATCTCCAGATGATCCCTGTCTCCGACGGGCTGATCTACGTGCGCCCGTACTACGTGTCGGTCGCCCAGAACTCGGGCGATGTCACCGCGGTCACCGAGTTCCGGTCGGTGATCGTGTCGTATGACGACCGCTCGGTGCTCGCATCGACGATCGGTGAAGCGTTGGCGGTGCTGTTCCCCGGCTACGAGGGATCGACGGGCGACCGTGTCGACCAGGCCGCTGAGCCCACCGATGGCACGGTCACGATCGAGCCGGACTCCGAGGAGCCGATTACCGACGACGGTGACACGAGCGAGATCCCGCCCGATCTCGAGCTGATGCCGAGCGACGCGGCGTCCATGCTGCAGACGGCCGATCAACTCTTCATCGAAGCGGACGAGGCGTTGGCTGCGGGCGACCTCGGTGCGTACCAGGCCAAGATCGACCAAGCGCGGGCGCTGATCTCCGAAGCGGTCGCCATCCTCGAGGGCGGCTGAGCGCGGCGGTTCGATGATCGGGCCATCCCGGAGGGATCGGGTCAGTCGTGGCGCGGACGGCGCAGCTTGTCGGCCAACTCCGCGAGGTCCTGCCGAAACCTGATCTCGTAGCGCGCCTGTTCGAGGGCCAATCGCTCGGCATTGTCGCGGACGTCCTCGAGTTCGATACCGAGCTTGGCGTCGATCTTTTCGTCGAGCTGCTTGCGCAGCCGTGCTTCGATGAGCTCTGGATCGTCGGGAGCGACGGTCGTGCCGGGCGGGAGTCCCTGCGCGACGTAGTCGAGATCCGTGCTCAGCTCGGTGAGTTGATTGGCGAGCTCGGTCGAGACGTTGGTGACCCGTTCGTCGATGCGCGCGGTGTTCGCCGCGAGTTCGCCGAGCCGCTCCTCGATCCGTTCGAGCCGCGCGGG
>JASJHI010000263.1:0-6900 GCA_033791105.1 Acidimicrobiia bacterium | reverse complement strand
GGTTCCCCAGTGGAACCCGTGTACGGGAACCGCGACATCGCGCATCACCCTCTCATCCCGATCGACCGAGAACGGGGTGACGTCGTGATTCAGGTACAGGGCCACGCATCCGAGTCGGCGAGTACGGACGGGATAGCGGAGTCAGCCGGCCCGGGTCGAACGACGAGACCGCCGCCGCGCTCGACCAGTCGTTCATGCAATGAGCGCAGATGAGCAAAGAGTTGGTCCCGGCGCATCTGCCCCGAGGCTTGGAGCAGTGTCGGCTCCAGCACGAAGACCGCCACTACTTCGTCATGCGATCCTGTCGCAGCGGCCCACGCCGGGTTGTCGTCGAGGCGCAGGTCGCGACGAAACCAGACGATGCCCGGTCGAGCTCTTGCGTCAGGCACTGGGCCAAGTGTGACCGGCACAGCGCCGATCGAAGCAGAAATCTGGGCTGGACACGAATCGGGCGGGTCTGATCTCGGCGACGCCGGACGATCAGCGCTCGGGTTCCGTGTGTCGTCGTGTCCGGCCGCCGCGCATCCGGGAGCCTGGTTCGTTCCGTATGCATCGTTGGAGATCACAACGTGACGTCGTCGCGTTGATTCAGTGGAGGAGACAACTATGGCTCGCTACAGCTCATCGATTCGAACCGCGCTCCCGCCGGCCGAAGCGTTCGAATACATGGCCGACCTCCGGAACTTCGAGCACTGGGACCCGGGTGTTCGAGGTGTGACGCAGGTCGACGGTGATGGTGCCGACGCTGGCGCCTCGTTCGACGTCGTCGTCGATGCGCCGCGCGGCGGTCTGACCCTGCGTTACGAGACCACACACTTCGACCCGCCCAGAGAAGCGGTCATCCAAGCGAGGAGCCGAATGTTCGCGTCGATCGATCGGATCAAGGTCGTCGAAGACGCTGAGTCGACGGTGGTGACCTACGACGCCATCCTCGAGCTGAACGGCCTCTTGCGGATGTTCGAGCTCGTGTTGCGGCCCGTGTTCAATCGCATCGGAGATCGCGCCAACGAGGGCCTCATCCGCGCACTCGAGGGGCGACCTGCCTGAGCGCGACGAACCAACGACCCGGCGCTGCAGAAGACGGTGATGCCCATCGCGGACAACCCCAGCGGCGACTGCGATCAGTCTGCAGTCGGCGTGACGAAGTCGGCGACCACCGCGGCGTGATCGCTCGGCCACACCTGCTCGCCGTCGACGTCGACAGGTCCGTCACCGGCCAGCCAGGAACGCACCGGATTACCGACCGGCTTGGGTCGGGGCCACGATACGAGCAGGTAGTCGAGTCGCCGATCCGGCCAGGCGCTGTCATCGAGATACGGATTCTCTCGTCTCCAGGTGTTTCCGGAGCCCGCACCACACTGTTCCCAGACGTCACTCATCACGATTCCATCGATGGCGGCGCGACGTCCGGTGAGCGTGCGGACCTCGTCGCTGTCAGGCACGGCGTTGAGATCGGCGCCCAGAATCACGGGGAGATCGGACCCGGTGTCGCCTCGCCAGTCGGTCGCCAGGGACAGCAGCACCTCGACCTGCCGCTGTCGAGTGGCCGATGCATCGAAACGGTGGTCGAGGTGCGTGGATGCAACCGGCAACGGGCCCCAGGGAGTATCGATCGTGGCCGCCACCACCTGTCGATGCCCCGGCGTCCCGTCGGCCCGCGGGAGCGGCTGGTCGGCGAGCAGCCCTGCCGGCCACCGGCTGAGCACAGCGTTGCCGAACGCCTGGCCGTCGTAGAACGTCGGTGTGGTGCGGTTGACATGCATCGACAACGTGTCTCCGAGCATCGCGGCCTGGTCGACTTCGCGACCTTCGGCGTCGGTTGCCCACACCTCTTGGAGGCAGATCACGTCGGCATCCACCTCGCGAAGCACGTGCTCGATGGCCTGCTGGCGCTGCCGGAACGGCCCGAACCGCCACCACACGTTCCAGGTGACGACTCGGAGTGTCATGGCCGCTCATGATGGCGCACCCTCCGCCCGAGCATGAACTCGAACGCTGTCGACGAACGGCCGCGAGTGCTGGTGTCCCGTACCGGTGCTTGTACTCGCGCCGTAGATGTCCGGGCGAGGATTGGACGCCCGGATCGAAGCGTCAGTCGAAGGCTCAGTCGAAGGGTCGGAGTCCGAGAGGATGAGTGGACAGCACCTCGGGTTCGTTCTCGGTGATCAGGACCTGTTGTTCCAACTTCACCGCTTCGGTGCCGCCTGGTGGCGCCGCCAATGCTTCGACGCAGAGCACCATTCCCTCGACGATCTCACCGTCGTAGCCCGACGCTGCGAAGTGGTCCCGGTTGAGGATCAACGGGTACTCGTTGCACAATCCGATTCCGTGCGCGATCGCGGCGTTGGTGACCGAGTGCAGTCCGGGAGGCACCAGCTCGGCCGCGCACGAGATCTCGGCGAATGATGCGCCGGGCCGCAACAGCTCGGTGTTGTGTTCGAGTTGTGCGAGCGCCGCGTCGTGGAGTCTCGTCTGCCCCGCCGTCGGAGCGGAATCGCCCACCAGCCAGGTGCGCGATACGTCGACCGAGTAGCCCCCGAGTCCGATGAGGTCGGTGTCGAACGCGACCAACTCGCCGGATTCGATGACCTTCATCGAGCTCTCCTGGTACCAGGGATTGGTGCGCGAGCCGGACGTCAGCAGGCGCGTCTCGATCCACTCGCCGCCCCTCGCGATATTGCTCCGGTGCAGTTCGGCCCACAGCTCGTTCTCGGTGATTCCCGGCGACATGGCTGCGTGCATCTCGGTGATCGCGTCGTCGCACTGGGCGACTGCCGCACGGATCGCGTTGATCTCGGCGGGTGTCTTGACAGCGCGTGCCCGGTTGGCGACCGCCTGACCGTCGCCGATCTCGATCCCCCGCTCGCGGAGCGCGTCGCTGCCGGCCGGGTCGAGACGATCGACGGCCACACGAGCACCGGGGCCCACGAGCGCCGCGATCTCACCCGCCCACCGGGAGCTGAACTCGCCCACCCGAGGACCGCTGACGAAGTCGTACCAGGTCATCGCCGGCCGTACCTGGTCGACTGCGGGATGCGAGTCGGAGAGGTGCTCGCACCCCTTGAACTCGAACAACACGACCGGACCCGATGCTGGTACGAGCGCGTATCGGCACGGGTTGTGCAGCGAATAGACCTGCATGTTCGATGTGCCGGTCGCGTAGCGGACATTGGTCGGGTCGTAGAACAGCCCCGCGTCGAAACCGGCGTCCGCGATCGCGGACCGGAGCCGGTGGAGCCGTCCGAGTTCGAGGTCGGCTGGCTCGCTGAGATCGACGTGATCGGCGCCCGCGTGGCGAGACGTGCTGGTCATCGAATGAGGCCATCGCGCAGTTGTTCTGCGCTGTCGGCGGCGACGAGATGTGCCTCGGTGACGCGGCCGTACACGGCGCGGGTCCGGTCGAGCGGTCCCATGACGCCCGGGGCATCCGTGTACGAGAACACCGCGACGTGGCGCTCGGCCGAACCTGATGTCCTTGTCACTCGGTGCAGCGAGTAGCGGCCGAGGAACAACTGGAGGTCACCGGGATGCATCTCTGTCCGTCGGATCCGATCGTCCGCGCAACCCGTCAGGACATCGTGGAGTCCGGCGAGGTTCTCGTCTCCGGGCGAGCGGAGATCGGGGACGAACTCGAACGAACCCCCCGCCTCCGGAGCCTGGGTCATGATCGTGACGACGAACTCGTTGGAGTCGTAGTGCCAGGGGTACGCGCCACCTGGAGGGAGCACTGTGGCGACGACGCCGGCCAACGGGTCGGCGTACTCGTACACGCGATCGCATCCCACACATGCAGCGACGAATCGCTTGACAGCGGGTGAGACGTAGAGCTGAAGCGTCGCGTCGAACGGTGTGAACATGTCGCGGGTCACGTGACCGGCGAACCACTCGAGGCGTCGGGTGCGCGGGTCGTCGTCGCTGAGATCGGCTTCGGCATCGCCGCGGGCGTAGACCGACGCGCGATGTCGGCGGATCGGTATCTGCTGGGCCATCCGGGCGATCTCGTCCCGCATCGCCAATACGGCGGCCGGTCGGATGAATCCGTCGAGCTGCGCGCAGCCAGTGGATCGCAGTTGCCGCCGGACGTCGGTCACCAGGTCGAGCCACGCCGGTTCGCCGGGCCGCGGAAGCGGGTAGCGATCCACATCGATGAGCTCGTCGATCCACCCACATTCGGGGTCGGCGATCCGGTGGGAGGGGAGTTCGTGAGTGGTGAGCAAGGTGTCGTTCTCTCTGTACGTCGAGCGTGCTGTCCGAGGTCCGCCGCCTCGGAAGAAGGCGTTGTCCAACCAAGCGAACAACACCTGGACTGTCGCGTCCAACGAATGTTTGACCCGCATATCCATGAGCCCATCTCATATAAGATTGGACTGTGCCATTGCTGCTCGATCTCCGTCACTACGAGACCGTCACAGCGATCGTCGATCTCGGCACGATGACCGCCGCAGCCGACGCGCTGCACACGACGCAGTCGGCACTGAGCCACCGCGTTGCCGAAGCCGAGCGCCGGTTGGGCACAAAGCTGTTCGAGCGGAGTGGTCGCCGGGCCTTACGGCCCACCCAGGCCGGCCTCGCCGTGCATCAGGCCGCGGGTCGGGCATTGGGGGAGCTGGCCCGATGTGAGGAGGTCGTTGGCTCATCCGACGAGGAAGTCGAGGCGGTCGTGCGGATCGCGGTGGGGAGCTACGACTGCTTCCACTGGTTCCCGGACGTACTCCGAATTGCAGGGCGTGAGCTGCCGGCCGTGCAACTGCAGTTGGTGGTGGTCGGCGATGCACCGGGTCCGGCGCTGGCAGACGGCAACGCCGACCTCGTGATCGGGCTGGGAGCGCCGCGCGGAAGCGCGCAGCCGATCTCGCTCTTCCAGGACGAGTTGATGCTGATGGTCGCGCCCGGGCATCGACTCGCCCGTCATGACCGGGTCACCGCCGACGATCTGGCCGAGGAGTCGTACCTCACCTACAACCTGAACCCGAGCCCCGGCTTCGAGTACGACCGCTTCATCCGGCCGGCCGCGGCGTACCCGCGCCTCGTGACCGTGGTCGAGAAAACGAGTGCGATCACTGAACTCGTTGCCGCGGGAGCCGGGGTGAGCATCCTCAGTCGCTGGGCGCTCGAACCTGCCGTCTCGCTCGGGCGGATCGCGGCGGTCAGGTGCGGTGATGACGGTCTCGACATCACCTGGTCGGCGTTCTGCCGAGCGGAGGAGCCGCCGGGTTCGGCTGCACGGCGGACAGCGGTTCTTCTTGCCGACCTCCTCGGAGACCGGTGATCATCGGGCTCGCTGCGAACTACCTTCGAGGCATCCGTCCGTTCCCGGCGACCGCACCCTGGAGGCCGCGCCGGTCGATGTTCGCGGTCGACGGTCTCAGCCAATAGCGATGGGTGTCGCACGACCCCAATTCGGTGCGCCCGCTTCGGTCGAATGCCGGCGGAGTTGCGTCAGACTTCGTCCAGGTCTAGGTTGCGCGGCAGGTTTTGGAGGGGTGGATCATGTCCAGGATTTCTCGTCGTTGGCTTGTCGTTGCCGCGCTCGGAGGAGCGCTCGTCGTCAGTAGCTCCATTCCGGTGTTGTCAGATGACCCCTCCGGGCTCGTCGCGGAGGCGCTCGCGCCCATCGATCCGCAGGCGCCGACCGAGCACGGCGACAGTCCCGTCGACGGATTGCAGTATGCCGACCCGGTAGAGGGGCTCTCGATCATCGAGGCACCCGATGCGATCAGCAATGGTGCCGCGACGACGTCGTACGCCATCGACGTGCCTCCCGGGCACGGCATCACCCCCGAGCTCGAGGTCACGTACGACTCGGGCGGCGACAACGGCTGGCTGGGCGTGGGCTGGGACCTGTCGGTGGGCGAGATTGCCGTCGACACGTCGTTCGGGGCGCCCCACTTCAACGCCTCGCTCGAGAGCGAGTCGTACACGCACGACGGCCAACTTCTCGTGCCGAACGCGATCGATGACGCCTGGGAGGCGCGCGACAACACCCTGACGCGGCGCGACTTCACCCACCAGGTCGAGACCGAGTATTCCGAGATCATCCGGCACGTCGTCGGTGCGGGCGGACCCGCGAACTACTTCTGGGAGGTGCGCGGCAAGGACGGCGGGGTCAAGTGGTACGGCGGCACGCCCGACAGCGGCGGTCCTGTACCGTCGACGACCGAATCGGTGCCGGCGATCGACGAGGATGCCGTCGTCCGCGACGAGCAGGGCAACATCGTGCGGTGGCTGCTGGCGGCCGAGCGAGACATCGGGGTCAATCTCATCCGCTACGAGTGGGACAAGGTCGAGTACACGTTCGCGGCGGACAGATGGGTCGTCGCCCCGGGTTGCAGTAGCGCCAGCGCACTCTGCGGCAAGCACCACTACCTCGATCGCATCCTCTACACCGACGCCACGAGTGCCATCACCGACTTCAACGGCGCGCCGTACGAGGTCGACTTCCTGCGCGAGTCCGAGGTGTCGGCCGGTGCAGGGGTTCGCCTCGATCCGATCGTCAACGCCCGGCTCGGCTACGTCGACGTTTTGCCCGACCGGCTCGCCCGGATCGACGTCAAGTGGGGCGACGCGCCCGCCACCGGCACGACGCGAACATACGATGAACTGGCTGGTCGCTACGCGTTCGCGTATGACACGGGATGGTTCGGCAAGTCGCAGCTCGCCTCGATCACGCAGGGTGTCGACGACCTGCACGTGCACACGTTGAGCTACTACAACGAACTCGGCACGGCGAACACCGACGTCGCCGGCTTCGCCCCTGCCGCGGACTGGGTGAGTCCCGAAGAGGTCTCGGTTCCCGACTTCGACTCGGAGGCCGACGTCTCGACGCTCGGCGGCTCGCAGACGAACTCGGGTTCCGGCAACATCTACATCGGATTCAACCCGATCACGCCATCGAAGACC
>JASJHI010000262.1:0-5301 GCA_033791105.1 Acidimicrobiia bacterium | reverse complement strand
CGTGTTCGCCGACGTGTTGGAGCACCTCCGCGATCCACATCACGTGCTGGCGCAGGCGGTTGACCGGCTCGCTCCCGGTGGCACCGTCGTGGTCAGCCTGCCCAACATCCGGCACGTGTCAGCGATCTGGTCGATCGTGGTCCGCGGCACCTTTCCGCGCCGGTCTCGGGGACTGTTCGACGAGACCCACCTCCGGTGGTTCACGACTCGCGACGCTGTCGGACTGTGCGCCGGCGTCGGCCTCGAGGTGCGCGACGTCGATCTCAACCTGCGACTGCTCGATGCCCCCGGCGGAACGGCGAACGACTGGATCGCTGGTCAAGCGTGGCTCGGACGGGTGCCGCTGCTGCGACAATTCCTCGGCTATCAGATCGTCCTCACCGCCGTCCGCCCCTGAACGTACTGGGGCGGTGCTACCGGCGATGGTGAGGGACCAGCAGTACCCTGGGAGGGTCATGGCAGCGATGTCCCGCGCTCCGGCGTCGACCTCGACGCGCGAGTTTCCCTCGGTGGTCGAACGCGCTGTCTCGCTGCTCGGACGGCCGCTGAACTACCTGTGGTCACGGGGTTTCCGCTTCCTGGTCGCGATGGACGCGATCGCCCTCTACGGGCTGATGATCGCCATCTCGTTCGTGCGATTCGGGTTCAGCTTCGATTGGGACACCTACGCGCTCCCCCACTACTGGGTCGGCTTCGCGATCGCGACCGCAATCATGCTCGTCGTCAACTATTTCGCCGGGCTGTACGAGCGCGAGCCGCGTCTCGGCGTCCGCCCGTGGTTGCCGCGGGCCCTCCTCGCGACAGCGATCGGAGTCGCGGTGCAGGGGCTCGCGTTCGTGCTGCTCAACCGCTATCTGATGCCGCGTCTGAATCTCGCCGTCTTCCTCATGCTGGCGTCGTTCCTGCTCGTGTGGAACCGCCAGCTGAGCCGGTCGCTCGCCCGTCGCCGCAAAGGCGCACCGAGGGTTGTTCTCGTCGGCGAGCCGGACGCGCTCGATCTGGCGGCGAAGCAGCTCGCCGAGAGCGACCGCGACGCCGAGGTCGTCGACCGGGTCCGGTCGCCGCATCTGCTGACGTCGGCCGTGACCGACAACGAGGCGACCGATGTCCTGTTGCTCGACGTGACCGCGTTCGGGTCGGTGTATCCCGAGCCGCTCAACTCGCTCGAGTTGTCCGGGGTTGGGTTTCTGCAGCGTGTCAGTGCCCGTGAGACGCTGCTCGGTCTGAAGACGATCCGGCAGGTCGGTGGGATGCCGTTCGTGACGTTGCGAGCCCACAGCGTGCCGGCGCACAAGGTGCGCCTGAAGCGGATCTTCGACCTGCTCGTCGTGGTGCTGTTGGCGCCGATCTGGATACCGGTCATCGGGCTGCTCGCGCTCTACGTGCGGATCCGAGCCGGTCGACCGGTGTTCTATGGCCAGGATCGTGTCGGCCGCGACGGCGCGATCTTTCGCTGCATGAAGTTCCGCACGATGAGTCCCGACGCCGCGGTGGACGGCCGAGCGGTGCTGGCCACCAACGACGATCCGCGGATCGTGCCGACGCTGGCCTGGATGCGTTCGATGCGCGCCGACGAACTGCCGCAGTTGTGGAACGTGATCAAGGGTGAGATGTCACTCGTCGGACCGCGGCCCGAGCGGCCGGAACTGGTCGCCGAGATCGTGCGCCGAGTTCCTGGGTACATCCGCCGCAACGAGCTGCCGCCGGGACTGACCGGGCTCGCCCAGGTGCACGGGCGGTACGGCACCGACCCTGAGTACAAGCTCGGCTACGACATCCAGTACCTGGTCAACTGGTCACTGGTGATCGACATCGAGATCCTGTTCCGCACGGTGTGGGTCGTGTTGGCCCGCCGGGTCTGAGCACCGTCTCGATGCGCGCTGCGATCGCGACACCAGCGGCCGCCGTCAGGCCCGAAGGGGCGTGGCCCGACGTCGATGTGATCATGCCGATCCGCAACGAGGCGCCACATCTGAGCGTGGCCATCGATGCGGTGCTTGCGCAGGGCTATCCGGGTGAGATGCGGATCGTGCTGGCGGTCGGGCCGTCCGACGACGGCACCGAGGCGCTGGCCCAGTCGATCGCTGACGGCGACGAGCGGGTGCTGATGGTCGGCAATCCCGCCGGAATCACACCGGCAGCGTTGAACGCGGCGATCGCCGCCGGCTCGGCGCCGGTGATCGTGCGCGTCGACGGCCACAGCGAACTGTCGGCCGGCTACGTCGAACGCGCGGTCGAGACGATGCGCCGGACGGGGGCAGTGAACGTCGGCGGCCTCCAGGTGCCGGTGCCGACGACACCATTCGAGGAGGCGGTCGCCGCGGCCACCACGTCGTTGCTCGGCACCGGCGGCGCGTCGTACCGGGTGGGCGGTGACGAAGGGCCAGTCGACACGGTGTACCTCGGCGTGTTCGACCGCGCGGCGGTCGAGGCGGTGGGCGGATTCGACGACCGCCTGATCCGCAACCAGGATTACGAGTTGAACATCCGGCTGCGACAGGCGGGCGGCGAGGTGTGGTTCGATCCTGCGCTGTCGGTCGCATATCGGCCGCGGGGGTCGTGGTCGACGCTGTGGCGGCAGTACTACGAGTACGGACGGTGGAAGCGGGCCGTGATGCGGATGCACCCCGAGTCGACCCGGATACGCCAGGTCGTGCCCCCGCTCGGGATCGTCGGTGTCGCGTCGGGTCTGATCGCGGCGCTCCGGTTCCGCCCTGCGATGATCCTGCCCGCCACGTACGCCGCAGCGCTCTGCGCTTCCGCGATCGGGGCCCGCCGGTTGTTGGTCGCGCCGGTCCTCGGTTGTATCCACCTGGCCTGGGCGACCGGGTTCCTCGGCCGACGCCGCCGCTGATCGGCCTCGATCACGCGGTCTGTTCGAGATCTCATGTAATCGAACATGTGTTGTTTGTCGAGGTTGTACTTCGTACATCTATTCGATATCATTGGATCATGGAGGAGACTGCCACAATCGCAGCGACGTTCGAGGAGTTCACCTCGGTCGTGGCCGATCTGTGTGACGACGAACTCACCGAGAGGCTGCGGTCACTCGAACTCGATCGTCGCCGGGTCGAGGCCGAGACGGCGGTGGTCGTGTACGAGGCGAAGCAGCGGGCGCTCCACCAGGAAGAACGGCACCGCACGATCGGCAGCTGGCTGCGGTCCAACACCAACTGGTCGCGCCGCGACACGACCCTGCGTCTGCGCGCTGCGGCATTGGCAGCCACGGTGCCCGAAGCCGGCGAGGCGTTGCATCGCGGCGAGATCGGGGTTGCCCAGTTCGACGAACTGGCCCGCGTTCGAGCGAACCCCCGCTGCGGCGATCAGTTGGCCGACGCCGCGGACCTGCTCCGCGAGCAGCTCTCGTTCGAAGCGGCCAGAACGTGCATCCGTGCATGGGAGTCGATGGCGGACTCCGACGGATCGCATCGCGACCGCAATGCGTCGGTCGAGGGACGCCGGGCGTTCGTCGGCACCGATGGTGTCGGCGTCGTCATCAGCGCGTCCGGCGGCACGCCGTTGCAGGCCGAGGAGATGCGGGCGATCTTCGACCGCTTCGTCGACGCCGAGTTCGAACGCGACCGTGCCGAACGCGACAGGCTGCACGGGCCCGACGCGCCCCGCGATCTGCTCCCGCGCACCGACGCGCAGCGCCGATTCGATGCGTTCCTGGCGATGACGCGCTCGGCAGCGGGTGCGGAAGGCTCCCCGGTTGCGGCCGCACCAGTGGTATTGAACGTCGCCGTCGACTACCTCACGTTCCGCAACGATCTCGCCTCGCACGGCCTGGTGCGCATGCCGGACGACGACGACCGGTGCGAGGCCGATCTCCCCCGGCGCCAGACGGCCAACGGCACACCGCTCCTGCCCGACGACATCGTGGTCGCCGCCCTCGACGGACACGTCCGACGGGTCGTTGTCGACTCCGCCGGCGTCGTGGTCGACTGGGGCCGCAAGCGGCGGTTGTTCACCGGTCCCGCCCGGGAAGCGGCGATGTTTGCGGCCTCGGGCTGCGTCCGGCCCGGCTGCCTGGTGCACAAGCGGTTCAACCAGGTCGACCACCTCGATGGGTGGGACGATGGCGGCGAGACCAACCAGCGCAATGCCGGTCCCGCCTGCCAGCACGACAACCGGGCCAAACATGCGCTCGGCATCACCGTCCGCCGCACTCCCGAGGGCTACCTCAACTGGCACCGCCGAGACGGCACCTTCGTCGCCCCGGTCGGCCGGCGTCGATTCCCCGACGAGCAAGAGATCCACAGCCTGATTCGAAAACGGTTCGAGGCCCTCCTCCCGAACGCCCCGCCTGGGTGACACGTCCTGCGCGCGACCGTCGCAGACCGATCAGCCCGGCTTCCCGCGGCGAATAACCTCGATGTACCGCCCTCCTGCCGCGACGACCTCGCGGACCCCTCCCCGTCGCGCGGCGGCCATCACCGACCGTCGCACCGGGACACGCGAGTTGCGCTCGGGCCCGCACCGCGCCAGGCGGTCACGCCACACCTCACATCGGGCAGCGAACTGATCGTCGAGAGGCGCGGGCGCCAGTAACCAGTCGTGGTGCGGCGTTCCGAGTGCACCTGTCACCTCGGAGCGCGGGTGCCAGTCCGCTGGGTCGGACAACTCGTAGTAGCTGTACGCGTAGGGCGCCATCGCCTCGGTGATCTCGAGGCCATGATCCCGGCCGTGGCGGTTGAGTACCTCGATCACGATGAAGGGACGTTCCCGCCGGATCGTCTCGTCCGCTCCGGCCAGCACCTCCGGTTCATGAGTCTCGACGTCGATCTTCATGACCTGCGGCCGATGGCCCGTGCGCTGTACGTAGTCGTCGAGGCGAGTGCGTTCGACGTCGATGCCGGCCGAGCTCGTCTTGAACCCTTCGACGAGCGAGTTCGATGCGTCCGACTTGTCCGACAGATGCAACGTGACCGTGCCGTTCGAGTCGGAGAGCGCGATCTCCGCAACGGTGACGTCGAGCCCGTTCTTCTTGACGATCGTGCGCGCCACCTGCGATGTCGACGGCGTGGGCTCGAACGCGTCCACGACCTCCGGCTCGAACAGCGACGCGCAGAGCAGGGCGTAGAGCCCCATGTTGGCCCCGACGTCGAAGAACCCGAACCCGTCAGGTTGGTCCTCGAAGAGAGCGAGGAGGGTCGCCACGGTCGGCGGCTCGTAGGCAGCAAGACCGTTGCGCCGCAGGGAGCGTTGGACGGCGGTCGAGTTCGGCTCGACGATGTCGAGCGACCGCTGGCCGTCAGTAGGCAGAGGAATCCGGTACGACATCAGGCGCGAGAGGGCCCA
>JASJHI010000261.1:0-5008 GCA_033791105.1 Acidimicrobiia bacterium | reverse complement strand
GGTCACGGGCTCGCAGCGATGGCGGGTCGGGGACGGGCAGGTCGGCGATGCGGCGCAGCCCGACGGGAGCTGGAACGGATGCGGGGCGGCTCTTCATGCCGTTGCCCCGATGCCGAAGGTCGAGTCGACGCGTTCCGGAGGTGTTTCGACGTTTTCCGGAGGTCGGTTCGACGCTGGGCGTCGATTCGCTGGGGACTTGTTGGGGTTACTTGGGGAAGATGGTGGCAGGGGTTCGGGACGGTTGCGATAGGTGGCGTCGCGGTCGAGGTGCTCCGTTTGCCGGTCGGGCCAGCACGGATTGAATACCCGCATGTGCCCGCGTTTGATGTTGCTGATGAGGCCGACGGACTCCAGGCGTTTGACCGATGCGTCAGCTCGGTGCCATCGCCAGCCGAGTACGCGTTCGATGTCGGCGACGGTCATCTTCGCGAGCGACGACTTGCCGGCCCGTTCTTCTAAGAGCAAGAACACGATCACGTCGTCGAGCTTGAGTCGTTCGGCTTGGAGGTGAGATAGAAGCAGTCCACTGGGCAGTTGGACTGAGACCGGGTTGCCGTCGGGGTAGAACGCGCTGCGGTCGATCGGCGGATCGTTTCGACGGTGCCAGTTCTCGAACGGCGGTTGCTCCGTGTCGAGGTCGACTTCGATGAGCTGGGTCGTGAGGCAGTATCCCTTCTCGACCATTTCGGTCACGTCCTTGCAATCAGAGGGGGGGCGCACGGCCTCGAATAGTCCCCCGGCGTCGTTGTCAACACACGCGATGACGAGCCGGTCCTTCAGCGCCGAGGTGTCGACGTTCCTGAACGAGCCCGAGGGGACCGTCGTGGCAACGAACTCGTCAGCCACCATCGAATCGGCGTCACGCTCACCCTCGCAGAAGAACACCGACTCCCCGGTGGGCGCGCTGCGAAGGATCAACTGAAGGTTGTACAAGACGGGGTCGGCGTCACCCCGCCCCGGTTTCCAGCCGTCCGGCGTCGGGTGATAGGTCCGGAATCGGTCCTTCGACCGGTCCAGCCTGCGAACCTCGTACAGCACGTTCCCGAACTCGTCGTGGTACGGGTGGCGGCGCTCGATCCTGACCCCGTTTCGGGTCGCGTCCGGATAGAGGTCGGCAACGGTCAGACCGAGAGCCCGCAGAACGTCATCACTGTCACAGCCTGCGAAGCACTTGACGTTGACTCGCCGGTCGTTCTCGCTGATGGCGATCCCGAGCGACGGTTCGGTGTCGTCGTGACACGGACACTTCGCCCCGTAACCGCGGCCGTTCCGCTTGACCCCGTCACACCGATCGAGTACACGGTTCAAATGGGCGGGCAGTCGACCCGGCGCAGCCGACCTCACGACGAACCACGCTCGATGATCGCATCGAGATCGGAGACTCGTATGAACGTGCGACGCCGAATTTTCACGAGCCTCAGCTCGTCTGCTCGGGCGAGGTTGTAGATGGATTGCCTGCTGAGGCCCCCAGGTACTCCTGGGCGGTCTTCAGCGGAACGACTGGCGGCTGCATTTAGCACCTTCCAAGATCGCGGGCATGACAATAAAGGTGTCGCGCCCTTGCGACGAGAAGGTCACTTGCCGGCATCCCATTGCCAGCGGCCAACACACCGACTACCGGTGCTCTCAAGAGTCATGATACTCCCCCGACCGCTCTGCGTGGGTGATACTGGTCCCTGATGTCTAGTGATTCGATCACGCCGTGGGTCGAGGTTCGATGTATGGAACACCGGAACCTCAGGTTGGCACGCCTACGCATCATCCACGACGAGGACGGGCCGGAGATTCAGATCGAGCGAATCGAGAAGAACCCAGGAGGTCGGCCCCTCGCACCACGGCAGGAGGGCACGCTATATCGGACGACTGATGCAATCGATGGAAGCGTGATCCGTACGAGGGACGAAGCCGAGTCCCAGCCTCAGACGAGGTCGAGTCTCCGCGGGAAATCGGGCCGTGCGATTCGTGCAACGGGTCGAGACGAGCCGATTCCCATCTGGTGCCCGAAGTGCAAACAGGAACGCACCTTCATCGCTGGCAACCTCATCGAGGTGTTACCGACCCTGGTCGACCGAGGCAAGTATCTCACCCTCTAGGACATCCGGTTGCACCCCACCGGGGTGCAACCGGCCAGGTTCGTACCCCGACCAGGGGTCTAATCCCACCTAAATCCCCTGGTCAGAGCGTCGGGCTGGGGAGATTCGAACTCCCGACCTCTTGTCCCCCAGACAAGCGCGCTAACCAAGCTGCGCCACAGCCCGTATGTGTGTGGCAGAGCGACTCTACCGACGACCGATCACCTTGGCGCAGACGACGACCGGAAACGCGGTCCCAACGGCCAACCCCGCGCCGAGACCCACCGACCCTCGTCGTCGGTGACCAGCAACGTCAGCTCGTCAACCCGCGTACGAATCGGCAATCGAGGCGCGATCTCCGCCGAGATACGGTCGGCGGTGTCGTCGTCGAGCGCCATGCCGATCGTCAGATGTGGTGTCGGGTCGGTGATCTCGCCGCCATATGGCGGGTGGTCCGGAAAGGCGTCCATCGCTTGGCGAATCATTGCCCGCACGCGATCGTTCGGCTCGGGCACGAGATGGAGGACACCGCCGGGGAATCGACCGATCGCGCGGAACCTCCTCTCGAACGGCTCGATCGATGCCGCCAGCGATCGGATCTGATCCTCCCTCTCGGGGTCGAGTTCTGAGCTGAACGGAAACAGGATCGTGACGTGGGCGGGAACACCGAGCGCGGCCACGGGATCATGTTGGAGGCGATAGCGGCCCACCACTGGTTCCGCCTCGACGACGACGATGACGAGCGCCGAGTCAGGCATGCGGCGACGATAGTGAACGGGCCGGCTCGGACGGTCCTTCAGCTGACGAGGTCGAAGAGGCGCCAGGCGAGATACACGACGGTTGCGACGACGAGCAGTTTGAAGTGCCAGGGGGCAGTCTCATCGCCGTCCGTAGACGTCGGTGCTTCGCACTCCATCCCGCAGGTCGGGCACGTACCGTCGTCGTTCATTGCACTCGGCGCCATGTACTTGGCGCACTCCTCACACCACGGCATCGGCGGATCCCCCAGCGTGGACCGACAGGCTCACTGACGCTTGCGAACCCTGATCTTGATCGCGGTCGAGCCGAGATCGAATGCCTCGCGGATCGCGCGCTCGAGATAGCGGAGGTAGTCCTGGCGTAGCTCGCGGTTGACGAACAGCGTGAACGTCGGTGGTTCCGCAGCGCCCTGCACGGCGTAGAGCACCTTCGCACCGCCAGCCGCGGGTTGGCGCTGCTGAGCCG
Organism: Acidimicrobiia bacterium; assembly: GCA_033791105.1. Taxonomy (GTDB): domain Bacteria; phylum Actinomycetota; class Acidimicrobiia; order Acidimicrobiales; family Ilumatobacteraceae; genus JASJHI01. The sequence goes on along the minus strand of JASJHI010000261.1, from coordinate 1,712 downwards.
CCGCCAGCACACGGTTGACGTCTCTGGTCGGCACCCGAGTGTGGTACTGCGCGATCGCTTCCTGCAGTCGGGGACGCAGCTTGTCGACGTTCTTTCCGGTCAATGCGGAGATCTTGAGCACGGGCGCATCCCCGACGAACGCGAGCTTGCGGTTCAGCTCCGCCTGCACGTGGAGGCGCTCCTCCGTGCCGACGAGCTCCCACTTGTTGAGCACGAGCAGAATGGGGCACCCGGACGCATCGACGCGCTCGGCGAGGCGCTGGTCTTGGGCGGTGATGCCGACCGTGGCATCGATGACGAGCAGTGCGACATTGGCGTCGTCGATCGCCCGCAGGGCCCGCACGAACGAGTAGTACTCGGCCGCGTCGTCGATCTTGCCCTTGCGGCGCATGCCGGCCGTGTCGATGAATACAAGCGGTCCGTCTTCGGTGTCGACAACGGTGTCGATCGAGTCGCGCGTTGTACCCGGCATGTCGTGCACTACCGCGCGGTCCTCGCCCACCAGCCTGTTGAACAGCGTGCTCTTGCCCACGTTGGGCCGACCGACGATGGCGATGCGCGGCGGCGCGACATCGTCATCGGTCCACGACTCGCCCACTTCGACTTCGACCGAGATCGCGTCGGGGTCCGAGAATTCGCCGCCGATGCCGGACTGTGCGCCGCCGTCGATCTGTTCGAAACGGTTGATGACCACGTCGAGGAGATCGCCGGCCCGACGACCGTGGAGTGCGCTGATCGGAATGGGCTCGCCGAGGCCCAGGCCCATGAACTCCCACATCTCGGCCTCGCGGCGCTCGTTGTCGGACTTGTTCGCCACGACGACGACTTCGGTTGCGGTGCGCCGAATCCAGTTGGCGATCACTTGGTCGTCGTCGGTCATGCCGACCGAGGCGTCGACCACGAACAGAACCACGTCGGCCTCGCGCACAGCCGCCTCGACCTGGCGGCTGATCTTCTCGACGAGGATGTCACCGCCGGGCATCCACCCGCCGGTGTCGACGAGCAGGAAGGGCACGTTGAGCCACTCCGCCTCGAGTTCCTTTCGATCGCGCGTGATGCCAGGCCGATCCTCCACGATCGCCTGCTGGCTGCCGATCACCCTGTTGAACAGCGTGCTCTTGCCGACGTTCGGCCGGCCGATGATGACGACCGTGGGTAATTTGCTCACGACACCTCCAGCGCGGATCGGAGCGCAATTCCGTCTGTCGGGACGATTTCGACGGCTCGCGGGAGATCGGCGATCGTCGGGCCGTCGAGGAAACGTCCGTCGTCGGACAGACAGACATCGGGCAGGAGATACCGATGGCCCTCGGGCGAGTCGGCTAGCACGCGGGAGACGTCCTCGTGGGTGAGGAGTCCGGTGACGCCGGTGTTGCCGCCGAAGAAGCGGTTGTCGACGGGCAGCACGCGGACGTCGGAGCGAGCGATCGACCCGATCAGCGGCCCGATGACGGGCGCCCCGAGCGTTCCTGTCAGCACCGCTACCGGTGCACGACTGCTTGGTCGCATGGCGACCGGAACGGCCACCGCATCGGTAGCTCTCGAGCTCCTCGTACGCAGGCCGGTGTAGGCGGCCGGATTTGGGGGCGCGTCGGCCGACGCGAAGAAACCGCTCCGGACGCCGGTCGCCGAGCGCGCTGTGCCGTCGAATTCGGCCTTGAATGTGCGGGCCATCCCGATACCGTCCTCGTGCATCGGGAAGCCGTCGTAGG
>JASJHI010000260.1:0-8292 GCA_033791105.1 Acidimicrobiia bacterium | reverse complement strand
AAAGAAGCAATCCGGGCGTTGAAACGACAACTCTCCAATGTCGTCTACCGCGCCCTGGTCGCAGACGCCCGACGCCTCGCGAACTGATAAGTGGGCCCGGGAGGACAATCAGGAACGACTCGAAATCCAGCGTGACCGGCTCAACATCCTGAACAGCCGGCTCTTCGGATAAGTCACTCCCGAACCCAAAAACGATCCTACGACCCCAACCTCGGCCACACCAGAGGCTCAGCGCAACGCGCCCGGACACACCCCAAAAACCGGGGTTCAAGCAAAGAGGCTTCGAAGTCGAGTGGTCGTTGAACTGCACCCGTGCGCCGGGGCTCGACTCCTCTGAACCGCCGTGGGGTGCTTGCTTGGGACTCGTCATACGCGCGACGAACCACGCTGGCAGCGTCCTGATGAGTTCATCCTGTCTCTGGCGGGCGGGGGCGCACGGTGTTGATAGCCGGGATGTCCCAAGCTTCGTGTATGCGCCCGCCGAACACCCGCCACACGACGATCGCGTCAACGTCCAGAGTGGCGCCCGCGAAGCTGATCGTGTTGGTCGCGTAGGCAACGACGAGCTCGTCTCCGTAGGGGGTGAGTGAATGGGGCTCGTTGTGAAAGCCGCTGTCGCTTCCCTCTCGCAATCGCTCAAAGAAGCTGCTGAGGCCATCCAGCCCGTGGTGGTCGCCAGCCAGCTCCGGGAGGTGCGGGTTGAAGAAGTGGAAGACAAAGTCGTCTGAGAACGGATCATCGTCGCGGTCGGCAAAGCCGGTGCTGATGAGAGGTCCGACCCGTGCCACGAGGTCCAAGTTCTCCTGTTGGGCTGTTTGCGAGGGATCCATGGGGGGTTACTCCTTGTCTGTCTGACCACGATATGCCACGCTGACGGCGCCAGCCGCTGAGTGCCGGGCCGGCGATCAGTCCGATCGTCGGCGGCTCGCCCGAATAGTGCTGATGCAGACCACAACAATGATCGAGCCGTGCTTGGAGCCCGCCCACCCACGTCGTGTGGGTGCATGCAAGCTGGGGGTCAGGTCGTCGTTCTGGACCCGCCCAGCACAGTTGCCCGTGCAGCCAGGTGGCGACTCCGTCACGCACCGAGCACGCCGGCGAACCGTGCCACGGCCTGGTCGATTTCAGCGTCGGCGTCGGGAACTCCTCGACGCGAAGTACGTTTGGTGGGCCGTAGCGGTCGTAGACGACCGCTCTCACGCCGGAATCCCACCGTGCCGAGGGTCAGCGCAACTGCCCATTGCAGCCGACTGTACCAATCGCGTTTAGGCCGGCGCCGCTTGCGGCCCTCCGCCAACGCCGTGGCGAAGGACTCGGCAGCGGAACCTCACCGTGATGCAGCCCGCTGATCGGGTGCCTCCAATGCGGGTTCGTGCTCGGTCACGTCGCAGAATCCCTTCACGATCAGCCAGAGGGCCATGACCATCTCCTGGACGGCGAGGGGAACGACCAGCAGGTTCAGCATCGATGCATTCGAGTTGAGGGACTCGAACATCACCAGGAGACCAGATGTGAACATGAGTGGCACACCGATCAAGCCCCACAACGACAACCAGCGGGGAATGAGCCCGTTTCGAAGAAACGCCCAATTCAGCACCAGTGCTGAGATGCTGAAGATCATCTGGGCACCCAGGTAGCCCGTCCAGTCACTGGCGGTCTTGAGCGACTCGGCCAGCACCGCAGCACTTGCCGCATCGCCACCCTCGACCGTTGCGTAGTCCCAGCTCAGTGGCACCAGTAAGAGCCCGGCGACGAGCCCGACAGAAAGCACCGCCACCTCGAGCGTTCTGGCCAACACATAGCTCAGTGCCAGGGTTTCACTGTGAGTCCTGAGGATCGGAAAGAGCAGTACGGCCGTACCGACCATCGCGGTCAGCATCACGAAGATGAGCATTTCGCCGACGATGAGCGAGTTTTGATGGGAGTGCACTGCTGAGAGCAGATTCTCGTCTCCGAGGTTTGGCGACATCACCACCACGCTCGACACGCCTGCGACCGTCGCCACGATGAACAACCAGCCGATTCGTTGCGCCGGTCCATCGAAGTACTTCACGTCACACCTCCACGTCCGCCCTGTATCCCAGCGTCGTCGCATACATGCCGGGTTGGGTAGGGGCGAAGGTCAGGCGGCAGTGGCCTCGTCGCCGGACCCGGTCACACCGCAGACGGAAACGGATGCGCCCCACGAGGTAGACCGGACTCGCAGCCTGACGGTGACAGACTCGTCGCGTGACACGCCAGCGGCGACTCGACGATCTGCGTCGCCTGGCGGTCGTGCATGGACTCGGCGCGAGCGCAGACGCATTCTTCACGGTGTCGCTCGCCGGATCGCTGTTCTTCAACGTCTCGGTCGAGGCGGCGCGGCCGCGGCTGCTGTTCTATCTGCTGGTCACGGTGGCGCCGTTCGTGGTACTCGCGCCGTTGATCGGCCCGTTCGTCGATCGTGTGCGGGGCGGTCAGCGCACCGTCCTCGCCGTGGCCTGTTTCGGGCGGGCGGCTTTGACGTTGGCCCTCGTCGAGGATCTGAGGACCCTATTGATGTTCCCGGAGGCATTCGCTGTGCTCGTCCTTGGCAAGGCGTATTCGATCGGTCGAAGCGCGACCGTGCCGCGCCTGGTCACCGATGAAACCAAGCTCGTTTCCGCCAATGCGTCCCTGGCCCGCATCGGGCTCGTCGCGAGCGCGATCGGTGGTGGAGCGGCGGTGCTCTTGATGACCTGGGGCGACGCGTCGCTCGTCCTGGCGGGCGCAACCCTGTTGTTTCTCGCCGCCGGATCCGTGGCGCTCACGATCGGCTCGCCTGAGGTGACGCGCGGGCAGCGCCAGACCCGCGCCGAGTATCACGAGCTCCATGCGGTCCGCCTCACACGGGCGATCCAAGCGATGGGACTGCTCCGTGCGGCGGTCGGCGCGCTCACGTTCATGCTGGCGTTCGCGTTGAAGCGCAGCGGCGCTCCGGTCTGGAGCTTCGGTGCACTCATCGTCGCGGGCGGCATCGGTGCGATGATGGCGACCATCCTCAGCGGGCGCCTGCGGGCGCACTTCACGGAGGAGAGGATCCTTGTGCTGGCGCTCGCCATGCCGGCCGCTGTCGCGATGGTCGCCGTACTCCAGTTCAACATCTTCACCGCGATCCTCGTCTCGGCCGCGGTCGGGGCGGCCGCAGCCGGCGGCAAGCACGTCTTTGACTCGTTCGCCCAGCGAACCGCACCTGACGCGAACATGGCGCAGGCGTTTGCCGGATTCGAGACGCGCTTCCAACTTTTCTGGATCACGGGCGCCGCGCTGGCCGTTCTGGCGCAGGCCGATCCCCGCCTCGGTCTGCTCGTCATGGCCCTCGTGCTCGCCGGTGCGGCCGTCGCGACCAACGTCTCGCTCCATGCCTCCGATCGGTTGGAGGCGTCTCCGACCATCGTCGCCGCGATCACTCAGCTCGTACTCGAAGACGCGCCGACCCACGATGCTCCGCTCGCGATGCTGGACGCCGCGGAGGTGCTGTTGAAGGGCGGCTCGACGCGTGCGGCAGTTCTTGTCGCCGCGGCCGCATTGGAGGCCCGGCGTGACTTCGTCGAGTCGACCAAGGGCGGTGGTTCGCCCAGATCACCGGATACGACACCGACGCAGCTCGAGACACTTCGCGCGTCGGTGGTGGCGGGCCGACCGGTCACGGTCGGCGATGCAGAGGCCGCCATCGAGACGGTCCGCGCCGTTCTCTCCTGATCGTTCAGTCTCCGGGGGGAAGCACGCGGACGTCGGCCGCCGCCGGGACTCCGACCACCTCCCATGTGTCTCCGCGGCGCCGAACCGCGACATCGAAGGCCTCGACGTCGTCGATCTCCCGGTAGCGGTCCACGTACACGACGACGCTGTCACCCTCCGGGGGAACCGCGCCGAGGCCGACCAGGATCCCGTCTTCGCGTACGGGTTGCCGCTCGTCGCGCTCGTCCACCGCCTCGGTCCGCTCGTCGATGAACCGAACGACGACGTGATCGTCGAGCGCCTCGACCACGAAGGCCTGAACGTCGACCGCGATCGGCTCTTCGTAGCGTGACGTGACGTACATGGTCCAGCCCGGGCGTTCGTCGGAGCCGTCATCGGATGCCCGCGGCGGTTCCTCGTCGAGCATCCACACCAGTACCGATTCGTAGACGGCGGCCTCGCGGCCGTCGCCGGACCTCGGGTCGGCGTCCGCGGCACCACACGCTACGAGGCTCATCGAGATCGCGCCGGCCGCGCCGACCGCTGCGGCCCGCTGCATCAGTCTGGCGGCCCCCATCTCCGCGAGCGTACGTCGTGCATCGGTGACATGGCGTCCAAGTGACGTCGGAGCGACCGTGAACGGAGCGAGCAGCATCGATCATCACGAGGTCGGCACGACCGTGATCGGCCTCGTAGCAGCATGAGCTGCAGCGGACGCACGGGACGGGCGAATGCACGATCACCGAGATCGGATCTCCACCGTCGGTGTTGCTCAGTCGAGAGTCCACCAGTAGTTGACGTCGCCGAGCTGCTTTCGTTCGCCGCCGAGGGAGTCGTAGAGCGTTTGGGCCACCTCGTTGTGTCCGCCCGTCGAGAGCCAGAACCTCGTCGAGTCGTTGCTGCGGGCGAGGGCCATGGCTTGGGAGATGAGCGCAGTGGCGATACCACGTCGGCGCCATTCCGCGCGCACGTCCAATTCGTGCACGTAGGTCGTCAGCCGTCCGGCCGGTGACCGCATCTGGAGACCCCACGCGAGGCCGACAGGGGTCGAGTCGATGTATGCACCGAGGGCGAACGACGTGCGATCGGTCAGAAAGGACTGCGGTCCGTCGGCGTTGGTGGCCAACGACGAGGTGAAGCCTGGGAGTACGGCCTCGAACAGCGTGACCAACGAATCGGCGTCGCCGGCCTGGAGTTCTCGGATCTCGATCAAGCTGGGTCAGGTGTCGATCAGGCCGGATGCGGCGGGCTTGACGTAGATGAACTCGAGCTGGATGTTGTCCGGGTCGCGGAAGACGAGGACATCCCACATGTCTTCTTCCGTGATTCCGGAGTGGGGAATTTCGAGGTCGTCGAGGCGGGCGAGCCATCCGTCGAGTTGTGCACGGCTGTCGACCGCCCAACTCAAGTGGTCGAGGCCGATCCGGCGCTCGTCGAACGCTGAGTCCGTGTTGGCGTCGTGGCGTTCGAAGCCCATGATCACGCCCGAGTCGGGCTCGATCAGATACGACACCTCGTAGCCGTGTTCGTCATTCCTGCCCCCGAAGAGCTCGGCCATTCCCAGCAATTCGCTGTACCAGGCTTTACTCCGCGCGAGGTCCGTGACGCTCAAGTCCACGTGCGAGATTCCGTTGATCTTCGGGGTCGGCATGTCGACTCTCCTTCGTCGCCCGGATGGGCTCGTTTGCTGGAGACGGTACTTGTCGTGAGTCCGGCGCGAGCCACGGCCCGCACCATTCGGCATGGCGTTTCGTTCAGGTAGCGGAGCGTCCGTACTTCCAGTAGCCGCGCGCAGAGACCGCTGACCGGGTGAGACCGCGCGACTCGAACAGGTGGCGACGGACGCGCTGTACCGCAGCTGCCTCACCCGCCACCCAGATTGCGTCCGGCAGTTCCTCGAGGCTTTCGATCACCGTGGCAAACGCCTCGCCCGGTGTTGCTCCCGGCCGGGTCACGTGCCAGCGCACCGTGGCCTGCGGGTGGGTCGGGAGTTGCTGCTCGGCCCCGGCGTCGCCGATCTCGATGTGCGACTCGATCCGGGCGCTCCGTGGCAGCCATTCGAGGAGCTGGCCGATCGCAGGAAGTGCCGCTTCATCGCCGGCGAGGACGAATGAGCTGGCCATGGGGTCGATGCTGTAGCCACTCGCCGGGCCAGAGATGGCGATCTCGTCGCCTGGAGCGGCCCTTCGCGCCCAGTCCGATGCTGCGCCCCGCTCGTGCAGGACGACGTCGAGGGTGAGCTCACGTCCCACAATGTCGAGTGCTCGCGGGGTGAGTGTTCGGACCGGCGGCCTGCTCCCGTCGGGTCGCTCCCACTGGTTGCCCGTCCATGCAGGAATCTCGAGCGACCCGTCGTCGGCCGGGATGAGCACGCGGACGCTCGCCGCGGGTTCCGCGATCGTGAATCCGTCGAGCTCGTCGCCGCCGGCGACGATGCGCACCATGTGCGGTGTGAGGAGGTCGACGGTGCGGACGATGAGCCGCCGAAACGGCGGTGGGGATCGTCTCGTCCGTGTCGGTGTCGGATCGGCCATCCCATCACTCTGCCACCCGACCGTCCGGTGTTCGGAACCGTCGACGGCATGGACGCAGGTCGTTCGGCTTCACCGCGGCCTGCAAGGATGCCGGGCATATGTGGGCCGACCTTGCACCGATCCTGTTGGCGATGATGATCTCGCCTGCACGCACGCTGGCGGTCATCATCCTCTTGCACACGCCGCGTCCGAAGTTCACCGCACTCAGCTACGTACTGGGAATGATCGCGGCGATGATGGTCCAAGGCGCCGCGTTGGCCGCAGGGATGCGACTCGTCGGCCTGACGGCCGACGACCGAGCCGCCGAACTCGTCACCTTCATCGGTGCGCTGTTCATCGCCGGGGGGATCGTGCTGCTCACCGGAGCACTCAAGATCGCGACATCTGAGGGTGGCGGCAAGCTCGCAACGGTCCTCGCGCGTCTCGAACAGATGGGACCGGGAGACGCCTTCAAGGTCGGGTTCGGGTGGATCTTCGCCAGCCCGAAACAGTGGGTGTTCGTGTTGACCGCCGTGGCCATCGTCTTCGAGGCTGACCTCCGTCCGATCGGTGGCATCGCCAACTATGCGGTGTTCAGCCTGCTGGTGCAGTTGGCCTACTTCGTCATCATTCTCGGGTTCGCGCTCGCGGAGGAACGCGTCGGGAGCGTGCTCGACGCGATTTTCGGCTGGATTCGTGGACACCTGCGCCCGAGTGCGATCGGGCTCTTCGTCTTCTTCGGCATCGTGTTCCTCGTCAAGGGATTCACAACCCTCTCCGGGTGACCTGAACGGTTTGTGGACAGGAGACGAGCACGGGACGGCGTCGCCTGGGAACGCTGCGCGTGACCTGTGGCACACTTGGATCACCGCAGACGAGGAGGCTGAGTGAACCTGGCGTTGATCATCGAGGACCACGATGCCGAGCGGATCGCGCTGCTCGCGGAAGGTGAACCGACGACGTACGGCGAGCTCCGCTCATGGGCAGCCATCGTCCGCACGCGCCTTGCTGCCGACGGCATCGGCGTGAACGGTCGGGTCGTGCTCGCCTGCGGGAACGAGCCGGCCTTCGCACCGGCCGCGCTGGGCGTGATGGGTGTTGGCGGCGTCGCCGTTCCGGTCAACCCGCGCAGTCCGTTGCCGGAGTTGCTCTCGCGGATCGAGCTCGTCCGCCCGTCCGCTCTCCTCGTCGGACCCTCGATGGGCTGGGTGCTGGACCACGCCGCCGAGGTCGACGTACCCCTGATCGACATGACGAACCTCGGTGAGCAATTGGGTGATTCGCCCCCGATCGTCGAGCGCGGTGACGACGATCTCGCCTTCATGATGTTGACGAGCGGCGTCACGGGCGAGCCGAAGGCAGCGATGCTGTCGCACGGCAATCTCGGCTGGGTGCAGGAACTCACCTGCGACGGCGGTCCCGACTCGATGCTCGCGAACGATGTCACGCTCGGTGTTCTGCCGTTCGCACACATTTTCGGATTGAACGTCGTCCTCCTCTCGTCGCTGAGAGCGGGCGCGACGTGTGTGCTCCAGGACCGGTTCGACACCGATGAGAGCCTCGAACTCGTCCGACGTCACTGCATCACCCGCATCGCCGGCGTCCCACCGATGTGGAAGCGGTGGGCCGAGGCCGACGTGCCCGACGACACGATGGCCTCGGTTGTCTACGCGGCGTCGGGTGCCGCGACGCTGCCGCTCGCCGTCTTCGAAGCGATCCGCGATCGGTATGGGATCGCGATCGCCGAGGGCTACGGCCTCACCGAGACCTCGCCGATCATCACCAACAGCCGTGGCATCACGATCAAGCCCACCTCTGTCGGGCAGGTGGTGGCCGGCGTCGAACTCGCCCTCGTCGATCCTGACGGCACGCCGGTCGATCGCGGCGATGTTGGCGAAATCGTCGTTCGCGGTCCGGGCATCTTTGCGGGATACCTCGACGCGCCAGACATCACCGCGAGCGTATTGACCGATGACGGCTGGTTCTGGACCGGCGATGTCGGCGTACTGGACGACGACGGCTATCTGTTTCTCGTCGACCGCGTGAAGGATCTCATCATCGTGTCGGGCTTCAACGTCTA
>JASJHI010000259.1:0-4891 GCA_033791105.1 Acidimicrobiia bacterium | reverse complement strand
CTGCTCGCCCGCGAGTCCGAGCGCGAGATGCATCCGCTGTGTACACATGAGGGTGTGGGACTGATCCCGTGGTCGCCACTCGCTCGCGGTCATCTCGCCGGGACCCGTTCGGCGATCGGCGAGGGCGAGAGCGCCCGGGCCACCACCGACGGGCTCGACCGGATCCTCTACAGCGACGAGCGCGACCGGGCGATCGTCGACGCACTCCGGATGGTCGCCGATGGGCATGGGCGACCGATGGCGCAGATCGCGCTCTCCTGGGTTCGGACGCGCCCGGCGGTGACCGCACCGATCGTCGGCACGACGAAGATCGAGCAGCTCGACGATGCGATCGCCTCGCTCGATATCGCGTTGACCGATGACGACATCGCTGAACTCCAGGCACCGTACGTGCCGCGGTCGCCGACTGAACTCGGCCGACCGTCGCTGCGCTGACCGAAGCCGGCCCATTCCGACCGGCTCACCTGATTCAGCGCGCGAAGACCTGCGAGTCGTCGGCAAATGCCTTGAACTCGAGTGCATTGCCCGCAGGATCGAGCAGGAACATTGTCGACTGCTCGCCGACCTCGCCCGCGAATCTCGTGTGCGGTTCGATCACGAACTCGACGCCGGCGGTGCGCAGCCTGGCCGCAAGTTCGTGCCAGACCCGGGGCGTGAGCAGGACGCCGAAGTGCGGCACCGGCACCGAGTCGCCGTCGACATCGTTCGAGATGCGGCGAGGACCGCCCGCCATGCTCCGGTCGAGATGGGCGACGAACTGGTGGCCGAAGAGATCGAAGTCGACCCACGTGTCGTCGGATCGACCCTCGCGGCAGCCGAGGGCGTCGCCGTAGAAGTTGCGGGCCGCAGCGAGGTCATCGACCGGCATCGCCAGGTGGAACCTCGGCCTCGCGTGGTCCGCGGACGGATCGTCGACGGATCCGGTCATCGGGGAAGCGGCAGGGCATAGGTTCCCTGTGCGGTCGCGGTGGGCTTGTCCCGGCGATCGTCGCACCACAGGTGCACCGTGCCCACGACGCTCCGTCGGCCGGCGCTCTCGAGTTCGGCGCGCGCCCACAGGACTTTGCCCTGCGCGGGGCGGAGGAACCTGATCGAGAGCTCCGACGTGAGTGCCATCGGCTCGATCCTTCCGATCGCCGAGAAGACCAGGAACCAGAGCGCCGAATCCGCGGCGGCGAACTGTGTCGGGCCGGACACGAAGCCCCCCGGCCGCAGTGACCCGTCCTCGACCTCGCGGCGAGCGACCGCGAAGCCCGGTCCGAGCTCGGCGCACCACGAATCGGTGCCGGGGAACGCGGTCCCGAGCATCTCGTTGACCTCTCCGACCGTGGGGATCGGTGCATCGCTCATCGGCCGAACGTTAGTGCTGCGTCCGTGCGCCGCCCATGCCGACGACGGGCGTAGGTCGGTCCACGCTGGGTGTCGCTCCGCCAGGCCGCGAGCTGCAACGCTGTCTCGATGACTCGTGTGGTGATCGTCGGAGCGTCGCTTGCAGGCCTGCGTGCGGCCGAGACGCTCCGGATGCGCGATCACGATGGCGAGGTAGTGATCGTCGGAGCCGAGCGGCATCGACCCTACGACCGTCCACCACTCTCGAAGAAGCTGTTGGCCGGCGAGTGGGACCACGACCGGATCCATCTTCGTCAGCCGGACACATTCGACGACCTCGACGTCGAGTGGCGTTTCGGCTCCGAGGCGGTGGCCCTCGATCTCGCGAGCCGATCGATCCGCGTCGCGGAAGGTGCGCCCGTCGAGTTCGGCGCGCTGATCATCGCGACCGGGGCGAGCCCGCGTCGCTTACCCGACCAGGACACCTTCGCGAACGTTCACGTGTTGCGCACCGTCGACGATGCGCTCGCGCTCCGGGCCGAGATCGCGGATGGTGACCAACGCGTGATCGTGATCGGCGCCGGTTTCATCGGGCTCGAGGCGGCGCTCACAGCACACGGACTCGGCAACGAGGTCACCGTCCTCGAAGGTGCGCCCGCCGCACTGATCCGCGGACTGGGTGCGGAGATGGGTGAGGCGATCGGACGACTCCACATCGAGGCCGGTGTCGATCTGCGATGCGGCGTGTCCATTGCAGGTCTCGAATCCAGCGCTGCCGCCGAGGCCCACGCGGGCGCGGTCCGACTCGCTGACGGCTCACTCCTCGACGCCGATGTGATCCTCGTCGGGATCGGTGTCGAACCCGCCACCGCATGGCTCGCCGACAGCGGCCTCGAGCTGCGCGACGGCGTGGTCTGCGACGAGACCCTCCTCGCGCGAACCGTCGCCGGGGGATCGGCCGACGGCGTGTACGCGGCCGGAGATGTCGCGCGTTGGTGGAACCCGCTGCTCGACGAGGAGATGCGGGTCGAGCATTGGACCAACGCCGCGGAACAAGGTGCCAGAGCCGCCGAGAACCTGCTCGCCGTCGAGCGCGGCGAGTCGCCCGAGCCGTACGCGCCCGTCCCTTTCGTCTGGAGCGATCAGGGCGATCTGCGCATCCAGATGGTCGGCCACCCGTCGCCTTCCGACGACGTCGAGTTGGTCGCTGGATCAGCCGCCGAGGGCAAACTTCTGGCGCTCTACGGGCGCGACGGATTGCTGCGCGCGGCGCTGGGCGTCAACGCACCGAGATGGGTCATGCCGATGCGCAAGCAACTGCTCGGTCGTGCCGGATTCGCCGAGGCTCGGTCCGTCGCGATCGAGATGACCAGGTCGTAGGCTTCGCCGCCATGACGTCACCGAGTTCGCATCTCTCCGGGGTCTGGTCGAAGACGACCGAACTCCGCGTCGTGCGCGGACACGGCAGCGTCGTCGTCGATTCCGGTGGCCACGAATACCTCGATTTCACAGCCGGGATCGCCGCTGCCTCGACCGGACACGCGCACCCAAAGGTGGTCCAGGCGATCGCCGAGCAGGCGCAGAAGTTCGTGCACGCCCAGGCCAACGTGTACACCCACGACCTGCTCGAGCCGCTCGCCGAACGGCTCGCCGAGATCACGCCCGGGCCGATCGACACGTTCTTCTTCACCACATCGAGCGATGAGGCGATCGAGGCGGCCGTCAAGCTCGCCAAGCACGCCACCGCACGCCGCAGCCTGGTGGTCTTCGACGGCGCCTTCCATGGCCGGACCAACCTCACGCTCGCCATGTCGTCGGCCCGGTCGATCGACCGCGGCGGCTACGGCCCGTTCCCCGACGAGATCTACGTCGCGCCCTTTCCCGATCCCCACGTCTCCGACCAGGAGGCCGAGGTCAGCCGGGCGCTCCGCGGGCTCGATCGCCTGTTCCAGACCCAGGTCAGCCCCGGTGAAGTGGCCGCGATCGTCATCGAACCGGTCATCGGCGAGCGGGGATACATCCCGACGCCCAAGCAGTTCATGAACGGGCTCGGTGAGCGGTGCGCCGAGCACGGCATTCTGCTCGTCGCCGACGAGGTACAGAGCGGCTTCGGTCGCACCGGCCACATGTTCGCGATGGACGATCACGATGTCGAGGCCGACATCCTCTGTATGGCCAAAGGGATCGCCTCCGGCTTCCCGATCGCCGCCATCGGCACTCGCCGGGAACTCGACGACAAGTGGCGACAGGGCAGCCATGGGGGTTCGTACAACGGCAATCCGATCGGCTGCGCGGCGGCGCTCGCCACGATCGACGTGATCACCGAGCCGGGCTTTCTCGACAACGTGCGTGCCCGAGGCACCCAGTTGATCGACGGCCTCCGCGAGCTCCAACAGCTCGACATTGCGCTGCTCCATGTCCGCGGCCGCGGGTTGATGGTGGCCACAGAATTCGATTCACCTGAACGGGCCGAGGAGATCGTGCAGCACTGCCTGCGCGACAGCAACGTCATCTTGATGAAGGCCGGCACGCGCAACCGCACGATTCGCTGGATGCCGCCGCTGGTCGTCACCTCCGACGAGGTGCAACGGGCCCTGTCGGCGTTCGCGTCCGCGATCCGCGCGACCGGGTAACCGGTGCCGCGCCTCGACGCCACGCGCATCGGGGTCTGGCGCGACCTCCGTATCACGATCGACGATCTCGCCCGACGCGTGGACGGCGACCTCCGCGCGGAGTGGGACATCTCGCTCGCGTGGTTCGATGTCCTCGCCTCGTTGCAACGGTTCGGCGGATCGGCCCGCCCGCTCGATCTTGCCGCCGACCTGCGGATCCCGGCGTCGAGCATCAGCCGGCAACTCGACCGACTCGAGGAGGAGGGCTGGGTCGCCCGCAACCGTTCCGGGGAGGCTCCGGGGGGTGCAGCAGATCTCCGGGCGGTCGAGGTCGAACTCACGCGCACCGGTCGGCGGCTCTGGCGCGAGATGAACGTCAGCTTCCGGCGAGCGGTGCAGGTTCACTTCGCCACGCATCTCGCCGATGACGAGGTCGACGCGCTCCGCGCGGTCATTGGACTGTTGACCGATTCACCGGCGGATCCGGTCGACGACCGGGATCCTGTGACCGACGATCCGAGCTGAGCGCATCGAGCCTGAGTCGGACGATGACCGTCCGATTTACGTGGCGACCGGCCGATTCGACAGACTGGCCGCGCCGGGCCCGATGCCCGGCACTTTGCAGGGATCATGGCTGGAAAAGAGCGTTCGAGCGCCGTCATCGTCGGCGCCGTCAGGACGCCACTCGGGAAACGCAACGGTGTGCTCGCGCACTGGCACCCCGTCGACCTCGCCGCCGCAGCACTCGAGGCCGTCGTCGACCGCAGCGGCCTCGACCCGTCTCTCGTCGACGACGTGGTCATGGGTTGTGTGATGCAGGTCGGCGAGCAGGGTTTCAACGTGGGCCGCAACGCGGTGCTGGCGGCCGGCTGGCCAGAGAGCATTCCCGGGACCACGATCGACCGTCAGTGCGGCTCGAGCCAGCAGGCGCTCCACTTCGCCGCCCAGGG
>JASJHI010000258.1:0-7398 GCA_033791105.1 Acidimicrobiia bacterium | reverse complement strand
CCGGAACGTGGCAACGCGCATGAACGCCCTGCAGCATCTCCGCCCACCTCGACCGGCCAAGCTCGTCGCCCGCCGCTTCGCGCGTCGAGACGTGCCGGGCGGCGCAGGCTTCGACCGGTGGCTCGACGACCAGTGGCTCCGGATGGACGCCGCGGTCGACGCTGAGCTAGCGAGGATGGGATGAACGTCAGCACAGCGCTCGTCAGCGCCGCCGTCGCGATCGTCGTCTTGATGATCGGCACGTGGCTCGTCAGCGTTGCGATCCGCAACGCATCGATTGTCGACATCATGTGGGGCTTCGGTTTCGTCCTGGTGGCCTGGGTCGTGCGACTACAGGGTGACACGAACACGACACGCCAGTGGCTGTTGGTCGCGCTGACGACGATCTGGGGTCTGCGGCTGACGGTGTCTCTGTTCTTGCGAAACCACGGCCAGCCGGAGGACTACCGATACCAAGCGATGCGGCGGCGCCACGGAGCGCGCTTTCCGATCATCAGCCTCGCCACGGTCTTTGCATTTCAGGGGCTGATGATGTGGGTCGTCTCACTGCCGGTGCAACTCGGTCAGGTCAGCGACACCCCGAACGTCGGTCTGCTCGGGATCCTCGGCGTCATCGTGTGGGGAATCGGCATCTTCTTCGAGGTGGTGGGCGACTACCAGCTCGCGCGCTTCAAGTCCGACCCGGCGAACGCGGGAACCGTGATGGACCGCGGGCTGTGGCGCTACACCCGCCACCCCAACTACTTCGGCGACGCCTGTGTCTGGTGGGGTCTCGGCCTGATCGCCGCCGAGACCGGCGTCGGTCGATGGGGTCTCATCGGTTCGACCGTGATGACGATCCTGCTGGTGCAAGTCTCCGGCGCTGCGCTGCTGGAGCGTTCGTTGCGCAAGCGCAAACCTGGCTACGAGGAGTACGTTGCGCGGACCAGCTCGTTTGTGCCCCGTCCCCCACGGACGCCCTGACGCCGGACGGTTCGGGGTGGCGCGGGCCGCACTCGCACCGACCGACGTCGCCCGAACGACCTGTGACGCAATCGACCGAGACGTCAACCTTCTGCCTGCAACCGCGTTTCTGAGCTGAACGTCCGCCGGGTCGGCGGCAATCGTCACGTGAGCGACGAGACGACGGCTGTTCCGCATCGCCGTCCGGAGTAGAGCGCACCCTGGATCGAGGCCGTGTCCCGATGATCACCGCACACAAACATGCCGTCGCCGAGGTCGATCCGTTGTTTCGGTGTGAACGGGGGATGTTGGCGCGGCTGTCCGTGCGCGATCGCGTCGGTCCGTAGGTGGCGCCACGTGTCGACGACAGGCCCCCACATCGTGCGCAACTGGGCTCGCACCGCGGGTTCGATGTGGGGATCGTTCACGCCGGGACAGGCCGCCGCGATGAGCGCCGAGCCAGGCGGTGCGTACTCGGGTGCGACGTTGCTCATCACCGACGTGTTGAGCGCAGGACCGGCAGCGGTGCCGTCGAGAACGATGTAGCGATCCGGGATCGGAGCTGTGTCGGCTGAGAACCAGACACATGACGCAGGGTTCGACTCGACTGCCGGTAGATCCAGCAACGCCGCTGCTCGTGGACCCTCCGCGGTCACCACGATTCGCTCCGCCGCGATGCGCTGGCCCCCGGCGATGAAGACCTCACCGGGAGCAACGCCGAGCACTTCGGCGTTCAGATGGATCGACTCATTGGGTAGGTGCCCGGCCATCTGGGCGGGGATCGCGCCCATGCCGAGCGCGGGGACCGCGACATCCCCCTTGATCAAACTCTGAAGGATGACGTCGAACATGCGCCGGCTCGTCGACAACGAGGGGTCGAGTTGGATACCGCCGACGAACGGCCGGAAGAAGCCTTCGATCATCCGGTCACTGAACCCCTGCTCGCGGAGTGCGCTGAGCGTGCTGATGTCGTCCTGACGTAACAGGTCAGGAGCGTCAGCCCGTCGCAGGCGAACTCGCTGAGCCAGGATTCTCATCTTGTCGGCTACGGACCCGACCGGCGCCAAACCGGTCTTCAACAACGTGCGCGGACGGCGGATCGGGTCGCCCACGAGATGAGTCGTCGTGCCGTTCCAGACCAGCGCGCCCGGCTCGAAACGGCGCAGATCGAGCATGTCGAGATCGAACTGCCTCGCCATCTCGGGGTACGCCGTCAGCAGGACCTGAAACCCGCGGTCGAGACGGAAGCCATCGACGACATCAGTTCTGACGCGACCGCCGATGCCGTCGGATGCTTCGAGCACCACCACGTTCAGGCCGGCACGATGCAACACACGCGCCGCGGCCAGCCCGGCCAGCCCGGCACCGACAACCACGACGTCCGATTTCTCCGGCTGGCTCACTTCCCGAGTACGGCGCGGAGGGCCGCCTCCAGGTCCGGGTGTCGGAACTCGTAGCCGTCGTTCTGGAGCGCGGTGGGCAACACCTTCTGGCCGCTGAACAACAGATTGGTTGCGAGTTCCCCACCGAGCACCAGCTTCGGTCCGAACTTCGGAATCGGCAGGAAGGTCGGCCGCCCGAGCACGTCGCCGAGCGTCGTGGTGAAGTCGGCATTCGTGGCCGGATTCGGGGCGGTGAGGTTCACGGGGCCGGACACGTCGGAGCCGAGGAGATGGACGATCGCCTCGACTTCGTCGTCGATCGAGATCCAACTCTGCCACTGGTCACCCGCGCCCATCTTGCCGCCGAGTCCGAACTTGAACAGCGGAAGTTGCTTCTTGAGCGCTCCTCCGTCGGCCGACAACACGATGCCGGTCCGGAGGAACGCGACGCGCGTGTGCTCGGTGTCGGCGGGGCTCGCCGCCGCCTCCCAGGCCACGCACAGGTCGGCCAGGAAGCCCTCCCCACTTGCGTCGGTTTCTTCGAATTCGGTGGTCGGGCTCGAGCCGTAGAAGCCGATCGCCGAACCGGACAGCAGCACCGACGGCGGCCTCGACGCGCTGCGCACGGCCTCGGCGATGAGTGCCGTGCCGACCGTGCGGCTTTCGAGGAGTTCGCGCTTGTAGTCGTCGGTCCAGCGGTGATCGCCGATTCCCGCTCCGGCGAGGTGGACGACGGCATCGACGCCGTCGAAGGCGTTGTCGTCGATGCGGTTCTCGGCGACCGACCAGCCGATCTCGTTGTCGTTCGGTTGGCTGCGCACCACGGCGACGACGTCGTGACCCTCCGCGTTGAGGCGACGTGAGAGCGCTGTTCCGATGAGACCCGATGAACCCGTGATTGCGATGCGCATCGGCCTGATCGTACGGTCGGTCGGTGGTGGCTGTGTCATGTTCGGTTCGTTCCGGTCAGGTGGTGGTGGGGCAAACGGTGGCGGGGCGGGGTCAGACGGTGTGCAGCGGCGCAGGTGATGTCGACAGCGTCTCGGTGAGCTCTTCATGCGACGGTGCTGACTGCTGTTGTGGCAGCACCGTCGCAAGACGTTGGATGATGATTTCGGCGATCTCGGCCGAGGTCATCTCGTTCGGTGACAACACCCCTGCGGCTCCGATTCGTTCGAAGTCGGCGGCGTTGGCGAACTGATCGGTCGAGAAGGGCAGCATGATCTGGTGGACGCCGGCGGCCAGGGATTCCTGGACGCTGTTGTTGCCACCATGGTGCACGGCCAGATCGGCGTGGGCCAGCATCGCCACCTGCGGAAGTTGGGACGCGACCACCCAGTCCGCGGGGATCGGCCCGCGCGTGTCGGCGGGCGTCGAGCCGACGGCGATGGCGGCCCGCACGTCAATGGATCGCAGTCCGTCCGCCACCCGCGTCAGCACGTCGCCTCGATGCGACAGGAACGTGCCGAACGCGACGTAGACCTGGGGGCGCCCGGCGACACGATGGCGCCACGTCGCCAGCGCCTCCGGCAGCGGCTCCGTCCGCACGAGTGGTCCGACGAAGCGATGGTCACGGGGCAGCGACGACGACCGATCGGGGTGCTGGTGTGCCGCGACACTGTTGTAGAGCACCCGGTCGCCGTGCACTCGGAACGCATCTCGAACCGGCGGCCGGTCCGGAGCAACTGTGGCGAGCGCCGCGTTGAAGCGGTCGGTGAATGCTGTTGTCACCCGGTCGGCGACCACCTCCAACTCGGCGAGCCGGCCGGGATCGGGGACGAGACATGCCGGCCAGTCAGGAGGGATGCCATAGCGCTCGGCGCCGACCGGCAGTTGGCTGGGGTGGCCGGGAACGAGCGTGATGAATGGCCGCCCGGTCGCGTACATCCCCAACGTCGAACCGAACGACACGTGATCGACGAGTACGGCGTCGGGTTCGAGGTCGGCGACGAGTTCACCGATCGAGCGGGCGACCCGTTCGGGTTCCCACAGCAGATCGACCTCGCGCTGTTCGGCCTGATGTCGAATGGTGTCGAGCGCGCCGCGGCGGGTCGCGCCGAGAAAGCGTGCGATCCCCGGATCGTGGGCGACGACGCCGGTGTTCGAACTCGCACCGAGCCTCAGCATCCGCCACTCGAAACCGTCGCCTTCTACACGGGCCCGAAGCGCCGGTCCTGTTGCGACGACGACCCGCCGGCCGTCGTGCGCCGCCTCCCGGGCGAGCACAGCCATCGGTACGTAGTGCGAGGCGGAGTTGGGCTGATGACGAGGAAGGTCACAGGAGCACCGTTTCCGGCTGATACAACGCGGTCAGTTGGGCGGCCATCGTCTCGATCGAATAGCGCTCCTCGACCATCGTCCGCGCCCGTCGGGCCCGCCCGGGGCGATCGACGAGTGTGAACGCGTCGCGGATCGCTGGACCGAGGTCGGCGTCGGGGTCGACGAGGATGCCGGTCTCGCCGTGGTCCACATAGGTCGGCGGACCACCTGTGCTGGGGGCGGTGACCACGAGTCCGGCGGCCAGCGCCTCGATCAACGCCAGACCGAACTCCTCCTTGAGTGCTCCGTCGACGTAGACACCACCGGCGGACCAGTATCCGTCACGCCCGTTGGCGGTCGCGACGAGCAGGGCCGCGACGTCGGCGCGGGGCCGTCCGCCGAGCAGGACGAGGCCGTCGCGACGAACGTCGTCACGCGGGACCTCTCGATCGATGGCGTCGAGCACTGCTCGCTCGGTTGCCGACGGCTGCGCGAGGTCTCCACCGACGATGACCAGGTTGCACGTCTCGCGGAGGCGGGGATCTGCGGCCCACGAGGCCACGACGCGTTCCATCCCCTTGATCGGATGCAACCGACCGACGCTGAGCAGAAGCGGTAGGTGGCGGCGATGTTCCGGGATCAGATCGGCGAGATCGCCGAGCACGTCGCGCTGCCGGCCCACTCCGGGCTGTGACTCGCTGGTCTCGGCCCGCCGGATCAGATCGACGTCGATGCCTTCCGCGACGAGGGCCGCGCGGTGGCCACGGTCGCGGATGTCGACGCCGAGGAGCTCGGAGAGTTCCTCCGGCTGTGCGCGCGGGAACAACGCCAGTCGGTCTGCGTCGCGGGTCAGGCGCTCGACGAGGCGCGCCCTGAACCAGACATGGCTGTCGTGGTCGAGGCGCAGGAAGCTCTCGGGGTCGAGTTCGCCACGGGTCTGCATCGAATGCACGACGTTGTGGGGGTCGGGCGCCACGCTGAAGCAGATCGGCAGCCTCATCGCCTCGGCGACGTTCGCTCCGGCGAGCGTGCCGACATCGGCCATACGCAGGTGGAGGAGGTCGATCGGACGCGATGACCGCAACACGCGGCGGAGGCCCCGTTCGATCGCCGGAAGGTGTTCCCAGGCGTCGTTCGGCGAGTCGGCGGTCCGTCCGTTGTCGCCGACGGCGATCATGCCGTAGTCCGACGGCGCGTTGGTCGACCGGACCGATGCGGTCAGGGCGTCGGACACGGTGCCGCGTCCGATCGTGAGGACGTGTTCGACATCGTCGCGTCGGGCCAACGCTTCGCCGAGCGACACCAGCAGGCTCGCCACACCACCGGTCTCGCCGCGCCCGCCCAGGCTGAGCTGACCGTCGAGACCGCCGGCCAACACGAGCTGGGCAAGGCGCAGGCCACCGTCGACGCGTTGCGCTGGCGAGATGTCAGCCGTCGTCAGATCGTGGAGCGCCAACGCCGCATGTGTGCCGACTTCGTCGTCGGTACGCGCGAGCCGCATCAGCGTCGACTCGACTGCCGCCCCGGCCCGCTCGCCCAGCGCTCCGACCGCTGCAATCCGCGCCGAGGTCGCGTCGTCTCGGTCGACGGCCACGTCGATGAGAGCGTCGGTCGTGCCGTCGATGGCTCCGAGCAGGTCGACGAGGCGAGCGCGCCCTTCCGTGCCGGCGTTGACCGCCAGCGACCGGTCGATCCCGGCCACGATGAGTCGAGGGCAGATCGCCGCCCACTGCCGGAGGGTGCGATGCGCGTGCATTGTGTCGATCCCGCCGACGGCCAGCTGCGCGAGCAACGGTGTCAACGCCCGGTGCGTGGGCAGGCGTCGACCAAGGCGCCAACTGGCATGGCGGCGCACGATCGGAGCCGGGTGCGACAGGAAGTCGATCAGGGCCTCGTCGGAGGAGTCATGCGGGACGACCGCCAACGACTCGATCGCCAGCACGGTGTGAAGCGGTCCGTGGTCGGAGAAGGAGCGGAGGTCGTGTGCCAGTTGCGCCGGAGCCGGCGACCGACCGGCGACGACGGCGAGTTCTGCGGATCGACGCAGCATCCGGATGAAGTCGTTCGACCCGACGAGTTCGTCGAGCTGGTCGAGGCAGCGGCGATTCGGTGAGGTCTCGTGGTGACCGGCCGATGATGCGACCTCGGACGTGGACCAACGGGTGAGCGTCATGGATCCGATTTTATCTTCGTTTACTCTGAATTAGCGTAGATTACTATGAAATCCCGGCCCCAGCCGTCTATCCTGCTCTCGTGGGTACAACCGAGGCACTCGACCTCCAAGCAGCGGCCGACGAATTGGGCGTGCATTACCAAACCGCCTATCGCTGGGTACGCAGCGGCCGGCTCGATGCACGGATGGTCGGTGGTCGCTACGTCGTCGGGCGCGACGACCTGGTTGCATTCGACGAGGCCCGCCGAACACCGACGTCACCCCGCCCGCCGAGTTCGTCTCGGGTCGACAGATCCGCCGATCGTGTACACGACGCGCTCGTCGCCGGCGCCGAAAAGTCGGTCGGCGCCATTGTCCGCAAACTCATCGACGAGGGGTTGTCGATGATCGATCTCATCGGCAGCGTGTTCGTCCCAGCCCTGCGCCGCATCGGCCAGGCGTGGCACGATGGTGAACTCCCGGTCTGGGCCGAGCATCGGGCGTCGGCGATCACCGAACGGATCCTCGGCGAATTCATGCCCAACCCGCGTGGGCGTCGTCGGGGCACCGCTCTGGTCGCGTCGCTGTCAGGCGATCGCCATTCGTTGCCGACGACGATGGCGGCCGTCGCGCTGCGCGAGGACAACTGGCACGTGCACCATC
>JASJHI010000257.1:0-6212 GCA_033791105.1 Acidimicrobiia bacterium | reverse complement strand
CCGCCGGTCGATTCGTACGACACGAGGTCGACCTTGGCCGCCTTCACCATCGCGTCGGCGGCCTCGACCATTGCCGCGAAACTCCTGCATTCGATCATGCCGAGTGCTTCAGCCATCGTTGTCTCCGTTCATCTCTTGTGGTTCGTGTCTTGTGGTTCGTGTAGCTGTCGGTGTCGGACACCGACCGCTACTGGTTGTACGACATGGCCGCTCACTCCCGGCCGTCGAGTCCTTCCAACGCCGCAACGGCGGCCCGCCAGCCGACGTCGATGTCGCTCTCCTCGCCGCCGAGGAACACGCGGCCCATGGCGCCCGCCGCACGGACCTCGAGCACGTTGATGTGCGCGGCCTTCTCGGCTTCGTTGGCCGCAAGGGCGGCATAACCCGCCGGCTCGCACTCGAGGACGTACAGCGTCTGGCCGGGCACGATCATCTGGCCGTGGCGCATGCGGTTGATCAGTTGCGCGTGGTGGTCGTCGATACGCCGGATGATCTGGCTCGAGAGGATCTTCGGCTTCAGACGGTCCGCCTCCTGCAGGCCGAGATTGTCGAGGATCGCCTCGCCGGCCGCTCGCGTCTCGGCCTGATCCGGGGAGTGGACCTCGAGCAAGCCGAAATAGCGCTCGATGATCTGCATCCCCGGCTTCACCGACGTGTCCTTCAGCGCGACGTCCGTCAGTCGGTTGATCTCGATGCCCGGCGCGACCTCGACGTACAGCGAGGCGTCACCGGCGAGCGGCAGGAACCCCTGTGCGACCGTCCCGAGGAACGCTGCGTACTGCGGCTGAAGATTGTCGAGGAACGCGAACGTCCTGACCTCAATATTTGTCGCCACTGCTGTCTCCCTCTCCACTCACTATCTGGACACCCGCCGACGCACCGATGCGCGTCGCACCCGCCGCGATCATGTCCTCGACGTCGGACTTCGTGCGAACGCCGCCCGATGCCTTGACCCCCATGTCGGGACCGACCGTCTCGCGCATCAGCGCGACGTCGTACACGGTCGCCCCGCCCCCGCTGAACCCGGTCGACGTCTTGACGAAGTCGGCCTTGGCCTGCCTGGCGAGCGACGATGCGATCACCTTCTCCTCGTCGGTCAGGAGCGACGTCTCGAGGATCACCTTGACGATCGCGCCGGCCTCGTGCGCAGAGTCGACGACCTTCTCGATGTCGGTCAACACGGTCGTATGGTCACCCGACTTGAGCGCTCCGACGTTGACGACCATGTCGACCTCGCGGGCGCCGTCCCGGATCGCCCGGCGGGCCTCCATCGCCTTGATCTCGGCGGTGTTCGCGCCGAGGGGAAAGCCGATCACCGTGCAGACCTTGACGTTGGTGCCGCGCAGGTTGACCGCCGCTCGCTTGACCCACGTCGGGTTCAGGCACACCGAGGCGAATTCGTAGCGTGCGGCCTCGTCGCAGAGCTGGTCGATCTCCGCGGCGGTCGTCTCCGGCTTGAGTGCGGTGTGATCGATGTACTTCGCGAGGTCGAGCGGCACCTGCGACGCATCGCCGTGGAACGCCACCCGGTCGGCGCCGTTGACGACGACCTGGCGCAGCCCCTCGGGCGTCTCACACCGGTCGAGTTGACCGGCGAGCGTGCTCAGCACCTCGTTGGTGATGAGCTCGACGAGCAGCTCGCGGTCGAGCGGTTGATCGGTCATGCGGCGATCACCGCGGGTGCAGCGGCCGACGCGTTCACGCATCGACCCTGGCGTACTGGTCCTCGATCTCGCGGATCAGGGCGACCCGGCGCCCGTGCCTGTCGCCACCCCACGGCGTAGCGAGCCACTCCTGCACGATCTGCCACGCCAGGGCGGGGCCGGTCAGCCCCGCCCCGAGGGTGAGGACGTTGGCCCGGTTGTGTTCGCGACTGTTGCGGGCGGTCGACAGGTCGTAGCAGGCCGCGGCCCGGACACCGGGGATCTTGTTGGCGACCATCGCCGAACCGATGCCCGCGCCGTCGACGACGATGCCGACCGCGCACCTGCCGGTGCCGACTCGCCGGGCGACGGCATGGGCGAACACCGGGTAGTCGCACGCCTCGGTGCTGTCGGTGCCGCAGTCGTCGACGACCCACCCGGCCTCGACGAGCTTGGCTGCGAGGTCTTGCTTCAGCGCGAATCCGCCGTGGTCGGCACCGATCGCAATGCGTCCGTCCGGGCCGGTGCGGTCGTCCGCATCGGCCTGGCGAGGCTCGGCCGTGTCCGCCCCGTCGAGCACCCCGGCCAGCACGCGCGACACCAGCGCGCGCACCTCGGTCTCGAAAGCTGTCCGTTCCCCGGTCATGTCTCCATCAGCCTGGTCGCTAGCGATTGTAGGCGCTCGCCGAGTCGCCGGGTTCAACCTGCTCGCTACGACCGGTCCTGGTCGTCGCGAAGCGGCCGCTACGCGGTGCTCCAACTCGTGAGCGTGGAGACGAGTTGGTCGTAGCGACCCAGGGCCAACGCTCCACCGAGCAACAACGCTCCGACCGCGGTCGCGCCGATGACCGCCGAGAGACCTCGCCGCGTGGGGTTGACCACCCGGACGATGAGGGCCACTGCCACGACGGGGACCATCGCGCCGAGCATGTACGCGGTCATGGCGGGGATCTGCCCTGCGATGCCGTCGTTGCCCGCGTCGGTCAGAATCGCGCCGAGCTCCGAGCCGACGCAGGGGCGCCACCAGAGCGTCGCGATGAAGGCGACACCCGCGGCGATGGCGCTCTGAACGCGGACGTCGTTGGCCCACCGCATCCAGCGAACGCCGAGGGTGCCGGCGGCGAGCACGAGCAGCGCACCGGCCACGGCGACACCGCTCACTCGCAGTTGTGTGCCGGACAGCACGATCACGTTGGCCATGAACAGCCATCCACCGACGACCGCACCGATGACCGCGGCGGCGAGCGGAGCCCAGCGTCCACGCGTGGCGAGCACGGCGAGGAGCGGCGGGGTGACCAGCAGCAGCGTGCAGGGCTGGGTCGTCGCCCGGACGGCTTCGGCGAAGGCGGGTGTCATCCCGGGCCGCCGACGGAAGCCTCCACCGCCACGACTACTTCCGGAGCGATCATGCGGGCTCGGCGAGCAGCGTGCGCACGGCGGCGTCGATCTCGTCGTAGCGGCCCTCGCCACGCTTGTCGTACCGGATGTGACCGTCACGATCGAGGAGGTAGATGCGCGGCCAGAAGCCGCGTGGACCCTCCTGCCACGAGTGGAACGTCCGCTTCTTCGTGTCGAGCGCGATCGGCCAGGTCACGCCGAGGTCGGCCGCTGCGTCCACGATGTTGTCGACGTCGGCCTCGTAGTCGAACTCCGGCGCATGGACGCCGACGATCTCAAAGCCCTCCGCACCGTACGCCTCGTAGAGCGCCTGCATGTGCGGCAACGTCGCCTTGCAGTTGTGACAGCCGAACGTCCAGAACTGGACCGCGACGACCTTGCCGCGCAGCTCCTCCAACGACGTCACGTCGCTCTGCAGCCAGCCGTCGATGTCGCGCAACTCCGGATGGAGACCACGGTCTGGCAAGTCGGGCGCGCCCTCGATCGACTCCGCTACCGGCGGCGTCGTCTCGTCGGCCGGAGCGGGTTCGGTGGTCGGGGCGGGATCGCCGGCGGCCGGTGCCGTGCTCGGATCGTCGCCGTCAACCGAATCGGTCGGCACCGACCCCGCATCAACCGGAGCCTCCGCAGCGCCAACGCTCCTTGTCACCGGCGCAGCGCCGACGGTCGGCTCATCGTCGCCCGAGCCGTCGGTCAGCACCACGAGCGCAACCACCGCGCTCAGCACTCCGAGCCCGGCCAGCGCGCGAGATCGCGGCGTCCCGATCACAACGCGGCGTACCAGTCGTAGCTGCGCTCGGCCCAGTAGTCGGGCGGGCGCTCGTTCGTGTACCGGATCACACCGATCCGCTTGAGGCACTTGATCCCGTACTTGTTCGGCGTCGCCAGCCGCAGCGGCGCACCGTGCGCCTGATCGAGCGGCTCGGTGCCCTCACGCAGCGCGAGCATCGTCTGCGGATTCAGGATCGACTCGATGTCCCACCCGACGTAGTACTGACCGTCCGGCGTCTCGAGGCCGACGTACTTCACGTCGCCCACCTCGTCGGCGTACCGCTCGTGGAAGTCGCGGTACCGCACGCCACCCCAGTGGACGATGCTCGACCAGCCCTCGATGCACTTGTGCTCGATCACCATGTCGTCCTGGGGCATCGCCTCGAAGTCCGCCAGGTCGAGCTCGTCGATCTGTTCGCCGTCAGGGCCCTCCACGACGAGCGCCCAGTCGTCGATGTCGACGTCGGTGCGGATCCCGATCCGTCCGTTGACCTGGATCGGCGTCGCCTTCGACACCGGATACTCCGGCGCTGTGCGATTCTTCGACAGGTTGCTCCACAGACCCTCGTTGACCTCCAACGTGTTGCGCAGCACCTGCGGGATGCCGTCGTCGGTGCCCTGATCCTGGATCCAACGCCACCCGAGGAACGCGCCGGCAACACCGGCCGCACCGGTCAAGAACGAGCGACGCGACTTGCGCTTGAACTGATCGATCGGGATCGTCGGCCGCTGCTCGACCTGCTGCCGCAGTTGCCGCGCCCGTTCCTCAGCAGCATCCGACACCTCCGACACTTCCGACTCCGGTGGCTGATCCGTCGGCTGCTGATCGTCGCTCATCGCGCCACCTCCGCGGCCGCGTCGACCGGCGATTCCTCGTCCACGTCAGCCGACGTGTCGACCTCGTCACCCGATGCGGGATCGGACGGCGGCCGGCCATCATCCTCGTCAGTGATGGTCCCGGGGTACTCGACCTCGTAGCCGGTGACCATCGCCCGGAAGTTGTTCCAGCCGGCCCGGATCACCTGGATCACGTGCACGAGAAAGAACAGCAGCAACCCGATCGTCATCGCGAAATGGATCACACGGGCGCCCTGGTAGCCGCCGAACAGCAGCGGCAGCGGGTACAGCTGGGTCGGCTTGTAGATGGCGAAGCCGGTCACCACGATGATCGCCGCCATGATCAGCACGATCGTGTACGACATCCGCTGGGCGGCGTTGTAGATGCCCTGCGGCGGCGCCTTCTTCTTCAGATGGAGATCGTGGAGGACGACGTCTTTGGCCTCCTTCGGCGTCCTGCGGTCGGGGAGGATCGTGCGCCACTCGCCGCTCAACGCCAGGTAGATCGTGTAGATCACGCCGTTGATGACGAACAGCCAGCCGAACGCGAAGTGGAACGCCATGCCGCGGGCGAGCCGGCGCTCGAGGTCGAGGTTCTCGTAGATCGCCTCGGGGAAGAAGGCGAACCACTGCCAGCTGCCGATCCCGAACGCGTAGACGTCCTCGGCCCAGTAGATCCGCAGCCCGCTCCAGATCATCACGAACAGCAGCGGGAAGTTGATCCAATGCAGCCAGCGGATCGCCCGCGGGTGCTTCAGCCGGGCGACCGGCTCGGCGGCCGACCCATCGACCGGCCCGTCGACAGGCCCGGCAACCGGCTCATCGATCGGCTCGGTAGCCGGCTCATCGACCGGCAGGGCGTCGGTACTCATGTCGTCGACCGTAGGGACTCGCGACGTGTCGATGTGTGGCACGACGCCGAGTTCTTCATCGGCTTCGTCGGAGTTTCGATCGTCGTCAGCACTCGAATCCTTCTCTGCGGGACGAGAACGCGGTGGACCCGACGTCGCCGCCCGGTCCACCGTTGTTCACGCTCTGGATCAGGCCGGAACGATCACGGCGTCGATGATGTGGATGACGCCGTTGGTGGCGAAGATGTCGGCCTCGATGACCTCGGCGCCACCGACGGTGAACGTGTCGCCATCGACGACGACCACGAGTTCAGTCTCCGCCAGTGTGACGAAGGGAACGTCGGTCATGCCGGCGACCATCTCGGAATCGTCGGCGACTGCGACGACATGACCCTGCAACAGCACGGCCAGGCCCTCGGGATCGGCGAGCGCGTCCTCGGCGGTCATGCCCATGTCTCCGAGGTAGGCCTCGAACGCCTCGTCACTCGGGGCGAAGATCGTGAACGGACCGTCGCCGGCCAGTGTCTCGGCAAGGCCTGCAGCCTCGATCGCCGCGACGAGTGTGGTGAGATCGTCCTGAGCTGACGCGATGACGACGACGTCGCCGTCGGCAGCCGCCATCTCCTCGTCGCTCATGTCATCGGACATCTCGTCATCGGACATTTCATCGTCCGACATTTCATCGTCCGACATCTCGTCATCCGACATCTCG
>JASJHI010000256.1:0-30556 GCA_033791105.1 Acidimicrobiia bacterium | reverse complement strand
CCGGTCAAGGCTTGCGCGGTCTCGACGATCGGCGCGGTCGCACTGACCGCGCCGATCGGGCTCGTCACGCGCGTCTCGGTCACGGCACTCGTCTGGATCATGGCCAGCGCCGCCATCGGGTTCGTGGTCATCAACATCCAGAACCTCGCTGCGACAGCGGTCCCCGACAACCGCGGCGGTGCGCTGTCGTCGGTACTCGCCTTCAGGTTCATCGGCCACGCGGTCGGACCGATGATCTGGGTGCCGGTCTTCGGTACGAGCGCCGCGCTCGCGTTTGCCGGAGCTGCCGGCCTCGGACTGATCACCGTCGGCACACTGGTCGCTGCGGCACTGCTCTCGCCGCATTCGAATGGCAAGGTTGAGCCGTGACCGACAATACGAGGACCCGTCCGACCGCTCCGCGCATCGACCCGATCGACGAGCCCGACGGGGAGTTGATCGAGATCCTGCAAGGTGCCCTGGTGCGGGACGGCGAGCCGATCAACATCTTCGGAGTCCTCGGCCATCATCCCAAGTTGCTCAAGCGATTCAACCTGTTCGCGGGGTTCCTCCTCAACAAGGGTCTCTTGCCGGCGCGCGAGCGCGAGATCGTGATCCTGCGCGTCGGCTGGAATGCCCAGGCCGTCTACGAGTTCGGTCAGCACACGCTGATCGGGAGGGATGCAGGGCTGGGCGACGACGAGATCGAGGCGCTGACGCGCGACCCGGCGGAGCACGACTGGTCGGCGGACGATCGCGCACTCATCGCGCTTGCTGACGACCTCGCTCTGGACGATTGTGTGACCGACGCGACCTGGGCCGAGCTCGCGGCACGCTGGACCGACGCGGAGCTCGTGGAGCTACTCGTCGTCGCTGGGATGTATCGACTCGTGTCGGGATTCCTCAACAGCGCGGGCGTGCAGCTCGACGAGGGAGTGCCCGGATTCCCCGACTGAACTGGGCCGCCCGCATCGACCGTCAGGCGTCGGTGACCTCGAACTGCGCTCGCTGGCCCCTCGAGAGATGGTCGTCGATGTCGCAGATCACCTGAAAGACGCCTGCCTCCTCGAACGTCACCGTGACCGTCGCCTGTTGTGACGGTGGGATCTCCGGGGTCTGGCCGAGTGTCTTGGCGTCGCTCGTCAGGACCTGCATCTCGTGGGTGACCTCGCCATCGTTGGTGACCTCGAACTCGATCGTCTCGCCGGCGGCGATCTCGATGCCGGCCTCGGCGATGAACTGGTATTCCGTCGCGCTGACCGCGATCGTCCGCGCGGGATCGCCGCCGTTCCCACCTCCGTCGTCTCCGCCGCCGCAGCCGGCGAGCACGAGGGCGATCGCCGCGATCGTCGACAGAACGGAGATGCCGGGAGGTGTCAGGCGGGTCGTCACAGCGAGACCCCACCGTACGCGATGCCGGTGAGGTGGGCCATGTCACGGTCGAACGTCGTGAGGTCGTCGGTGCAGAACTCGCGCAGGTCGGTGTGGCCACAAGCGCGGGCGAGCACGGTCATCAACTCGGTGGTCGCCTGGAAGAATCGACCGAGTCGCTGCGCCGCGTCCTCGACGACGAGACGTTTGCGCAGTTCGGGACGTTGTGTGGCGATCCCGACCGGGCAGTTGTCGCTGTTGCACGCCCGCATGCCGATGCAGCCGATCGCCTGCATCGCCGAGTTCGACACCGCCACCGCGTCGGCGCCGAGTGCGAGCGCCTTCGCGAAATCGGTGTGCGTGCGCAGGCCGCCCGTGACCACCAGTGTCACGTCCCGCCGTCCGCGAGCGTCGAGGTGGCGACGCGCCCGCGCCAGAGCGGGAATGGTCGGCACCGAGATGTGGTCGCGAAACAACGTCGGCGCGGCACCCGTGCCGCCGCCGCGCCCGTCGAGAATGATGTAGTCGACGCCGACCCGGAGCGCGGCGTCGATGTCGTCCTCGATGTGCTGCGCCGACAATTTCACCCCGATCGGAATGCCGCCCGAGGCTGCGCGGACCTCGTCTGCGAGTTCGCGGAAGTCGTCCTCGCATCCCAGGTCGGCGAACGTCGAGGGCGAGATCGCATCGGTGCCCTCGGGGAGACCGCGGACCGACGCGATCTTTGCGGTGACCTTGTTTCCGGGGAGGTGGCCCCCGGTTCCCGTCTTCGCGCCCTGCCCGAGTTTGAAGTGAAACGCTTGGACGTCGCGCACCTTGTCGATCGACCACCCGAAGCGACCCGATGCCAGCTCGTAGAAGTAGCGACTGTTCTCCGCGTGCTCCTCGGGCAGCATCCCTCCCTCGCCGGAGCAGATCCCGGTACCGGCGAGTTCAGCGCCGCGCGCCAGCGAAACCTTGGCCTCCTCGGACAGCGCGCCGAAGCTCATGTCGGACACGAAGATCGGGATGTCGAGTCGCAGCGGCCGCGTCGCGTTCGGCCCGATCACAACATGGGTGTCGACGCCGACCTCGTCGAGTTGCGGTGTGCGGGCGAGCTGCGCGGTCATGAACTGGATGTCGTCCCACTTCGGTAGGTCGTCGCGCGGCACGCCCATCGCGGTCACCGGCCCGTGGTGTCCGAGATAGTCGAGTCCCTCATCGGCCAGACGCCGAACGAGAGCGACGTGCGGCTCGTCGGGCGTCCCGTGCGGATCTTGGAAGGCGCCCTGGTACGCGGTGCGATCGAAGGGTTGGGGGTGTTCCTGCTCCCAAGCGAGGAGTTCGTCCGCATCGATCATCAGCGCGTCGCCGTCGAGCCAAGACGAGAACTTGTGCAGCCGTTCGTCGTTGGCGTAGCTGCTGACGCCCGTCTGGTAGACGTAGTCCCAGCCGTGGACACCGCAGATCAGGTTGTCGCCCGAGATGTGCCCGTCGGCCATGTGTGCGCCGCGGTGCATGCAGCGTCCGTAGAGTACCGAGTGGTTGGCGTCGAACCGGACGATGACCAAATCGATATTGCCGATCAGTACTCCGATCGGCCGGCGGTCGGGGATCTCCGAGAACTTGGCGATCTCGCGTGCCTGCATGTGGATATTCCTCCATCGTTCGGTGGCGGACTGGACCATACGCCGTGCCTATCGGTCGAACGCTCCGGGCCAACGCGGGCTAGCGTGCTCCCGTGCTGATTCTGGCGATCATCGGAATGGGAATGGCTCTCGGCGCTTTCGCGCAGTGGGTCCTCGGACGTAAGGGAGTCGGCAAGACCGACTGGACGATGGCCTTCGTCGCCGGGATCGGCGGCTCGTTCGTCGGCGGCCTGATCTTCAGCCTGTTTGCCGGCGACGGATTCGCGATCCGCCCGAGCGGGATCATCGGCTCGTTCGTGGGTGCGCTGATCGTCACAGCGATCTGGCAGGCGGTCAACCGCCGCCAGGCCCGCACCGAGCGCAAGCAGGCGAAGGCGTCGAGCAAGCACCACTGAGGCGCCGCATCGTCCCGGCTCGCCGGGAGCTGTTGCCTCAACCGAACAGTCGTCGGACCACCACTGCAGCAGACGCCGCCGCGAGGCCGACCGCGGTCGTCATTGCCACGATGCCCACCAACTCGGCGGTGGTCGCGCGCCGATCGCGCCACCCGAGGATGTACTCGCTGCTCTGGAACGCGAGGATCGAACCGGACGATCCGATCGACAGCAGCGAGCCCGCCGACCCGAGCGACAAGACGCTCCCGGCGGAGCCGATCGACAGGATCGATCCCGCGGAACCGATCGAGCAGATCGAGCCGGATGACCCCACGGATTGGATCGATGCGAACGAGTTGACCGAACGTATCGAACAGAGCGACGAGATCGAGTCGATCGACAGATCGTTCATCAGGCCAGCGGATCAGTTCCGGCCCAGGCGTGTACGGAGGCGACGGCCGGCCTGGCCGCACGGATAGACGATCAACCGCGCGGCGTTGAACAGGCCGACCGGCGAGATCCCGCCAGCGTCGTGCCCGACCGTGAACGTGAGTGCCTCGGCCTCGTTCGGCGGTATCGCCTCACCCAAGGTGAGCAGCGCGACCCGGTCGCCATCGGTGCCCGGCGCTGCGACGGAGATCTCGAACGCCAGGCCCGCCGCATCACCGGCGTGGATGGTCGCGTCGTCGGGCATCTCTTGCGCCGGTACCGCCCGGACGACGATCTGCCCCTTCGTCGTGGCCACCCGCAGCGTGCTGGACAGCAGGGGGCCGTAGCCCATCGTGGTGTCGGTTCGGTCGCCGCCTTTGGCGCTGCGTTTCGCCGAGGCCATCAACAGATCCTGTCGGGCGCCGTCGTCCGACCCGACGGGAATGCGGACCGCCAGTCCGTGCACGTCCGGCTTCGACAACGGCCGGCCGTACCCCCTCGACAGGCGGGCGGTCACGGAGATCGTTGCCGGCGAGGCGAGCAGGGTGTCTGCGAGCAGCGGGTCGTCGGAGCCTTCGATCGCGAGTTCCGCGTCGAACGCCGCACCCTTCGTGTGGACCGCCCGACCCGCGCGTGCGAACGAGACGAGCCAGGCGATCGGCGCCAGCAGCACCCCGAGCACGGTTCCGGCCGCTCGCCGGATCGCCTCGAGCGGACCGCGGCCCGGGGGCCGGGCGGCAGCGCCCCACGACCCGTCGGCGAGCCGGCCGAGCGCATCCATCGACGGGGCCCAGAGGTATTCGCCACCCTTGGTGACCACCAGTTCGGCGAGCGGGTGTACGAACTTCGGTTGCTCACCGGGAATCGAGAACTTGTGGTCGCCCGGCGCTCTTCCGATGAACGGGTCGCGGTCGTGGCCGACGTTGACGGTGTCGCCATCGTTGCACCAGTCGGCCTGGATGAACTCGAACTGTCGCTCGATGTCGGCCATGTAGGCGACGAAGTAGATGCCGCGGTCGATGCCGTCGTCGTCGGTCGTCTCAGCGGGCAATGCCGTTCCGTAGGTCATCCCGCGGCGAATGATGCGCTGGCGTGCCGAGAGTGCATCTCCGAAGCCGAGCCCTGACCGGGGATTCGTGCGCCGGATGTGTGCTCCGAGTGGGCACCTCAGACCATCGGGGTCGTCGACGTAGTCGAAGTCGTTCACCCGGTCCGGATCGGCGGCGATCTCCGGATCGGGCTCGTCGGGCGTCAATGCGAGCGGCGAGGCGTCCGGCCAGCGGCCGATCAACTTCGCCTTGAGCAACTCTTCGTCCATGTCGAGCGTGGCCGCCTGCTCGGCGATCCAGCGCCGGAACGTCGGGACGTCCTCGTGCAACTTGCGCCAGACCTTGTAGGCGCCACCGGTGCCGAACGGATCGGCCGGGCCGGGGCTGGGGTAGCCGTCCTCGTCGGGATGGCCGTGGAACATCTCGCCCACCGGCACCCCGTGCCAGTGCTTGAACGTGCCCAGTGCACCCTCACCGCGCGCCGGACCCCCGGCGCCGACGAGCGATGGCTGCCCGACGCCGTCGGTGTACCCGAAGTGTTCCTTGCGGTCGGGGAGGCGGCGACCGCGCTGCTCGCAGACGACGGTGGCTCCCTGACGCTCGAACGAAGCGGTCAGCTCGGCGACCGCGGCGGCGCATTCGTCGTCGCCCGCCGCGTTGACGGTGAAGAGGATGTGCGCCTCGTCTGTGCCGAGCCCGACATCCCACTCGCCCGGAGCGGAGCGTCCGGTGTCGCCGAGCGTCGCCGCGCGCGCCGCCATGCCCTCACGGAACGCTTGGGGGAACGAGGCGAGCAGCGCAGCCGGTGCGCCGATCGCCGCCAGCCCCTCGTGGCTGAGCGCGACATTGAGCGTCGCCGCCGGCTTCTCTGCCCAGCGCGCGCCGCTGGTGATCCGGGGGAGGGCATCCGCCAGCACGTTCCTGCCGGACTCAGGACCTGCGACGCGGACGAAGAGATGGCGCGACACGAGGAGCCCGTACGGCTGGAGGATGTCACCCTGCACGGTGGCCGGGTCGAGTGGTCGTGCCCGGAACTTGCCGAGGGGCCACCGCAGCTCGCGGATCATGGGGAGAATTCCTCTCGGTAGGCGGCGAGCAGCTCGTCGCCGGACGTTCGCTGTGTGCGGACTGCGAAGTCGACGACGCGGTCTCGGAGTGCGAGCGCCTCGTGGATCCGGCCGACGGGAGCGTCCCACGTCGCGAAGTCGAGGCTCGCCCGGGTGCGGTGCGCGAGCAGGTACTCGACCCGCGCATCCGTCTCGATCGGCCAATCGGGGCAGTTCGACCAGATGTCGTCGCCGGCGGAGCCGAGGACGCGGAGCAGGTCGTGCAGCCACTCGGACGGCTCACGGTCGATGACCGCGGCGCACATCAACAACGGCGTGTCGAGACCACCCGCCCGGAGGGGGGCAGACGGCGCGGCGTCGGTGTTGACCACCACAAATCGTCCGTTGTGAGTCCCACGGACCTTGGCGAACGGGCTCTCGGATCGGTTCGGGAGCACTGCGAGCGCGGCGCGCAAGGGTGTTTCGCGGCCATCACGAACCGCGGTCAGAATGCCGAGCTGGGTGACCATCAAAGATCCCGCTGCCGCGCCGCGAGAAACTTCCGCCATCGTCGTTCGAACGAGGCCCGGCCGCCGCGGCCCGTAGGCGAGGGCAACTTCTCGAAGTCGTCGAGCACCCGGAGGGCCCTTCCGACATCGCGCGTCGTGGCATCGGGATAGGCGGACCAGTAGTGATCGGTCGGGTATGCGTTGTCGACGGTCCACTGGTGGAACGGCTCCGGCGGGAACATGTCGGGGAACTTGTGCGTCGGTGTCCACGCTCCGCGCATGCGCCAGGGGATGATTCTGGCGAACGTGTCCATGTAGCGAACGACATCGCCGTCGTAGTTGCTGACGAAGAACAGGACCGGTCGCTTCGGGCGCGTCCGGCCTCCATCGGGACTGGGCAGTGACGTGAGGATCACCCAGTTGCAGAAGTGGATGAACTGCTGCCTGCGCATCGGAGCCGTGACAAACGGGAGGTGCCGCGCGCCGACGAACAAAACTCGATACCAGGCGCTACCGAATCGTTTGATCCGGACCACGATCGAGACCGCCGTCGCCTGGCCGTCCTTGTCACTCATCCGTGCTGCTCCTGCCGTCGAGAAGGGTTGTCGAGACGGCCGTCGTCGCCGCCACCGAGGCGCACCGCGAGTTCCCCCGCTGCGTTCGCCACCACCGTCATCCCGAGTCGCTCGGCATCGGCGGCTGCGCGTCCGGCGAGGGCAGCCGCCTCAGCGGTGGCGCCCCTGGCGGCGAATATCTGCGCCCGCCCGTACCGCGAGCACGCGAGGGACCCGAGCGCACCGATCCGCTCGGCCTGCTCGATCGCCTCGTCCAGGTCAGACTCTGCGCGGTCGAGGTCGCCCATCGTGAGCGCCAGCAACCCGAGCAGTTCGGTGACGAGACCGTTGTACGACACGACGCTCGTGGCGCCGCGACCGCGCCACGGGGCGAGTGTGGGGTAGAGCATCTCGGCGGCCTCGACGTTGTCGAGGTCGATCGCCAGCAGGGCGACCATGCTCACGCTCGCCATCCACAGTGGATTCATCGGGTAATCGGCCAGCTGGTTGTCGATGTCGCGTTGTAGCAGTGCGGCTGCGTCGTCGCGGCGGCCGGCCTGCAGGTAGGCCATCCCGAGTTGGGGCCGGAAGCCGGTGATGCCGGGGTGGTTCTCGACGATGTACTCCAGCGTGGGGACGAGGTCGGCGAGCTCGCCGCGATCGCGCTTGACGATGGCGGTGGTGGACAGGTGGATGGCCTTCGCGTCACTTTCGCTGCGGCTGACTTCGAACGCTTCGTCGGCGAGCTCGGTTGCGGTGTCGAGCTGGCCGCGGGCGTGGGCCAGCGCAGCGCGGGCACTCATCGAGCCGTTGAGGGCGTACGGGTCGAACTTCGCGTACTCCTCGAGAATCGTGACGATGCCGTCGGCCTCGGCGAAGTCTGCGGCTTCGATCTTCACCCGTAGCGAACGCATCGCAGCGACGGCGATCACCACCGGGTCACCGAGCTGTGTGGCGAGTGTGAGGAGTTGGTCGGTATCGGCCTTGCGCTGTTCGAGATTGGCCGGAACCCGATTTGCTTCGAGCGTGAGAAGAAGAACCCGCACGAGCGTGAGGTCGTCGCCGACGCGTCGCGCGATCGCAAGGGCCTCGTCGGAAACCGTCGTGCGGCGTTCGAGGTCCGCTCCCTGCGACAGCTCGATCGCCAGGGTCGCGAGCAGCCGAGCGCGCTCTGGGCTGTCGCCCTCGCCACATCGCTCGAGCGCACGTTCGATCACGACAACACGCTCGATGTCGACCTCGCCGGCGCGGCTGGCACCGCCGCGGTTGTTCGCGAGCGCGGCGCGGATCAAGGCGTCGTCGTCGCCGAGTTCTTCGGCCAGGGCGGCAGCGTCGAGCAGCGTCTGACGGAAAGCGTCGGCCTCGGCCCACCGTTGCGCGTCGCCGAGGTCGATCAGAATGTCGAGCCGGTCGTTGTCATCGGTCACTGACTCGAGCGCGGTCCGCAACCATCTGACCGCGGTCTCGGGGGCAAGATCGGTGAGTGCCGCTGTGCCGGCGCGGTGTGCCCACTCGGCGACCTTGTGACGGTCGTCTCGCCCCGTGGACGTCCAGTGATACGCGACGAGCGCCGGGTTCGATTCACCGACACGCGATTCGAGTGACTCGGCGAGCGAACGATGCCACAGCCCGCGGCGCGTCGCGCCGAGATCGTCGTAGACCGTCTGGCGCGCGAACGGATTGCTGAACTCGAAGGTGCCCATGGCGACCTCGCGCAGGATCGTGGCCGCCGTTGCGGACTCGAGCGCGTCGAGGAGATCGACCTCATCGACGTGGAGCACGCCGGCCAACACCTCGGTGTCGAACGAACGCCCGGCAACCGACGCGGCACCGAGGATCCGCTTCGTGTCGTCGCCGAGGCGCGCGACGCGCTGCTGGATCACGGCTTTGACATTCGGCGGGGTCGGGACGGTCGATGGTGGGACGTCGACCTTCATCCGTCCGTGATCGTCGCTCCGGATCACACCGATCGCGACGTAGTAGCGGACGAGCTCCACGACGAACATCGGGTTGCCGCCAGTCTCCTCCACGAGATGGCTGACCAGGTTGCGACCGTCGTCGTCGAGTTCGTGACCGATCGCGTTCTCGAGGACGACGACCACCTCGGCTTCGCCGAATGGACGGACCTCGATGACGCTGGTGTGCTGCAGCGCGCGAAGATCGGCGAGGAGCGGTGATGCGTCGCCGGCTCCCGATTCACCGGTTTCATTGGTGCAGAGGACGACGAGGGGGTGGCCACCGGAGCGGGCCAGGCGGTCGAGCACGGCGAGCGTGCTGCGGTCGGCCCACTGGACACCGTCGAGCATCAGCAGCGTCGGGCGGGCGTCGGCCGCCCGTTGAAAAACGTCGGTGACCGCGCCGATCAGGAGTTGGCGCGTCGTCTCCGGGTCGA
Organism: Acidimicrobiia bacterium; assembly: GCA_033791105.1. Taxonomy (GTDB): domain Bacteria; phylum Actinomycetota; class Acidimicrobiia; order Acidimicrobiales; family Ilumatobacteraceae; genus JASJHI01. The sequence continues at coordinate 21,225 of JASJHI010000256.1, read as the reverse complement.
GCGCGTCGACGGGAGGCAGCGCGCCGACACGACTGGCGAGCTTCGACGTCAGCCGGCCGATCTCGCCGCCGTGCTCGGTGATGTGGGACGCGAGGACGTGCATCGGCGCGGTCTCGACGAAGTGGTCGAGCATTTCGCGGAACGGCTCGAAGGGCGCATGCACGTGTTCGGCGCATGTGCCGAGCAGCGCGGTCCAACCCTCGCCGTGGGCAACCTGCGCCGATGCGCACGCGATGTTGGTCTTGCCGATGCCGGGCACGCCGTCGACGAACACGAGTTGCGGGATCCGGTCGTTCTCCGCTCGTGTCCGAGCGGATGCGATGGCGGCCAACGCATCGTCGCGCTCACCGAAGAAGCGGGAGACGCCGGCGTCGATCTCGGGCTGGAGCGGCGGCTGCTCGGAACCTGTGGCCTCATCCTCTTCCGCGCGCGACCTCGTGAGATCGACGAGTTCGTGGATCGCCTCGACCTTGTCGATCCCGCGCAGCACCTCCTGACGGAGGAACCTGACTTCGGTGTCGTCCGGGAGGTCGCCATCGACGAGCTCGGCGGCTCGACTGCTGAGGAGGACCTGGCCGCCGCCCGCGACAGCGCGCACCCGCGCCGCGCGGTTGATCGTCTGGCCGTAGTAGTCGCGGCCGCGGATGATCGACTCGCCGGAGTGGAGCCCCATTCTGACGTGGATCGGTGTGGCCGGATCCCAGGTCTCTGCCGCGATGTCGCGCTGCGCGCGGATCGCCGCGGCGATTGCATCGCTTGCCTGTGCGAACACGCAGAATGTGCTGTCGCCCTCGCCGCGGTGCTTGAGCAGGAATCCGCCGTGCGCGACGACTGCTCGCTCGATCAAGAGGTCGTGTCGGCTGAGCGTGGCATCCATCAGGCCGGGTGCTCGCTCCCACAGGGCGGTCGAGTCGACGACGTCGGTGAACAGAAACGTGAGGACTCCCGATGGCAGCGGCCGCGCTGTAGCGTCCTCGATGGTCGTCACTCGGTTCCCCTCGGCGGATGGGTCGTGCGGGGGGTTCCCCGGGTGGTGCTGCCCGGCGCCCTGTGTCCGCCACAACAACGTAGCGCCCGTATAGTCACGCCGATGTATCTGGGGCAGCGATGACCATGATCGACGATGCGAAGCTCGATGAGCTGCGTGAGCAGGGCGATCCCGAGGCCGACGATCTCGCGGGGCACTACCTCGATCGACCTCCCACCGACATGTTCAGCGGGATCATGGCGGCACGGTACGGCGGTACGTCGATGGTCGATCCGCATGTCGCTGAGTGGATGGAGAACGGGCCCGACCTGCCCGACTGGGCGGACCGGGATCGACTCGCGAACGGCGCGGAGTTCTTCGCGCAGCACGGGATCCAGCTCGGACTGGGGCTCTTCCTCTCGTCGTTGCCGCTGGCCTACGCATCACACGACGGTGTGCAGGTGCTCGCGCTCACTTCGCGACTCGAGACCGATTCCAAGCGGCGTGTGCTCGAGTCAGCGCAGTTCGTCCTCGACGTCACCAAGCCAGGCGCCCTGGAGCCAGGCGAACAGGGCTACGACAGCGCCCGTTCGGTGCGGCTGATGCACGCGGGTGTGCGGCATCTGATCGAGGACGACGGTCGGATCCCGATCGTGAGCGACGACTCGGTGTGGCCGCGATGGGACCGCCGGTGGGGCACGCCGATCAACCAGGAGCACCTGATCGGAGCGATGATCTCCTACTGCTCGTCGCTGCTGCACGTGCTCGACAAGCTCGGCGCCCACTACACCGAGGAGGATGCGGAGGACTACTGCTTGCTCTGGAACGTCGTCGGTTGGCTGCTCGGCATCGACGCCGACCTGCTCCCGCTCGACCGAGCAGCACTCGATGAACTCGAGATCGCGATCCGCCGTCGCAACGAGAAGGCGAGCGATGCCGGCACCGAGATGGCCGAGGCGTTGATCGAGCTCGTGAAATCGTTCATCCCGTTTCCCCCGTTCAAGGGATTCGCCGTGACGGTCACGCGCTACTTCATCGGCGACGACACAGCCGACATCCTCGAGCTCCCCCAGGCGAACTGGACGCGCCACGTGGCCGGTGGGCTCCGCGACGTGTCGCACCACATCTCGATGGCTGCCGCGGAGAATTGGCTGCTACGTGTCGCGGTGCGACGACTCTCGATGCTGACACTGCGCGGGTTCGTTGATCACGAGCGGGACGGCGACCGTCCAAAGTTCGTGATCCCGGAGCGTCTCACCCCGATGAAGCGCACGACCAAGATCATCCAGAGCCGCCCGGCAGAGCAGATGAAGCAGGCCGGCCAGCAGGCCCGCCAGGCGGGCCAGAAGGTCAGTCAACTGGTTCGGAGAACTGTTCCCGAAGATCCCGCTTGAGGATCTTCCCGCTCGGGTTGCGCGGGATCTCGTCGACGAACTCGACGACCTTGACCGTCTTGAACGGCGCGAGCTTGCCCTTGGTGTAGGCGATCACGTCGTCGGCCGAGAGGTCGCCGTCGCTGCGCACGATGACCGCCAGCGGGGACTCGCCCCACTTTTCCGACGGCACGCCGATGACGCCCGCGTCGGCGATGCCGGGATGTGAGAGCAGCACGTTCTCGATCTCGGCCGGGTACACGTTCTCGCCGCCCGAGATCAGCATGTCCTTGGTGCGGTCGACGATGGTGACGAACCCATCGGCATCCATGGTGGCGACGTCACCGGTGTGCAGCCATCCGTCGACGATGGTCTCGGCAGTCGCCTCGGGCCGGTTCCAGTAGCCGAGCATGATGTGCGGCCCGGCGACGAGTACCTCGCCCTTCTCATCGGGGTCGCAGTCGGAGCCGTCGGGGCGGACGACGCGGACATCGGTGTGAAAGAAGGCGCGGCCCGTGGAGCCCGCGCGCTCGATGGCGTCCTGGCCTGTGATCAGGCAGGCGGGACCGCAGGACTCGGTCAATCCGTAGACCTGATTGATGTCGATGTCCATGCCGATGTACGCCTCGATGAGTGCGACCGGTACCGGTGCGGCGCCGCTCATCACCCAGCGCACCGTCGATGCGTCGTGCTTGTCCGGGTCGTACACGGCGAGCATGAACTGGAGCATTGCGGGCACCATCAAGGTGGTTGTGATTGCCTCGTCGCCGATCTGTTTCCACGCGTCGTTGGGATCGAACGCCCGGACGACGACGAGCGTGACACCTCCATAGATGCAGCTGAGCATCGGCGACAGCGCGCCGACGTGGAACATCGGCAGCGTGTTGAGATACCGGTCGTCGTTGCGGAAATCGGACGTGGCCATGATCGTGAGCAGCGACCACAGCACGGTGTTGTGCGAGTGAATCACGCCCTTCGGCAGACCGGTCGTCCCACTGGTGTACATGATGAACATCAGATCGTCACCCGTGCCGATGGGGGCCGGCTCTGCATCGGATTGTGCAGCGAGCCAGTCGTCGTAGCCGACGACACCCTCGGCCGACTCGCCACCCGCCTGGATCCAGTGCTCGATCGGCGTGGAGTCACGACCGCGCAATTCGGCGGCGAGTTCAGCGAATTCCGCGCCGAAGATCAGTACCGATGTGCCGGCATCGGAGAGGATGAACTCGAGTTCGTCGGCGACGAGTCGCCAGTTGAGCGGCACGATGACGCCGCCGACCTTGCCGACTGCGAAGAACGACTCGACGAATTCGGTGGAGTTCATCAACAGGAGACCGACGCGATCGCCCTTCGCCAACTCGAGGGCGTGAAGCCCGTTGGCGACCCGGTTCGAGCGCCCGTTGAGCTCGCGATACGAGAAGCGCCGACCGTTGGCCGTCTCGACAAGAGCCTCCTTGTCGGGATTCAGGTTCGCTTGTCGCGTGAGCAGTTCTCCGATGTTGACGGTCATTGTGGCCTCCGAGCGGGGGGTGTTGGCGTGGACGTGCGGCCCTATTTGAGCAGATTCGCGCGGAGATCGGAACCTGTTCGCTCCCGGTGCGCCGCACCGTGCGTGCGTCACCTACCGTGGCGCGCTGATGAGCGACGTCCAGATCGACGCCCGGATCGACGCGCGAGAGGTGATTCGATGCCGAGGTTGACGACCCGCCTCGACATTGCCGGCGATGACTTCGTGCAGAACCGGGCGGACATGCTCGAATTGATCTCGAAGTCGGAGGGAATCCTCGAGCGCGCCGCGGCCGGCGGTGGCGAGGCGGCGATGGAGCGGCTGCGGGCACGTGGCAAGTTCCCGATCCGCGAGCGGGTCTCCCTGTTGCTCGACAGGGACACTCCGTTCCTCGAGATCGGGCCACAGGTCGGGCACATGACGAACTACAACGAGGGTGGCGGCGCGATCGTCGGCATCGGCGTCGTGGCGGGCACCGAGGTGGTACTCGTCGGCAACGATCCGTCGGTGATGGGTGGCGCGCTCACCGCTTTGAGCGGCAAGAAGATACTGCGCGCGCTCGAGATCGCCAGGCAGAACCGGCTGCCCTACATCCAGTTCGTGGAATCCGCGGGTGGTGATCTCCGTGGTGGTGGCGGCGCCGACCGAACGCTCGAAGAGATCATGCGCGCCAACCTGGGGCACTTCTCCGACTCCGGGAGGATGTTCTACGAGATCACCGAACTGTCATCGCTCGGTGTCCCGACGATCTCGGTGGTGTTCGGGAGTTCGACCGCCGGCGGCGCGTACCAGCCCGGGCTGTCCGACTACACGATCCTCGTTCGCAACCGCGCCAAGGTGTTCCTCGGCGGACCGCCGCTGGTGAAGATGGCCACCGGTGAGGACTCCGACGACGAGACGCTCGGCGGGGCGGAGATGCACGCAACCGTCAGCGGACTCGCCGACTACCTGGCCGAGGACGAGTACGAGGGAATTCGCATGTGCCGCGACGTCGTGGCGCACCTCCATTGGAGCAAGCTCGGCCGTGCGCCGCTGCCCGATCCGCTGCCGCCGAAGTGCGATCCGGAAGAACTGCTCGGCCTCGTCGACCGCGACCTGCGCGGGCTGATCGACATTCGTGAGGTGATCGCCCGCATCGTCGACGGTAGCGACTTCGAGGAGTTCAAGCCGAGGTACGGCCCGACGCTGATCTGCGGCTGGGCGAACATTCACGGATTCCCCGTCGGAGTACTCGGCAACAACGGGCCGCTGTTCAGCGAGTCGTCACAGAAGGCCACGCAGTTCATCCAGCTCTGCAACCAGACGGGCACTCCGCTCCTGTTCCTGCAGAACATCACCGGCTACATGGTCGGCAAAGACTTCGAGCGTCAAGGCATCGTCAAGCACGGCAGTCAGATGATCAACGCGCTGTCGAACTCGAAGGTGCCGCACATCACCGTGATCGTGGGCGGCAGCTACGGCGCCGGAAACTACGGGATGGGTGGCCGGTCGTTCGCGACACGCTTCGTCTTTCTCTGGCCGACCGCGAAGATCGCGGTGATGGGGCCGAAGCAGATCGCCGGCGTCATGTCGATCGTGCGGAGGGGACAAGCCGCGCGGAAGGGGATCGAGTTCGACGAAGAGGCAGACGCGCAGCAGGTCGCGGCCCAGGAGCATGCCCACGAGGAGGCGTCGTTGGCGTTCTACGCGACCGGCCGAGGTGACGACGACGGTGTGATCGATCCGCGGGACACGCGCGACGTGGTCGGGTTCGCCCTGTCCGCGTGCCACAGCAACGAAGTCGAGGGCGCCGCCGGCTATGGCGTCTTTCGGATGTGATCGGGTGGGATGTGACCGGTGGACGTGAAATGACCGACAAGCTGATCTCGAGACTTCTCGTCGCCAATCGTGGCGAGATTGCGCGGCGCGTGATGCGCACGGCCGCGTCGATGGGAATTCACACCGTCGCGGTCTACGCCGACCCCGACGCAGCGGCGCCGTTCGTGTCTGAGGCCGACGATGCCGAGGCGCTCGGCGGACGCACCGCCGCTGAGACGTACCTCGACGTCGACCTGATACTCGCCGCCGCCGATCGAACCGACGCTGACGCCGTGCACCCCGGCTATGGGTTTCTGTCCGAGAACGCCGGCTTCGCACAGGCGGTGATCGACGCTGGGCTGATCTGGGTCGGCCCGCCACCCGATGTCATCGCGGCGATGGGGGACAAGCTCTCGGCGAAACGGTTGATGGAGGAGGCCGGGGTGCCCGTGCTGCCCTCGATCGAAGTGACCGATCGGCTCGATGTCATCGCAGCAGCCACTGAGATCGGGTTCCCGATCCTCGTGAAGGCGTCCGCCGGCGGCGGCGGCAAAGGCATGCGCGTCGTCGACGCGCCGGAGGACGTCGGGGAGGCGATCGCCGGCGCCCGCCGGGAGGCTGCGTCGGCGTTCGGCGACGACACGGTGTTCCTCGAGCGGTATCTCACCGGCACACGCCACGTCGAGATTCAGATCCTGGCCGACGGGCACGGCAACGTGGTGCACTGCTTCGAACGTGAGTGTTCGATCCAGCGACGGCACCAGAAAGTGATCGAGGAGGCGCCATCGGCGGCGGTCGGCGAGGAACTCAGGGCTCGGATGGGCGCAGCCGCAGTGACCGCGGCGAAGAAGATCGGCTACGAGAACGCCGGGACGGTCGAATTTCTCCTGGCGGGGGACGGATCGTTCCACTTTCTCGAGGTCAACACCCGCCTCCAGGTCGAGCACCCGGTGACCGAAGCGGTGATCGGACGCGACCTCGTTCGCGACCAACTCCTCGTCGCGCAAGGTGCGCCCCTCGAGTTCTCCCAAGACGACATCTCGATCACGGGCTGTGCGGTCGAGGCGCGCGTCTACGCGGAGGATCCCGCGCGCGATTTTCTCCCGGCGACGGGAACCGTGCTGGCGTGGCAGCCGCCCCATGAGCCGATGGTGCGTGTCGACTCCGGCGTCGAGACGGGCAGTGAGGTCGGGATCGAGTTCGACCCGATGCTGGCAAAGGTGATCGCGTACGCGCCAACCCGCGTCGAGGCGGCGCGGAAGCTGGCTCTCGCTCTCGAACGCACGCGAATCCAGGGTGTCGTCACGAACCGTGACTTTCTGGTCGCCACGTTGCGCCACCCCGAGTTTCTCGCTGGTAACACGACCACGGAGTTCATCGAGTCGATCGACCCGGCACGTGCGCGCCACGTCGCCGCGGACGATCTTCGTTCGGCCGCGATCGCTGCGGCGCTCACCGCGCAGGAATGGCGCCGACGGGAGGCGTCGACCCTGCAGAGTTTCCGCAGCGGCTGGCGCAACTCGGTCATGCCCGACGAGCGCGTCGTGTTCCGCCATGGCGACGACGAGATCGCTGTCGAGTACCGCGCTCGGCGCGACGGGACGTTCGCGGTGACCGCCGCAGGACATCTGTCCTCGGTCGTGCTGCACCGGCTCGACGACGACGTGCTCGATCTCGACGTCGACGGACACCGTCTGATCACCACCGTCCACCGGCACGGCACCAGGTGGTGGGTGCACGGACACGGGGGTGACATCGCGCTCGACGAACTCCCCCGCTTCCCGGAGCCCGAGGCCGAGGTGGTCGCCGGGGGCTTGACCGCGCCGATGCCCGGTCAGGTACTGGCCACCGAGTGCGCGGTGGGGGACAGCGTCGAGGAGGGCCAGTTGCTCGTACTGTTGGAGGCCATGAAAATGGAACATCGCATCGTCGCACCGTTCGATGGTGTCGTCGGCGAACTGCGCGTCGCCGCCGGCGATCAGGTCGGCACCGACGACATGCTGGTCGTGATCGACGCGCCGCAGGCCGTCGACGACGAGTCCGGAGGCGGGGCATGACCGCGATCAAGATTGCGAATTGCAGCGGCTACTACGGCGACCGGATGGCAGCCGCTCGGGAGATGGTCGAGGGCGGTCCCATCGACTATCTCACCGGCGACTGGCTGGCCGAGCTGACGATGCTCATCCTCAGCCGTCGCGCCGGGTATGCCAAGAGCTTCGTCCGACAAATGGACCAGGTGATGGCGACGTGCGTCGAGCGCGGCATCAAGGTCGTCAGCAACGCCGGTGGCCTCGACCCCCGAGGTTGCGCTGCCGCGGTGCAGGAGATCGCCGAACGGATCGGTGTGTCGCCCACGATCGCCTACGTCGATGGCGACGACCTGATGCCACGGCTCGGCGAACTGAGCGCGGCGGGCGAACGGTTCCTCAACATCGATACCGGCGAGTCGTTCGGCGACCGCACCGCGTTGACCGCGAACGCCTACTTCGGATGCTGGGGTATCGTCGACGCGCTCGAACGAGGTGCCGACATCGTCATCACCGGCCGCACGACCGACGCGGCCGTCGTCGCCGGTCCGGCCGCATTCGAACACGGTTGGGCGCGCGACGACTGGGACGAGATGGCGGGTGCGATCGTCGCCGGTCATGTCATCGAATGCGGCACCCAGGCCACCGGTGGCAACTACTCGTTCTTCGAGGAGGTGCCGAACCTCGAGTGGCCGGGTTTCCCGATCGCCGAGATCGATGCCGATGGTTCCTCGGTCATCACCAAGCACCCCGACCAGGGCGGCATGGTCTCGGTCGGAACGGTGACGGCGCAGTTGCTCTACGAGATCGGCCCGCCGGCGTATCTCAACCCCGACGTGACCTCGAGATTCGACTCGATCCGGCTCGATCAGCAAGCACCCGATCGGGTGCGGATCTCCGGCGTGAGAGGCGAGCCACCGCCGGCGACCGCGAAGGTCTGCATGAACTACAGCGGTGGATATGCCACGACGATCGCGATGGGCATCACCGGTCTCGACATCGAGGAGAAGGCGGACCTCTACACGCGAGCATTGTGGGCCAATCTGCCGGGTGGGCGCGAAGCGTTCGACGATGTCGACGTCGAGCTGATCCGGACGGATCAGGAGAACCCGATGAGCAACGATGCCGCGATCGCGACGCTCCGCATCACGTTCTACGACAGCGACGCCGACAAGGTCGGACGCGGCCTGAGTCAGAAGGCGACCGAACTCGGGCTGGCCAACTATCCGGGACTGATGGGGATGCCCGGCGGCGGCACCAAGGATCTGGGCGTCGTCTGGCCGACCACGGTTCCGTCCGAACTGCTGAGCCACCACGTTGTGGTCGACGGGGATGCATCGGTGGTCGACACCGTGCTCCGGCCCGCCGATGCAGCGCCCGCCGACGTGCCGGTCGGCGTCGTCGGTTCGCCGTCCGACGGACCGACCACCCCGATGGCACTCGGCCGCCTCGCCGGGGCACGCTCGGGCGACAAGGGCGGCAACGCCAATCTCGGTCTGTGGGTACACACCGACGAGCAGTACGCGTGGCTCTCCGAGTACCTCACCGTCGAGCGGTTCCAGGAACTGCTGCCCGACACCGGCCATCTGACGGTGTCGCGGTACGAACTGCCGAACATCCGTGCGCTGAACTTCGTCGTCGAGGGAATCCTCGGCCTCGGTGTCGCGGCGTCTGTCCGCAACGATCCGCAAGCGAAGGGGTTCGGTGAGTACTTGCGCGCCAAGATCGTCGACGTGCCCGTCGCCCTGCTCCCGAGTGGAGGTTCCCGATGACCGATCCTGCGCCGCAGAACGGGTCCGCCGCCGTGCTGTACGCGGTCGTGGCAGGGGTCGCCACCATCACGCTCAATCAGCCCGAGAGCCGCAACGCCATGACGACCCCGCTGATGAACGGGCTCGGCGATCACCTCGCTGGTGCGCTCGCCGATGACGCGGTTCGGGCGATCGTTCTGACCAACGTCGGCAACACCTTCTGCGCGGGCGCGAATCTCAAGCAGGACGACGCGGAGGCGCCTCGTCATCATCTCGTCGGAATCTTCGAGATGATGCTCGATGGCCCGAAGCCCATCGTCGGTCGCATCGGCGGGCACTGCACCGGTGGAGGCGTGGGGCTCGCCGCCGGCTGTGACATCTCGATCGCCGCGGACGACATCAGGCTCGGCTTCACCGAGGTTCGCATCGGCGTCGCCCCGGCGATCATCTCCGTCGTCTGCCTGCCGAAGCTGCGGCGGGCCGATGCGAGCGAACTGTTTCTGAGCGGCGAACGCATCACAGCGGGACGCGCCGCGGAGGTCGGGTTGCTCAACCGCGCGGTGCCGCGCGAGGAACTCGACGCCGCGATCGACACGTTGCTCGGGAAGCTGGTCGCCGGCGGTCCGGGTGGTCTCGCCTCGGCGAAGGAGTTGATCAGCGGGGTCCCCGACATGGACCGCGCCGACGCATTCGGTTGGACGGCCGAGCGCTCCGCTGCCCTCTTCCGCACCGACGAGGCCCGGGAGGGAATGGCCGCATTTCGTGAGCGGCGACCAGCGCCTTGGGTACCCGCCGAGCGAATCGCCGAGACCACCGACCGCTGACCGGCCCCAGCGCTCGCTCAGTCGTCATCGGAGCGACGCGCGGCGGCCGCCAGCTCATCGAGTACCTCGGCGTCGGTACCGGCCACACCAACGGTTCTCGTGGCGACCAACCGTGCCAGCTGCCGCCCCGCGTCGGCGCGGTCGACGAAGCGTGTCACGGTTGATGCCGTTCGAGCAGGGCCTTGCGCTGGGTCTCGATCCGTCCATCGCGCGCACCGATTGCCGACGAACGCAAGGGAATGACGCCGATGAATCACTCGCCGCATGACCTTCGACCCTTCCGAAGGAGGGCGTTCGATGGCTTCATCGCAGTATGAGGAGTTGCGCGTGGGACAGGAGGAGGGAATGATGGCGTCGGTGGGGACGACCGAACCCATCGATCAGCAGAGCGTCGACGAACAATCGAGCGAAGCGTCGATCCCGGGAAGATGGGTCGTCGGCATCGACGGTTCGGATCACGGCGAACATGCACTCTCGTGGGCGTTGCTGCACGGGCCGCGCCGGGCGTCGGAGATCGAACTGTTCACCGCATGGCAGGTACCGATCTACGGTCCGTATCCGATCGACGGTGCGATCGCCATGCCGTACGACGACCGTGCACTTGCGGGCGCAGCCCTCCAGTCGGTCGAGGAGCTCGCCGAGCGGACGCGGTCGGCCGTCGAGATGCCCGTCTCGGCGTCGGCGGTGCGCGGAGGCGCTGCGTCAACCCTGCTCGAGGCCGCAACAGGGGCTGATCTGCTCGTGTTGGGGAGCCGGGGCCGAGGTGGATTCCGCAGCTTGTTGCTCGGCTCGACGAGTGGGCAGTGCGCCGCGCACGCCAGCGTGCCGACCGTCGTGGTGCGCGGCGGCGAGCCGCACCTGGCGGGACGCATTCTCGTCGGGGTCGACGGCTCGGCCAATTCGCTCGCGGCGTTGCGGTGGGCGGTCGACTTCGCAGCTCCCGATTCGACCGTTGTGGCCGTGCAGGTATGGGATGCCTCGCCGCTGGCGGTCGGCGCCGACGAATTCTTCTTCCCCGACGCCAGCGCGATCGCGTCCAGCAGGTTCAACCACCTCGTCGACGAACTCGCTGAGCTCGCAGATTCGAGGGCGGTGAGCCTCGAACGGAGATTTCTTCACGGTCGTCCCCGCGACGTACTGGCCGAAGAGGCGGCATCGGTCGATCTCGTCGTGGCCGGCGCTCGAGGCCACGGTGCGGTCGCCGCGACGTTGTTGGGTTCCGTCACGACATCGTTGCTCCATCACCTCGACCGACCGCTCGTCGTTGTGCCCGACCCTTCGACTGCACCATGATGCAGTTCGCCCGGATCGGATCTCACCCCGGCCGGCCGACCCCTGCTAGACGATGGAGACTCGTTCGTGATCAAGGTATTTCTTCTCGACGACCATGAGGTCGTGCGTCGCGGTGTTGCCGCCACGCTCGACGCGGAGGACGACATCGCGGTCGTCGGCGAGGCCGGCACGGCGGCCGATGCGCTCGATGTGATCCGCGATTGTCGCCCCGACGTGGCCGTACTCGACGTGCGCCTCGGCGATGGCAACGGGATCGACGTGTGTCGTCAGATCACTTCGGAATTCGAGGATGTCGCGTCGCTGATCCTCACCTCCTTCGACAGCGATCGAGCGCTCATCGATGCGGGTCTTGCCGGGGCGGCCGGCTTCGTCCTCAAACAGATCCGCGGCAACGAACTGATCGACGCGATCCGCCATGTCGCCTCTGGTCGCCGACTACTCGACGATGCGGAGGTGCGCCTCGCCGTGCGGCGTCTGCGCAACAGCGACGAGGGGCGGCTCTATGACCTGACCCCACAGGAACGTCGGATCTTCGACCTGATCGGCGAGGGCTTCACCAACCGCCAGATCGCCCAGGAGATGTACCTCGCGGAGAAGACGGTGAAGAACTACGTCTCGAACCTGTTGGCCAAGCTCGGGATGTCACGCCGGACCGAGGCTGCGGCGCTCTCGGCGAGGGTCGAGGAACGGCACGGCTCGCGAGGTTGATGGGGCGGCGAGAACTCACCGGATCCGGACTGCGGACCGGGAGGACACATCGGGGCGACACATCGCGACGGTTCGTCAGACCGGGACGCGCCACGTGACCCGGGTACCGGATGGCTCGTTGTCCTCGACGACGCACGTGCCACCGAGTTCGGCCGCCCGCCAAATCATGTTCGAGAGCCCGCCCAGTTGTTTCGGCTTGGGCGCAATTCCGACTCCGTCGTCGGTGATCCGGAGACGGACCTCGTCGACATCGGTGGTGATCTCAACTGTCGCGGCCGTCGCCCGCGCGTGTCGGGCGATGTTGGACAATCCCTCTCGCAAGGTCGCGATGAGCTGGGTGGCGACATAGTCGGGGAGCTCGTCCGCATCACCGACGAGCAGCACCTCGGGGCTGAACGCCAGGTGCCCGGCTCGCTCGTCGACGAGTTGCACGAGCTGTTCCCCCAGCGGCGGACGCTCGGGTGGCTGCCCGAGGTGGAAGATCGTGTTTCGGATCTCCCGTATCGTCTCATCGAGATCGTCGATCGTGGAAGTGATCTGTGCGTCGACGACCTCCCGATCTGGCGACGCGGATCCAGCCTGGAGATTCATCCCCGCCGCGAAGAGGCGCTGGATGACCATGTCATGCAGATCGCGCGCGATCCGCTCGCGTTCCTGCATCTGCACGACACGCGCGTGTGTCTCCTCGCGGTCCGAGACGTCGCGCACCGTCGCAATCGTGTGGGTGATCTCATGGCCCGAGGCGGCGTCGGTGAGCGTCAGTGGACTCAAGCTGATCTCGACCGGAAACAGACCGCCGACCGGGTGTTGCGCGAACAGACGGAGGCCCGTCCCCATCGGCCGGCTTGTCGGAGTGCTGGTATAGCGATCACGGTGTGCGGCATGCCGTGAGCGGACCTCTTCAGGCACCAGATCGTCGATCTCGCTTCCGACCAGTTCGTCGGTTTCGACGCCGAAGATCAGACCCGCCGACGGGTTGGCGAGCACGATGATGCCGTCGGGGTCGACGAGGAGCAGGCCGTCGGGCGACGACTCGAGCAGCGCGTGCGCGAGGCCCTCGTTCTCGGTTTCCGACTTTGTCACGGTCACGAATCGTGGAGCTTACGCGGGCTGGTGATCGGCGCCTCACCCGACCGCGCGCGGTCACCCCTGACATCGTTCGGCACGACGCGCAAGAAGAACGGCTTCGAGGAGCCGTGCCACGTAGTGACCTCGAGGTCGAATGCGTCCATCAGCTGGTCGTGTGTCCCGATCGACTCTGCCGTGCCGACGATGACGACCGCCCATCCGCTCCGTGTGGAGGCGTCGCCTCCGTCCACCTCGAATGCGACGGTCGGACCGGAGGCGAGCGCTGTCAACTTCGTGCCCTCAGCGGTTCGTAACACGATCGTGCCGTGATCGACGATGTAGTTCACGGGGAAGATCTCGATGCCGGTGTGCGCGTCGAAATAGGCGATCCGTCCGACCGTGGACGAGCGGAGTCGTTCCCAACACTCGCCGTTGCTCAGCGTGCCCGGCTCGATCGAGGACATAATCAGTGGCTCTCGTAGTGCGGCACCCGGTTCAGCCGTTCAATTCGGACGCATGAAGGGCTCGCCCGGGTGGTACTCGTCGCCGGGCTCACCGTCCACCGCGAGATTGGCCCGCGCCCGGTCGTCGTAGGCTGCATCGCCGGGTGCGCCGGCTTCGCCGCTCCACCCGATCGAAGCGTCGGGGTCGACCTCGTCGACGACGTGGAAGCGCCGACCGGTGACGCGCTCCGGATCGATTCGGACGATGCTCGGCTTCGGGGTGGCGACCCAGGGAAACAGCGGCAAGTCCTCCGCCTCGAACAGCTCCTGCATACGCTCGACTTCATGTGCTCGACCTTTGACGACGACGCTCCACGCACTTCGACCATGGGGCTCGAAGCCGTCGATCTCGAGGGCGACGCGGCCCATCAGAACAGCGGCAGCGAGCTTGGTACCGGCAGCCGTGCGAAAGTAGAGCGCCTCGTCGTGAACGACGTAGTTGATCGGAAAGATGTCCGGCTGACCGCCCACATCGACCGCAAGGCGGCCGACGGCGGAGCCTCGCAGGAAGTCCCAGCAGACATCGTCCTGCAGTATCTCGATCGCTGATCCGGTCGACTCCATGTCGACACACAATCACACTCGGGGTCGATTGAACAGAGGAGAACGTCATCGGCCCGCAGCGCCGGCCACTCAGTCGGACGACGCGGTGCGCAACTGCTGCACCGTCCACCGCAGGCGAACGTCGATGTCGTGGCCGAGCGCATCCTCGACAGCGCGTGCGAGATGTGTCTCCGACGGTGGGTCACCAGGGCCGAGGAGTACCACCTCGACCTTCTCGCCCTCGATCGTGACCGACTCCAGGAGGAACTCAGTGTCCTCGCCCAGCCACTCCAGGACCGCGCGTTGCACGTTGTTGGCAGCGAGCGCATCGCTGGTGATCTGGTGTCCGTTGAAGACGAGCGCACCGATGACGATGATGGCGAGCGCGGTAATGGCCGCGGCCGATGTGCGAACCCGCAGTTGGTTCTCGGCGAGGCGTTTGATCGGCGCGATGCCGGTGAGGACGAACACGATGCCACCGACGAGCACGATCGCGACGAAGTTGGTGAGGAAGAGCAGCGTCGTGCCGCGCATCTGCTCCCAGGCTCTGGCGTGTGCTGTGATGCCGATCACCGACAGTGGCGGCACGAGCGCGATCGCGACCGCAACGCCGGGGAGTGACGACGACATTTCGCGGCGTGACAACGCATATGCACCCGCCGCTCCCGCGGCGACGGCGATGATGAGATCGCCGACGGTCGGCGACGCTCTGGACACGATCTGCGAGTTCGTGCCGATGTCGATGACGAGGTCGACGCCGCCGGCGAACAGCCATCCCGAGCCGACTGCAATCGTCACGCCGAGCAGGACGATCAGCGCGGAACGGGCGAGTCGATTCGGCCACCCCATCGTGAGCGCGAGACCCATGCCCATCATCGGGTTGATGAGCGGCGCGATCAGCATCGCTCCGATCACGACGGCGGTCGAGTCGGTGAGCACGCCCATCGCCGAGATGACCGAGGCGAACACCATCAACAACACGAAACCCGCAAGCTTGCGCGGGGCGCCCGGCCCCTCGAAGTACACCTGGTCGTAGATGACCCCTCGGTCCTCCTCGGTGCGTCGCTTCGAGTCGAGCCAATGGAGCAGGAGCGGTCGGTCGTCGTCTTCGGTGAGGTCGACGAGGCCGAGGTGCATCGTGGCGCGCAGCACGGTGCGAGCCCCGAGCGTCACGACGATGAGCCAGACCGCGATGTCGAACGCGATCGTCGGCAAGACGATGAAGCTCATGCCGGTGATCGCGAAAGCAACGCCTCGCCCGTGGGCGCGAAGCACCGATGCATCGGAACGCAGACCGCGGATCCGCCACTCGATGGCGAGCGCGACCATGACCAACATCACTCCGGCGATCCGCGTCAGTTCGACCTCGTAGCGTTCCGGTTCGATCGCGAAGGCGAGACCGATCAGCGATCCGACGGCGGCGACGAGGCCCTCCAGCCAATGGCGTTTCGGCCAGCGGAGCTTCCGCCAAGCGACCATGCCGAGGTAGGGGGCCAGCATGATCCCGGCGACCCGTGCGAGAACGTGCCCGATCTCGGTCGACGTTCGGAGCAGAATCCACGCGATCACGCCGACCGCGGTCAGCTCGATGACGGCGGTCGCGACCTCTCGCGGCGGGAGTGAGCGAAAGGAGGAGAGCAAGGCCAACGCATCGTCGCTCGCATCGGCGGGCTCGACGAACGGAGGGTCTTCGCTGTTGATGTCGCTGTCCTCGATGACGGGATCATAGTTTGGGGACGATGAAGAGCGATCGCCCGATCTCGGTCACGTCGAACGGTGCACGCGCTGATGGATAGACGTCTGCTCGTGATCTCGTTCTCGCACCGCCGACGGGCAGAACACTTCGTCTCCTCATTGACGCGCCTCGTCGACGAAGGGGCGCTCGTCATCGACGATCTCGTCTACGTTCACAAGGGCAAGGGCGGCACCGCGGTGATCACCGAGACGAACGAAATCTCGACCGGGCGCGCGGCGACGGTGGGAGCCACGGCCGGTTTCGTCCTGGGACTCGTGCTGGCGGTCCCGTTCGCCGGCATGGCCGTCGGGGCCGGTGCGGCCGCGCTGATCGCCAAGCTGCGCGACAGCGGGATCTCCGACGAGTTCCTGCACGACGTGCGCGACGAACTCGACAACGGACGGATCGCGGTCGCGCTCTTGATCTCACACTCCGACGAAGAGCAGGTGCGCGCGGAGATTTCCAAGCACAGCGGCGGAACGTACATCGCCGGTGATCTCGACGATGATGCGATCGCGGCCCTGCAGGAGGCGCTCGACGCCGGCAACTGAGCCGTTCTGTCAGCCGTCACCGGACGCGCGCGATGCGACCGCTCGCCGGCCACCGTTTGGTCGCCGTCAGCGGGGGCTCAGGGAAGCGGTTCGGTGAGCGGGACGATCCACGGCCGGTGGCCGATCCACCACGTTGGCTCGGCTGCCAGATCGACCGACGGGTCGATCAGCGGCTGGCGTGCGCGACCGTTGAGGGAGATGTCGGTCGTGACCCTGACCGCGGCACCGTCGTAGAGCGCTGAGAGATGGTGGGCGAACTGTACGAGGCGTTGGGGGTGGCCGACGACGTGCTCACTCTGCTCGGCGGTGAGGTGGTCACGCGGTGCAACACGGATCACTCCGTCGGGGGTCTCGACGTCGAAGACAGCGGTGCCGGTCTTGCTGCGGAGCATCATGTGCCACGCGAATCGGTGACCTTCCTCGGTCCAGTTCGGATCGCCCTCGATCGCGACGTGGCGGAACGGGACGACGAGTTGGATGCCGACCCAGATGCCGAGGAACACGGCGAGGTAGCGATGTGGTCGACGGCCGGACTCCGGCAGCGGCGGGTCGTCGACGTCGGCCACGGTGGTAGCGGGGGTATCGCCACGGGCCAATCGCGCTCGGACTCGGCGGGCGAGGCGGAGCGGCCAATCGGGATCGAAGAAGATCGTCGTCGCCGCGATCATGAGCCACGGGAAGATGTAGAGGCCGAACAACCACGAGTTCATGACGTGGAAGGCGACGGCGATCAGGAACATCGGCAGCCTCGTGCGCCGGATGAGGAGGAGCGGCACGATCAGGAGATCGAAAACCAGCGCGCCGTAGGTCATGAACCAGACGATCGACGAGTCGGTGAGCAGCGTGTGGAACGGTTCGAGTTCGGTTCGATTCGCCAGCCACGCGCGGAGTGGTTCGCCCCGGAACCAGTCGCCGTTCAGCTTGGCGAGGCCGCCGTAGACGTAGGGCACGGCGATCTGGAAGCGAAGGATCCAGACCACCCAGACGGGGACGGTCGCGCGCGCGATCGAGGGTCGTCGGCGCGCATCGATCGACCAGTACCGGTCGAGCGGCATGAGGAACATCAGCAGTGCGAGGAGCGAGATCAGGTACTCATGGTTCTGGTAGTGCGTCGTGTCGAGAAGGAAGACATATGTCGTGAGCAGGAAGAACACGCCGATCGCCCATCGGTATCGGTACCCGAGCGCGATCGCGGCACCACAGAGGACCATGCCGATGTACACCGCGTACATGCCGGCCGCCGGAGCGGGGCTGATCCACGAGAAGCCCGGATACGGAAAGTGGAACGACGGCTCGATGTAGTACTCGCCGACGAGCTTGGGCACGTAGAGCAACGAGTTGACGATGATGCCGACTCCGAACGCGATCCGGAAGAACGCGGCACTCGCCGCGCTGACCGGGCGCCCGGCCCTCTGGAGCGCTCTGACAGCATCGGTCGTCGACCGTTCGTCGACGTTTGTCGCCGTGATCGTGCCGATCGTGGGTGGCGATTCGCCCATCATCCCGATCCGCGACCGTATCGCGATCTGCGGTGGTGAGGATGGGTCGGCGAACCCGTGCGCGGGGTGCGATGCTGGTCGAGATGACGGCCGATGCGGTAGTTCTCCCCTCCGCATCAGGTGGGCTCACCTCCGCTGAGGTCGCCCATCGGGTGGCCGCCGGCCGGGTCAACCGCACGACGAGCCACACGGAGCGCTCGATCGGCAGCATCGTCCGAGCGAACGTGCTCACTCCCGTGAACGGAATCATGGTGACGCTGTTCGCGCTCATCCTCGCCGCTGGATACTGGCGGGACGCGCTGTTCATCGGCGTTGTCGTGGCCAACAGCGTCATCGGCATCACCCAGGAGGTGTCCGCGCGGCGCGAGCTGGCTCGGCTCCGTGTGTTGAGCGCACCGCGCGCGGTCGTCGTGCGCGATGGCGTGTCCCGTGAGGTCGCGGCCGACGAGGTGGTGGTCGACGATCTGGTCGAACTCAGGTCGGGTGATCAGCTGGTCGTCGATGGTGAAGTTGTCGCGATCGACGGTCTCGAGATCGACGAATCACTCCTCACCGGCGAGTCCGACCCTGTGTCGAAATCGGTCGGGGGGCTCGCTCGCTCGGGCAGCTTCGTCGTCGCCGGATCCGGCCGGTTCGTCGCGACCGCGGTCGGCGAGGACAGCTACGCCGCTGGTCTGGCCGGTCGTGCCCAACAGTTCACGCTCGTCGATTCCGAACTCCAGCGGTCGATCAACCTCATCCTCAAGTGGCTCGTGCCGATCATTCCGGTGGCCTCGATCCTCTTGTTCCTCTCGTTGTACGACGAGGCCGAGAACTGGCAGGAGGCCATGCAGGGCACGGTGGCTGCAGCGGTGGCGATGGTGCCGGACGGACTGGTGCTGCTGACGAGCCTGGCGTTTGTCGCAGGGGTACTCGCGCTGAGTCGTCGACAGGCGCTCGCCAAGCAGCTGGCAACCGTCGAGATCCTCGCCCGAGTCGATGTGCTGTGCCTCGACAAGACCGGCACGATCACCACCGGCGATCTCTCATTGGCCAATGTCGAGTTGCTCGACCGACGGGACTCTGGCGTGCCCACGGCCAATGGGCGCGACTGTGATGTCGGCAAGGTCCGCGACGTCGGTGAGATCGGTGAGGTGGATGACGTGGTGCGATCGGCGTTGGCGGCGACGGCCACTGCCGATCCCGCGCCGAACTCGACGACGAGAGCGCTCCGCGACGGGCTCGGTCCGGGGCCCGACTGGACCGTGACCGCCACCGAGCCGTTCTCGAGCGCACGTAAGTGGTCGTCGGTGTCGTTCGACGGGCGTGGCACATGGATTCTCGGGGCGCCCGATGTGCTTCTCGGCGCAGCGCGGCCGGAGCCCGACGTCGAGGGCGTCGGGGATCGCGTGCGCGAGCTGTCGCTGCGTGGAATCCGCGTCGTGCTGTTCGCCCACAGTGCCGGGCCGATCGTGGAGCAACGGCTGCCGCCCGACCTGCGACCGGTCGCCTTGATCCAGCTCCACGACACACCTCGCGAGGATGCATCGGAGACCCTGCGGTACTTCCGTGAGCAAGGTGTCGAACTGAAGGTGATCTCCGGTGACAACATCGACACGGTGACGGCGGTTGCCGACCGGGTCGGCATCGAGCGGCTGGGGGAGGGGACCGACGCTCGTGGGCTCCCGGACGACATCGACGAACTGGCCGCCGCACTCGAAGCCGACACCGTGTTCGGCCGGGTGGTCCCCGAACAGAAGCAGCGCATCGTCGCCGCGCTGCAATCACGCGGGCATGTCGTTGGAATGACCGGAGATGGCGTCAACGATGTACTCGCGCTGAAGGACGCGAACCTCGGTATCGCAATGGGTGCTGGCAGCGCGGCGACGCGATCGGTCGCCGATCTCGTGCTACTCGACAATCGCTTCTCGACCTTGCCCGTCGTCGTGGACGAGGGGCGCAAGGTGATCAACAACGTCGAGCGCGTCTCCAACCTGTTCATCGTCAAGGCCGTATACGCGGTGCTGCTGACCGTGATCGTCGCCCTGGCGAGTGTGCCGTTCCCGCTCCTCCCACGACAATTGACACTGATCGGAACGTTCAGCATCGGTGTTCCCGGCTACTTCCTGGCGTTGGCTCCCGAACGTGGATTGGTCCGGCCGGGGTTTCTGCAGCGCGTGTTGCGGTTCTCGCTGCCGGCCGGGATCATCGCCGGAGCGACGACGTACGTGGTCTATGAGTACGCGCGCCGCCACGTTGGTGTCGAGCTCGACGAGGCGCGGACCGTGGCGACGATGACGTTGCTCTCGATCGGTCTGTCCGTGCTGCTTGTCGTGAGTCGACCGATCAAGGCGTGGAAGATCCTGCTCGCAGTGTCGATGGGGATGTCGTACGTCGTGATCGGCCTCATCCCGCCGTTGCGCGACTTCTTCGAACTCGTCTTCACCGACATCGCCGACGTGTGGATCGTGGCGATCATCGGCGTCGCCATCGCCAGCGTCGCGGTGGCATTGGTGCCCATCGTCGTCCCTGGACTCCGCGGATACAGGGACACCGCGCCTGCGAGAAAGTGACATGCGGCCCTTGGACTTGCGCCGGGCTGGGGAGATGATCGACCCACTGGTGCGCCCGAAACGCGCGGGAGGTGCCATGATCCACACTTCGCACGCCGTCATCGACAGGAGAATTCCATGAACCTCAAAGCGCTCGTTCTGATCCTCGCCCTCGTGGCCATGGCCGTCGGGGCGTTCAAGGTGCTCTCGGCAGACGAAACCGAATCACCCGTCGTCTGAGCTCGCCGGCCCCGGCGCCGCTCTCGCTGGTTCCCCGCGCTCGCGGTGTTCGGGTGGTGGGTTGAAGTAGATCCATTTGGTGTGGAGGTGTTCTCCGAGTGGGTGCCGGTAGATGCCGGCGGGTTGGGGTGGTGGCATTCCTGGGGGTTTCGGATTCGTCCCGGTTTGGGCGATCGGGTTGCCGGCCTGGTTGGTGAACGTGATGCCGCCGGGGAGGTCGGCATTGCCGGTGATCCCCAGCTTGCCTCGATGATGCGAGCGGTGATGGTGTGGGCACAGGCAGATCAGGTTCGGTGTGTCGGTCGGCC
>JASJHI010000255.1:0-3184 GCA_033791105.1 Acidimicrobiia bacterium | reverse complement strand
GTCTACGTGTCGCGGCCGCGTTCGACGAACTCGGCGCAGCGATCTGACCGGAGGCCGAGGCCATTCGGCGTGCCGCACCCCTCCGATCAGCCAACGCAACAAAGCAGCGTTGAATGCCATGGCCTCCGAGGTCCGCGACAGGTTCACCGCTACAACAAGCTGACCGCAATCGCGCGGTAGGTCAGCTGGTGCTTGCGCTCTGGATCGACGTCCACACGCGCTCGGCCGTACACGGCATGTCGATGTGTCCGACACCGAGGTGCGACACGGCATCGACGACGGCGTTCTGGATGGCCGGGGTCGACCCGATCGTGCCGGACTCGCCGATGCCCTTGGCCCCCAACGGGTTGCGGGGGCTGTCGGTTTGGGTGTTGGTCGCCTCGAAGCTGCAGAACTCCGCCGCCGACGGGATCGCGTAGTCGGCGAGGTTCGACGTGATCGGGTTGCCGTCCTCGTCGTACTGGACCCACTCGTACAGCGCCTGCGCGGCACCCTGGGCAATTCCGCCGTGTTGCTGACCGCGCACGAGCAGCGGATTCAGGATCCGACCGCAATCGTCGACGGCGATGTGGCGGAGCATCGTCACCGCGCCCGTCTCGGTGTCGACCTCGACGACCGAGACATGAGCTCCGAACGGGAACGTCGAGTCGGTGCCGTCGAAGTCGAGCTCGTGGCGCAGGATCCCCGGCCCGACGTCGTCGGGCAGCTTCGATGCATCGTTCGAGGCGACGGCGAGCTCGGCCCACGAGACAGTGTTGGCGGGCACGCCGGCGACCTGGAGGCCGTCGCGGCCGACGACGATGTCCTCGGAGCTCGCCTCGAGCATGTGCGCGGCGATCCTCTTCGCCCGCTCGAGCACCGCTTCCGACGCCACGTGGATCGCGCTGCCTGCCGTCTGCAACGAACGTGACCCCAAGGTGCCAGCGCCACGGGGCACCGCAGCCGTGTCGGAGTTGACGAGCTTGATCCGGTTCATCGGGATTTCGAGCACCTCGCTGGCGAGCATCGCGAACGCGGTGTGATGACCCTGGCCATGAACGCTCGTGCCGGCGAACACGCTGGCCGAGCCGTCGTCGTGGATCTCGACCGCACCGAACTCGACGTGCAGGCCGACGGGCGCCGTCACCTCGACGTAGGCAGAGACTCCGATGCCGAGCTGCTTGACGTCGCCGGATCGGCGACGGGCAGACTGCTCCGCGCGCAGCTCGGAGTATCCCGCCGCGTCAAGCGCCGCGTCGAGCGCCTTTTCGTACTCGCCCGAGTCGTAGTTCCCGCCGCTGATCGTGGTCCGTGGGAACGTGTCGGGCTGCATGAAGTTCATGCGGCGGATCTCGGCCGGGTCAATCTCGAGCTCGTCGGCCGCAACATCGAGCACGCGCTCGATGAGCTGCGCTGCCTCTGGTCGGCCCGCACCACGGTACGCCGCGATCGTCGTGTTGTTGGTGAGCACGGTCTTGGCGTCGAACCGGACCTTCGGGATCTCGTACACCCCGACCGACATCATCTGAGTCAGCATCGGCAGGATCGCGCCGATCGCCGGATACGCCCCGGCAGCCGCCATGACGGTCGCGTCGAGACCGACGATCTTGCCGTCACGGCCGACGCCGAGCCGGGCGGTCATCACGTAGTCGCGGCCGTGCGCGAGCGACATCATGTCCTCCGACCGCGACGGGACCCATTTGACCGGGCGGTTCAGCGCCAGTGCCGACTTCCCGGCGACGAGATGTTCGACGTAGCCGGCGGCCTTCGGCCCGAAACCGCCGCCGACCCACGGACAGACGATGCGCAGCGCGTCCGGTTCCAACCCGAGCATCGGGGCGTACCCCGCGTGCACCGTGTGGGGGGCCTGGTGCGAG
Organism: Acidimicrobiia bacterium; assembly: GCA_033791105.1. Classification (GTDB taxonomy): domain Bacteria; phylum Actinomycetota; class Acidimicrobiia; order Acidimicrobiales; family Ilumatobacteraceae; genus JASJHI01. The sequence continues at coordinate 1,328 of JASJHI010000255.1, read as the reverse complement.
ATCCACATCGTCAAGCCGTCGTCGCCGGGAACGGCAACAACGCCGTTGTTCTCCATCGGTACACCGGCCAGCCGTTGGCTGACCATCGTGACCTCGGCCACGACATCGGCGCCTTCGACGGGGTCGCCATCGTCCGTGCCGAGCTCGGTCGCGAAGCAGATGTTCGAACCGGTATCGGGGAAGAGCAGCTCGGCGCCTTCAGAGATGCCCTCGCTCGCGGTGTTGATCGTCGGCAACGGCTCGATCTCGACGATCACCTCCTGGGCAGCGTCGGCCGCCTGACCCGCCGACTCGGCGACCACCGCGGCAACGATGTCGCCCACGAATCGAACCCGCTCGGAAGCGAAGATCGGCCGGTTGAACGTGTCTGGCAGCATCGGAAAGCCCTGGAAGGTCGGAAGGCCGAGATCGTCGCCACCGCCGTGGTAGATCGCGACGACTCCCGGCATCGATCCGGCCTCGCCCACGTCGACCGAGATCACCTGTCCGTGCGCCACCGATGATCGCACGAAATGCACATGGAGCATTCCGGTCTCGCGGAGATCGTCGACGTACTTCCCGTCGCCGCTCAGCAACGTCGGGTCCTCCAGGCGGAGCACCGAATTTCCCAAGATCGAACCTGAACCAGCCACGAGACCCCCGTCGTACGTTTCCGTGTGGGCGCGACACGTGCGTCGAGCCAGGCTAGATGATTCTATCTGGGGAGCGAGGTGTCAATCCGAACGATTCGACCCGCGCAGCCGATGGCGTTCTCATCCATCACCGGCGGGCGGATCTCGGGTTTGACGTCGAGCGAATCGACGCTCTCGGTCCAGCAGTCCGGGCTGGGCACGGGCGTTCATCTGCCTCGCCAGCTCGCCGGAGCGGAAGATCCCCTTGACAATCGACACCACGGAACGCATACTCCTAACAGTGTCAGTTAAACCGAACATCGACAGGCGTACCGCACGCCGTCAGGAAACCCGTGCGGAGATCGTCGAGGCCTCCTGGGAGATGGTCCGAGAGCATGGTCTCGCCGGGCTGTCGAGGCGCGAGATGGGCGAGCGTGTCGGCATGCGAGCGCAGTCGATCTACTCGTACTTCGACTCCAAGCACGAGATCTACGACGCCATGTTCCTCGAGGGGTGCCAAGCATTCGCTGGACGGATGGACGAAGCCGCAAGCGAGGAACAACTCGCTACAGACCCGATGGGTGCCGCCAGACAGTCAGTTCACGCGTTCGTCGACTTCTGTACCAACGACCCGGTCCACTACCAGCTGCTGTTCCAGCGCACCATCCCTGGGTTCACACCCTCTCCGAAGAGCTACGCGGTCGCGATGCGGACCTA
>JASJHI010000254.1:0-3612 GCA_033791105.1 Acidimicrobiia bacterium | reverse complement strand
ACGGTTCCGCTCGACCCCGGTGGCGCTGGGGGGGGAGCCGCCGGCCGGCCGGTCGCCGTCGGCGGAGAGGGGGACGCAGCCGAGAGGTTTCGCGCGCTCGCGCGGCGCCTCGTCGCAGAGGTCGCTCCTCCGAGCAACCGTGACGAAGTCGACATGGCAGGCTGTTCGGCGCGACTACTCGAGTCGGTCGAGTCGGCGTTCGCCGAACTCGACGCCCGTCTCTGATCCCGAGCGCGCCGAGTCGTTCGGAGTTCGGACGTGAACGCTCAGAGGTCGGCGTAGCCGGGATCGCCGGGCATCGCGAGGCCGACGACCCTGCCATCCGGATCCACGCGCACCTTCGGGAGGATGCACGTCGGTTCGCCGACCGTAGCGCCGGCGGCGACAGCATCATCGGCCGTCGCGTGGGGCGAGAGGAAGCGCAGATTGGCGATCGTCGGCGGCATCATCGTCAACTCGCCGGCGGCCTCCATCCGCAACGCCTCCGCCGGACGGACCCAGAGGCTGTCAACCGTCTCCTTGTCGTCGTGCAGCGGTTCTTGGCCCTCCGGCGCCTCGCAGATGAAGAAGCGGGTGTCGAACCTGCGCGGTTGCCCGAGCGGGGTGATCCAATGGGCGACGTAGTGGGTGGCGGACAGATCGATCACGAGGTCGTCGCGGCGGCACATCTCAGCGAGCGACAACTCCCCGCCGTGCACGGCGTGCCGATCATCGTTGTTCGTCGAGAGCGGAGCGCCATCGCGACGCACCGCGATCAGGACGCCCGCCTCCTCGAAACACTCGCGGATCGCCGCCACCCAATAGGCGAGCCCGCCGGCCGCAAGACCGAGCTGCGAAGAAGCGTCGGTGTCGTCGAGCCCTCGGCAATACGGGGCGATCTCGTCTGCGTAGTCGACGCCGTCGACGCGGCCACCGGGAAAGACATACATGCCCGCGCCGAACGCCGCCTTGGCGGTGCGTCGCAGCATGAAGACCTCGATGCCGGGCCGCTCAGCGGTGTCGCGCACCAACATCACGGTCGCTGCGGGACTGATCGGGACACCCGCTGGGTCGAAATCGGCACCACCTCGATTCGTGGCCTGGCGAGCGGATCGATCGGTGGGTCGGCTGCTGGTGGTCATCCGGCGCCGACGGTATCGAAACTGAGTCGAACCAGCCCTACCGGCGGATCATGCGTCGGCGACCGCGTTCGTCGACCCGACCTCGTCACCGATCGTCGAGTCGGCCACCGCGAACGCCGACTCGGTCGCACGATCGGACGTCACGACATCGGGCGTCGCGATGGCGTCCGTCGTCTCGGGCTCGCCATTCGGCGTCGCGTCGGCGAACGTCGAATCGGCGGACGTCGCGTCGGCGGGCGTCGAGTCGACGGGCGGGTCGGTCTCGCCGGCCAGTGGATCCACATCAGCGTCACCACCGCGGAACCAGACGTATCCGATTGCCACCACGACGATCGTGCCGAGAACGATCGCCACCGGCTTCCAGTTGTCGTCCAGGAACTGCGTGGCACGGGCCTGGCGCTCGAACGCCCAGTCGGTGATCGGGTCACCCTCTTCGAGCAGGTCGACCCAGTAGAAGTACCAGATGAGGTAGAAGCCCGACAGCAGCACGAACGCCGCTGCGACCTTGTCGACATGTGCCAGGCTCTTGCGCAGCCACCGCAGCAGCGTCGTGTTGGCGAATGCCAGCGACACGGTCAGCGCGCTGACGAGCAGCGCCATCCCCGCGCCGTAGGCGACTGTGTTGCCGACACCATGGATCAGTCCGTCGCGGCGGGTGGTGCTGAACACGGTGGCGATGAAGAGGCCGATCGTGCAGCCGATCGAAGCGACGGCGTAAGCGATGCCATAGACGAACATCGCGCGGACCGTCTTCTCCTTCTTGCCGATGCCCACCTGCGGTGTCATGAACGGGAGCTTGTAGCCGAGCAGCATCGCGACACCGAGGACGATCAGCGCGCTGCCGATCCCGACGGTGGCGTACTTCGAGTTCTCATTGACCCAGCTCGTGAAGTTGTAGGAGATCAGCCCGGCGACCAGGAAGACCGAGAGGAACCCTGCCGAAACAGCGGCGCTCACGAGCAACGCCCTGCGGATCGACGCCCGCTGTGATCCCCCCGCGCCCGCTGTGATGCCGAGGAAGTACATCAGGTACGTCGGCAGGAGAATGAAGCCGCAGGGATTGACCGCCGCGACCAGGCCACGGATGAACGACAAACTCATGCGGACTCCTTGGCGAGTAGTTGATCGACCTGTTCGCGTAGTTCGTCGGCATCGAGTGCGCCGGTCTGACCGACGATGACACCCTCGGACGTCACGAAGATCGTGACCGGGAATGCGGAGGCACCGATGCCGTCAGTGAACTCGGCGTAGTCGTCGCGGTAGAGCTCGTAGCGGACCCCGCGATCGCCGGCGAAACGCTCCATCACCTCGACCGAGTCGATCGTATTGACGCCGACGAACCGGACCTCGTCGCCGACCTCGGCGTGCACCTCGGCGAAGTCTGGAAGCTCCTTCGCGCAGGGCGGGCAGGTGCTGAACCAGAAGTTGACCACGAGAGGATCGCCGAGGAACTCACCCGTCGACACGTCGTTGCCGTCGGCGTCGGCGAGGTCGACGATCGGCATCTGATCACCCGCGACGTCGTCGTTGCCGAGCCCATCGGCCGGGTAGGTCACAACGCCCTGGGGGTCGCTCAACGTGGCCTCGACCGCGTCGTCATCGGACTGCTGCGCCCAGACCAGACCGCCCACGATGCCGACGACGGCCGCGACCGCGAGCGATCCCGCGAGCAGTCGTGGTCGGGCGATCCTCATGAGTGCGAGGGTACTGATGGCATGTGGAACAGGTCGATCGCGCACCGCGAAACGTTCCCTTACCGTTGCCTGGGCAGCCGTGTGCTCAAGGACAGACCGCGCTGCCCGATGCCGGCGGGGGGACCGGCACCGAGCAGAAATCATGGTCAGGCGACGACGCCGACCGGGCCCATCTCGTCGTACACGACCTCGGGGCGGGGCCGCTTCGGTGGCCGGCCGCAGGGGCGCTTGTTGGCGATGACCCGCCCACCGGACAGGAGTTCGCCGCCCCAGACGCCCCACGGCTCCTCGCGCTCGAGGGCGCCGGCCAGGCACGACGCTTGCAACGGGCACAGACCGCACATCGCCTTCGCCCGGGCGATGTCAGCAACGTGGTCGGAGAAGAAGAGTCCCGTCATCGTGCCGTTGCCATCGGCGCACCGGGCGACCTGGACGCGGACCGGTGATTCCACATCGGGTGGCGCTTCGATTCGACTGTCGGGCTGGAGCAGATCGGGACCGGCGAATTCGCGCGGGTCGACGAAGCTGACGATGGTGTCCATGAGCGTGTCCTGTTCGGTGGGAGGGGTGAAGGGCCTGGCGGTCGGGTTCGTGTCGAAGGTGTCGATCACGGAGGTGGGACTCGTCATCTGGATTCCTGTCTGGTGTCGGTTGGTCGGTTGGGGTTGGAAGAGAAAAACAAAAATGGCCGCCGGGTCTGGAACCCGGCGGCCTCGGAAGAGGTGATCTGACGTGTGTACTACGTCAGGCCCTCGGGGAGGCTGCCGGTGGCGACTCGCTTGGCGCCGTAGATGCCG
>JASJHI010000253.1:0-3596 GCA_033791105.1 Acidimicrobiia bacterium | reverse complement strand
GTTCGGCGACGTCGAGATCGACCCCCTCGGTGACCCCGCCACCGTCGTCGAGTGGGCCCGTCACCTCGCGGGCGTCGTGCACCTGCTGAACGATGCCGGGGTGCCGTCGGGCGGGTGGCGTGGCGCTGTCGCGACGGACATCCCGACCGGGGCCAGCCTGTCGTCGTCGGCGGCGATCGAGGTCGCCGCGATCACACTCCTGCTCGCCCGCGCGCGAGTGCACTGGCCGGCGCTCGACATCGCCAGGCTCGGACAGCGTGTGGAGAACGAGGTCGTCGGCCTTCCGAGCGGCATCATGGACCAGTTCATCTCCGCCGGCGCGGTCGAGAGCCATGCCAGCCTGATGGATTGTCGCGAACTCACACTCTCGCCCGCTCGGATTCCCGATGGGGCGGTCGTGGCGATCATGGACACCGGCACACGACGCGTGCTGGCGGAGGCCGCGTACGCCGATCGCCGCGCAGCATGCGAGCGCGCCGCCCGTGCCCTCGGCGTCGACGCACTCCGCGACGCCACTCTCGACCAACTCGACGGGATCACCGACCCGACGGATCGACGCCGCGCCCGTCACGTCATCGCCGAGAACCAGCGCACGCTCGACGCGGCGTCGGCAATGCGAGCCGGCGACGCGGAGCAGCTCGGGAAGCTGATGAACGAGAGTCACGCCTCGCTGCGCGACGACTTCGAGGTCTCCGGGCGAGCGCTCGATGCGATCGTCGAGACAGCCCGCCACGCGCCCGGCTGTCTCGGCGCGCGCATGACCGGTGGAGGCTTCGCAGGATGTGCCGTCGCGCTGGTCGATGCCGACGTCGGCGACCGGTTCGCGGCCCATGTCGTCGAGCACTACACATTCGACGACCATGTCGCCCGAGTGTGGATCTGCGCTCCGGCAGCCGGCGCCTCGGTGATCGACCCCGTCGGGTTCAGCGTAGGCTGAGCCGGTAGGCGAATCGGTACGTGCCGGCGTCGAGGAGATTCTCGGGGAGCACGTCGGGGCCGCAGCTCGCCGTCCCCAGACCTCGGTGGGCGACATCGAGACACACCACCAGCTCGTCGCTCGCCTGCAGCTCGGTGAGATCGGCGGCGCCGAACAGGTCGCGCGAGCGATAGTTCGTCGCCGACATGTGCAGCGAGACCGGCGCGAGGACGTCGACGCGAACCGTCTCGGTCGTGCCCGGAACGCTGAACTCGATCCACCGGCAGTCGGTGCGCAGGCCGAATTCCTGCGGAACGAGATAGGGCATCTCGTCGGGCGGTCCCTCCCAGATCCCGAGCATCGCCGAGCGGTTGCGGTCGGGGTAGTTCTCGTGCGGGCCCCTCCCGAACCAACGGACGTGCCGGAAACGTGCCGGAAGACCGAACGTCACGCCGATCCTGGGCAGGTCCGCCATTTCGTCGGGGACGATCACCTCGTGTCGATACGTCACGCCGCCACGGTCGGCCTCGACGAGCTGTTCGTGGCCGACCAGTTCTTCCGGATCGTGATCGTCGAGGCCCGCCTGCTGCCATCGGGCGAGCGCTTGACTCCCGACACCGATTCGTTTCGACAGCTCGGGAAGCAACTTGAAGCCGTCGTTGTCGACCGCAGCTCGCCACAGGTTCAGCCGGGGCTTCGACGCCAGGGCGGCCATGACATCGCCGCCGTCGTCCCGAACCGGTCGAGCGGCGGTCGTGCGCTGCCGCAGCGACACCTGGTCCCAAGCGACGAGATGCCCCGCCGGCGCGAACCAGGAATCGTGCCGAGTCACCCACCGGACGATCAACGTTACGTCGGCGGTCCGGCTCGGGATCTCACAGGGCAGCGGCACGATCGCCTCACCGGACGGGGGCACGCTCGGCACCTTCAGCACTCCGTGGGCCTCCACGTTGCCGTCGACCGTGAGCTCCCAGGTGGCTCGGTACGCACGCAGCACCGAGAACGACTGGCGGTTGGCGACGCGGAGGCCGCCGCGGGCCCGCTCGACCGTGACCGGCCGGTGAACCCACGCCACCTCGCGCATGGCTGGGTGCGGTTCGAGGTCTGGCGAGACCAGGCCATCGGCGACGAAGTTGCCATCGTTGGGGTCGTCGCCGAACTGCCCGCCGTATGCCAGACGTTGCTCCCCGTTCGGGAGCGTCTGGCGCAGGCCGTGGTCCTTCCACTCCCACAGGAAGCCCCCCTGGAGGCCGGGCGTTGTCGTGATCACGTCCCAGTAGTCGGCCAACGATCCGTTGCTGTTGCCCATCGCGTGGCTGTACTCGCACATGATCAGTGGCCGTGTGCCGAGTGGATCCTCGCCGTACCGTCGGATCGCGTCGATCTCGGGGTACATCGGGCAGACGATGTCGGTCGCGCTGAGCCCGCCGTCGGTCCATCCCCCGTCTGTGGCTTCCTGAATGCGGATCGCGTCTTCGTAGTGCAGCGGTCGCGACGGATCGGTGTTCCGGATCCAGCCCGCGAGCGCGTCGTGGTTCGCCCCGTAGCCGCTCTCGTTGCCGAGGCTCCACACGATGATCGACGGGTGGTTACGGTCGCGTTGCACCATTCGCGCTCCGCGGGCAAGCCACGTCGCGCGGTAGGTCGGGTCGTCGCAGAGGCTTCGGTTGTAGGCGTGGCTCTCGGCGTTCGCCTCGTCGATCACGTAGAAGCCGAGTTCGTCACAGAGGTCGTAGAACGCCGAGTCGTTCGGATAGTGCGATGTGCGAACCGCGGTGATGTTGTGCGCCCGCATCGCCACCAGATCGGCGCGCATGTCGGCGATGGTGACCGCCTTGCCACGGTCGGGGTGGTGATCGTGGCGGTTGACACCGAAGATCCAGATCGCTTCGCCATTGACGAGGAGCTGGCGGTCGCGTACTTCGACGCGGCGCAATCCGACGGCCTGGTGCTCGGTGTGCCGGACGCGACCGCGCGGGTCGCGCAACTCCACCGTCACCACGTACCGGTCGGCTCGCTCCGCACTCCATGCCCTGGCCCGGCCGAACTCCCAACGGGCCGATGCGGAGAAGCCCGTGAACACGTACGGTCGGGCGTGACGGTGCGGCACGGTGCCCTCGCATGCCTCGCCGACGGCGCGGCCGGTCGGGTCGTGCAACGTGCTGACGACCGTCCACCCCTCCTCGGGAGCGTCCACGAAGTCGACGTTCGACGTCGCCTCGACGATGCCTCGGCCCGACACGGGGTCGTAGTCGGTGGTGATCGGTACGTCCGCGATGTGCACCCGCGGCCGAGACTCGATCCAGACCGAACGGTGCAGACCCGCCATCCACCACTGGTCCTGATCCTCGACATAGCTGTGCGCGCTGTAGCGCACGACGACGATCGCGATCTCGTTGTCGCCGGGCCGGACGACCTCGCTGATGTCGTACTCGCTCGGCAGCCGGCTGTCGCTGCCGTATCCGACGAACCCGCCGTTGACATGGACGGCGTGCACGCTCTCGGCTCCTCCGACGTGCAGCACCGTGCGCCGCCCGGCCCATCCGGTCGGCACGACGAACGTCCTCCGGTACACGCCCGTCGGATTTCGCTCCGGAAGGTTCGGTGGCGGGCCAGGAAAGGGCATCTGCACATTGGTGTAGTGCGGGGTGTCGACGAAGCCGTCGAGGTCCTGCATCGT
>JASJHI010000252.1:0-9466 GCA_033791105.1 Acidimicrobiia bacterium | reverse complement strand
GATGCGCACCCGGTGCGCTCTCGGATGTAGGAGTTGCTCACGAGGTCGTGTCGCGATCGAGCCCTGCGTGGCGTGGCGCGACCCACACTCGGAGGATCACGACCGCAACCACCGACATCGCCGCGGCGATGAGGAACGCGGCGCGATAGCTGTAGCCCGTGACGACGAGGCCGAACATCGGTCCCACGAGGGCGCCCGCGATGTCGAAGAATCCGGTGAACGTCGCCATCGCCGAGCCGCGCTCGCTCGCGCTGACACCGTCGACGGCGAGGGCGATGAACGACGGTGACTGCAGCGACAACCCGATCGCGAGGAGAGCGGCACCGGCGAACATGCCGGCCGGCTGCGCCCACACCGCGACAACAACTGCGGCGACAGCGGTCAGCACGAGCGCTCCGGTTCCAGCCCGGATGGGCCCGATCGCGTCGGGCACCCACCCGAACGCGAGTCGCACGATGACGATCGTGATCGACGCCACGGTGAACACCAGCCCGACGTGTACGAGCCCGATCTCGCGGGCGTAGAGCGGCGCGAACATCAGGAAACCGTTGAACGCGACGACACCGAACATCGACACGACTCCGGGTCCCAGTGCGTTCGGGTGGATCCAGGGCGAGGGTTCGGCGTCCCGGTATGGCGGACGGTACGCGAGGAATGTGGCGATGACACCCCCGACGGCGATCATCCCCGCGGTGAGGATCCAGATGCTGTCGAAGGACAATCGGTCGGACAGGCCGACCGCCAGGAGGGGTCCGATTCCCATGCCGACGTGGACGGCGATCAGGATGTAGCTGGCGGCTTGGCTCCGTCGATGATCCGGCGCGAGGTCGATCGACAGTGTCGTGGCGCCGGTGAAGAAGGCTGCTTGTCCGGCGCCGTAGATCAGCCGCGTCACGATCACGGCGATCACCGAGGTGGTGAAGACGAGGAGCACCGAAGCGATCGCTGCGATCACGGCGCCGATCACCAGGATGAGACGAGCACCGCGCCGATCGGCCAGCCGACCGAACCAGATACGGCTCACCAGCGCGGAGACCGCCATCGAGCCCATCGCGATGCCTGCACTCGCCTCCGAGCCCCCGAGGTCGTCGACGACGTACTGCGGGAGCAGGACGTTCACGGCGCCGGCCCCGAGGAAGAAACACGACGTGGCCGCGGCGAGAATCGCGAACTGCCGCGAGAACAGGCGCTGGTGGCCGGGCGCTGCTTCGAGCCCGATGATGGGAACGGTCGACAAGTGGTCAGTCCTCGAACAGCGACGGCGGGAACCCGCCCCTGCTGATCGGGCTCCAGCGCGTCGGCGTGACCAGGATCATGCACTTGCCCTGCTCTGTCATCGCCTGCCGGTATTCGTCCCAGTCCGAATGCTCTCCGGAGATACAGCGGTAGTACTCGACGAACTCGTCGGCGGCGGCAGGCATATCGACGACCTCGCCGTCACCATCGATCTGGACCCACGCGTCGTTGAACCTCTCGCCCATGACAGCGATCGAGACCAGTGGGTTGTGACGGATGTTCCATGCCTTCGCCCGCTCCGGATAAGTCGAGATCGCCAGGCGACCTGCCGCGTTCAGCCCCCCGGTGACCATGCTCATCTGTGGTCGCCCGTCGGACCTCGTCGTCGCCAAGACCCAGCTGTGCTTGTCGCTGAGGAACTCCGACAGTTCATCGAAGCCGACGACATTGTCGCTCGCAATGTGCGCGGCGCGCGGATCGTCTCGGGGAATCTTCACCGTGCCTCCCCGGTCGCGAGCGGCACGTTCAGATGGTTCAGCGCCTGCCCTGGACAGTGCCACGGCATCGACACGAGCTGTCCGGTCGAGGAGAGTGTGATGAACGCTGTGGTGAGGTCATCGCCGCCGAAGCAGATGTTGGTCGTCATCGTGTCGGGCAACGGTACGAAGCGCGGGTCGGCACCGCCAGGCGAGAGAATCGAGATGCCGCCGGGCGCGATCGTGGCCACACAGACATTGCCCTCCCCATCGACCGCGAGCGAGTCGAAGTAGAAGAGGCCATCGCGTCCGCCGACGAGGCGACCGCCATCGGGCTTGTCGCGCCGTTTGCCCACGATCATGCCGGGTGCTGCGAGTTCGTATGCCCACAAGCGCCCCGTGGGAGACTCGGCGATGTACAACTCGCTCTCGTCGGGCGAGAGTCCGACGCCGTTGGGCATCTCCAGAGGGAAGATCACCTCATCGATCCGCGAACCGTCGGCGGCGGCGTAGAAGACCCCGGTTCGGTCACGATCGCGTGCACGGGTCTTGCCGTGGTCCGTGAACCAGAAGCCGCCGTGCCGATCGAAGACGAGGTCGTTGGGACCTCGCAATGGGCGGCCGCCGGCCTCGTTGTAGAGCACCTCGACCTCGCCGGTCACGAGATCGACACACTCGATCCGGCCACCCGAATAGTCCTCTGGCTGGTCACCCGGGAAGAGCCGGCCCTTGTGCTCGGCGAACTCCATCCCGCCGTTGTTGCAGACGTAGCAGCGCCCGTCCGGCCCGATCGCTGCACCATTCGGCCCGCCGCCGAGATCGGCGACCACATCGACCACACCCCCAGGGGCTACGCGACTCAAGGTGCCGCGCGCGATCTCGACCACCACCACCGATCCGTCGGGCATCGCGATCGGACCCTCGGGGAATCGGAGACCCGTTGCGACGACCGAGAGTTGCGGCTCGTCCGTCGGCGACAAGGGTGAGTTCATCGAGCCAGACTCACACGCCCCAGATGTACCGGACGAACCGTGTCGACCGAGGCCGGCGGATCCTTCCGTAGGATGAGCCCCATCCGCTCATCGCCCTCCGTCGTGCGCACCACCGCGTCGAAACGGAACGTCTCTCGCGAGAATCCGCCCGAAATCGGCTCAAAGCCTCGTCCGATTGAGCCCTTCCCCGGCACCAAGACCAGCACCGGCACCAGCGGGGCGCCTGAGATCGCGGGGCCGGCCAGATGACCGACACGGGCGGCACACCCTTGGCGCGTTTCTCAGCGATGCCGCTACGACAGCGCGCCGTCGTCGCCGTGGCGCTGATCGCCGCGCTGCTCGCGGTCACGGTCGCGATGGGCATCGATCGCAGCCCGAACTCCGGCGAACTACTCCCTTCGCAGCGGGAGGTGATCGATGACCTTGCAGCTGACGGTCTCTGTGCGAACCTCCAAGTCATCATCGACGAGGCGGAACTGGACCGGGGAATACCGTTCACCGACAGCGCACAATCCGATGCGCTGATCGAGTACACGCAACGAGCGATGAACCGGATCGGCTGCGACGACTGAGGAGACGCTCCGCTCGAGACGGCCCTCACTCAGGTGTGTGACAGACCGCTTCGACGTTGTTGCCGTCAGGGTCCCTCACGAAACCGCCGTAGTAGTTGGGGTGGTACTCGGGCCAGACCCGCGGTTGGTGCAGCACCTCGGCACCGGCTTCAACCGCGGCGACGACGAAGGCGTCGACCGCGCCGCGATCCGGCGCACTGAACGCGATGTGCGACTCGCGGAACCCCTCCCCTGTCTGTCGAGCGCCGAGCCAGAAATCGGGCATCGGCGGTACGCCGTATCCGATCGCCACACCGAAGTCGATGATGCGCTCACCGCCGATCGTCGCGAGCACCTTGTCGTAGAACGCGGCACTGGCCTGCACGTCCGCACACTGGATGGAGAGATGGTCGAGCATGCATTGATATTCGCACGTCTGTCCCGATCGACTCGCTACTGCTCGAGGAGGCCGAGCTCGGAGTCAGCGCGTCACCCGCGGCCAGCGACCTCCCGCAGTCTCTGGCGCCTCTACGATGCGGCGGATGCGCATCTTCCTCGCCGGCGCATCAGGAGTCATTGGACGGCGGGTCATTCCCCTGCTCGTCGATGCCGGACACGACGTCGTCGGCATGACGAGATCAGGCGACAACGCTGAGCACCTCCGATCGCTCGGTGCGTCACCAGTGGTGTGCGACGTGTTCGACGCCAGAGAACTTCAGCGTGCGATCATCGCGTGCGACGCGGACCTGGTGATGCACCAGCTGACCGACCTTCCAGACGACCCCACGCGGTTGGCCGAATACGCAGCATCGAACGCCCGGATCAGGCGCGAGGGCACGCGAAATCTCCTCGCTGCGTATGAGGCTGCCGGCGCGCAACGGTTCATCGCGCAGAGCGTTGCCTGGGAGCTCCCGGGCGATTCGGGCGCGGCCGTCCGTGTCGATGGCTGATCTGGGGCGCGGGGCTACACCACGGCGAGCCTCGCCTTCCGATCCGTCATCCGGTCGGTGTGTGAGTGCACCCGTGCGATCGGGCGACGCATTAGCGTCCGCAGAATGTCGTTGTCGGACCGCTCGCTCGGATGGCTGCGCTACATCGACCGCAAGGCGCACACGCCCGACGATTGGAGCCGCGGGGGTCACCCCCACCCGCACTGGGACGATCGCTCCGATCCGCCGATGGCGAGCTGGCACCGATTCGACCTCGTCGACTCGTCGTACGCGATGGGGCTCATGGCCCATCGCACCCCCGCCTGGACCGAACGCTACGTCGCTGTCCTCGATCAGCTGATCGAGCGGCACACCGGCTGGTGGTCGGCGGCCGATTGGTTGACCCAGTTCGGTCACGACCCCGATCGGGCGAACTACCCAGATCTCTATCGGCTCTTCATCCCCGCCGAACTGTGGGGTGAGTACGACGCTCCCGGATGGACTGCCAACGACACCGAACCATGGGGCCTCCAGATGGATCCCGTCGCGGCGGACGGGATGTTGTTCTACAAGGGATTCTTCCTGCTCCTGCTCGGGATCCGCTCGATGGTCGCAGGGGACGAAAAGTGGACCGAACCGTTCGAGATGATTCGCGACGGCGACAACACCTTCACGTGGACACACTCCGAGATCGCTGCACACCTCACGGAGCAGTGGCTCGCAGCACCGATCGGTTGTCATTGAGAGAACACGAAGATCTGGCCGTTTTGACTGGCCGGAGCGGGCCTCGGTCTGAGGCTTCACGACAACCGATTCGGAACGGACTACCACGAGCGGGCGGCCGCACCGTGGTGGGACTACGCGCGCGAGCACTATCTCGATCTCGGCGACGACGACGCACTCCCCGATTCGACGACCCTGTACTACGACCCGATCATCGACGTGCACCACCGCGTTCCGGTCAGTGCCGCGCTGACGACCGCCTACTACGCGGCGCCACAGTTCCCCGTCGACGCCGAGCGACTGTTTCGAGCGGGTTGCGCGGCCGTCGGAGTGGGTGAACGCACCGATACTCCCCTCGCACCGAGTCGCGCCTATGGCTCCTCGCTCGTGCTGGCGCGCGAGTGGGGCCTCGCGAACGTGGAGGAATGGCTCGTCGACGCGATCGAGCGCTCGTACCAGCCCACATGGAATCGTGGCACCGGCGAATTCACCTGGGGTCTCGGACTCGACGAACCACATCCCCGAGGCCAGTTCAACGCCTTCCTGGCCGCGGCCGAAGCAACAGACGCTGGGATGTGGGAGCGCCTCTCGGCAGCACCGCTCGAGCCATGCCCGCAGGTGGTCGATGTCGATTTCCCGACCGTCGCGCTCCGCAAGGCCGAATGGTCGGCCGGGGCGCTCCATCTCGAGCTCGCTCCAGTGCAGGAGGAACCGCGCCGACACACGGAGTTCCGCATCGTGGGCGCCGAGCCGCGACAGTGGGATCTCACCGCACCAGAGGGCACGACGCTCGACGTGACGACGACCGGCGTCACCGTGCGCATGCCGATCGTCGACGCCCGAGTGATTCTCACGCCGGGCAGCTACTGAGCGCGTTCAGCAGTTGGCCTGTAACTCGCCCTGCACCGGTTCCGAAGCCGGGTCGCCGGCGGGATAGAACTCGCCCACCCCGATGATGGTCGAACCATCCAGACGCAACTCCAGACCTCCGCCGAAGGCCTCGAACAATGACCCGGCCTCCCACAGCGTCTCGAAATCACCGTCGTAGACCGTGACCACCGCCAGATCGGTGACGGTGCCATCGTCGCCGAATTGTGTCACGTCGAGGCCTGGGTCGTCGTAGGCAGGGCTCGGTCGGCGTGGCCATCGCAGGCCGTTCGCCCCTGGTCAGCAGGCGCCATCCATGAAATGTTGGTCACTGACATTTCCTGAGGAGGAAACGATGACGGCAGCCAATACCCCAATCGACCACGCCGCGATCCGTGAGCGGTACGCGATCGAGCGGGACAAGCGCCTGCGACCCGACGGGGCCGACCAATACCTCGAGCCGAGCGGCAGATTTGCCGCTCTCGCCGACGACCCGTGGATCGAAGACGTCGAGCGCGACCCCGTGACCGACGACGTGACCGTCGCGCTCATCGGCGGCGGATTCGCCGGACTCGGCACTGGAGCGCGCCTCCACGAGGCCGGCTTAACCGACGTGCGCATCATCGACGGTGCCGGCGATGTCGGCGGTGTCTGGTATTGGAACCGCTACCCCGGCGCGATGTGCGACACGGCGGCGATGGTCTACCTACCGCTCCTCGAACAGACCGGTCACATGCCGAGCAAGAAGTACGTGTACGGCGACGAGATCTTCGAACACGCGCAGCGGATCGCGAAGACGTTCGGCCTCTACGACAACGCGCTCTTCTCCACAGAGGTGAAGACCCTCGAATGGGACGACGTCTCGTCGCGTTGGCTGATCGAGACCGACCGCGGCGATCGACTACGCGCTCGGTTCGTCGCAATGGGCACTGGGCCGATGACACGCCCGAAACTGCCCGGTATTCCGGGGATCGAGAGCTTCGGCGGCCACACGTTCCACACCGCTCGCTGGGACTACGACTACACCGGGGGTGACCGTGCGGGTGCACCGATGGAGAACCTCGCGACCAAGCGAGTCGGGATCATCGGCACAGGCGCCACCGCCGTGCAGTGCATCCCCCCGCTCGCGCGCGACTCCGGCGGGCTGTTCGTGTTCCAGCGCACGCCGTCGTCGATCGACGTCCGCAACAACCACCCCATCGACCCAGACGAGTTCGCGGACCTCCAACCTGGATGGCAGCACGAGTGGCTGATGAACTTCGCGACGCTCCAGATGGCGGGCTTCGCCGACGAGGATCTCGTCAAAGACGGCTGGACCGATATCGCCAAGCGCATCCGTGATCGGATCATCGTCGAGATGAGCAAGCCCGGCGCCGTTGCCGGGCCCGAGCTGATGCAGCGGGCGTACTTCGACTGCGACGACGAGAAAATGGAGGAGATCCGCGCACGAGTCGACGAGATTGTCGAGGACCCGGCCACCGCCGACGGCCTCAAGCCCTGGTATCGCCAGCTCTGCAAGCGTCCGTGCTTCCACGACGAGTACCTGCAGTCGTACAACATCTCGACGAACCATCTGATCGACACCGACGGCAGAGGCGTCGAGCGAATCGACGAGACGGGCGTGTGGGCGAACGGCGTTCACTACGAGCTCGATTGCCTCGTCTTCGCCTCGGGCTTCGAGGTCCACCTCTCCCACACGGCCGACTACGAGACGGTCGGTCGCGATGGCATTCCGCTTTCGGAGCACTGGCGCGATGGCATGCGGACCATGCACGGTGTCCACGCGCGGGGCTTTCCGAACCTGTTCATCGAAGGGCTCAGCCAGGGCGCTCGGTTGATCTCCAACATCACGCACAACCTCGATGAAACCGGACAGTCGATAGCGGCAATCATCGATCGGGCCCTGACGACAGACACCATCCAGGTCGAGGTGTCGGCGGAGGCGGAGCAGGAATGGATGGACATCCTCGACAGCGGGGAAGGCTCGCTGCTCGGCAGCGCCGACTGCACACCCGGCTACTACAACAACGAGGGTCAGGAACCCACGGTCTCTGATCTCCGCAACGCTGCCGGCTATCCGGACGGACCCGCCGCGTTCTTCGACTACATCGATGCGTGGCGCAGATCCGGCCAGTTCGAGGGCCTCGACTTCCGCACCGCCTGACCGGCCACGGGAAGTACGGCCTGGCGATGAGCGGCGCGGATCGTGCCCGGCAGCCACCAGCTCTTCGACAAGAGCTGATGCCAGATCACTGCCGCGCCATCAACCTGCGCATCGTGGCCTCATCATCCTCGATCAGGTCGCCGGAGACGTCGAACGTCACCGAGTGGATCTTCCCGGTGAATGTGAACGGTGACACGATGCCCGGCGCGACCGGTGCGCCCGGCGCCTCGCCGACGTGTAGCGGCGATGTCAGTCCGAGCGAGAGGGGTGACGTCACCGGTACGTCGGCGGCACCGACGAGGGAGCCGTCGACGTAGAGCTGTGCGATGCCGGGCGTGCCCCTGCCGTTGGCGATGTCGGGAGCCCCCGTGACCTCGAACTCGAACCGCAGCTCGTGGCGCCCTTCGGGGATGGGTTCGCTCGACGCGACCGTCGGGTACTCCCGCGCGACATAGTTGTGCACCCACGCCAGTTTCCCATCGCGAACGAAGAGGGCGTAGCCACCATCGGTGCCGCCGTGCACGACGATCATCCCTTCTGCTCCGCCGACGGGGATCTCGACGTCGGCCGTGATCGAGTGCGGTCGGTTCAACAGCTGCGGCGCAGCGTTGGTCGGCACGCCCTGGGTGTGCGGGTAGTAGGTGCTCGTGTCCCTGCCCGGCGACAGTTCTGGTCGCGGTTCTGCAAAGCGGGCGGTGCCGCGCCCATCGACCGGGAGTACGTCGTACTTGCCGGCCTCGACGTACCAGGTACCGATCATCGCGATGAGCCGATCGCGATGGTCCGCAGCGATATTGTGGTTCTCGGCGAAATCCTTGTCGACGTGGTACAACTCCCAGTGTTCGGCGTCGAGCTCGGTCAGCGTCTCCTTCGCGATCGGATCGCCGAACTTCCCACCCGATTCGGTGAAGGACGGCCCCGGCCATGGGCAGACCGCCCGCCATCCATCGTGGTACAGCGAGCGGTGGCCCATCATCTCGAAGTACTGGGTCGTGCGTCGCGACGACATCTCACGGTCATCGAAGGTCTGGGCGAAGCTGAGCCCCTCCACCGGCGACTGGGTTACTCCCTTGATCGATGTCGGAGCCTCGATTCCGATCGCATCGAGCACGGTCGGCACCATGTCGATCGCATGGGCGTACTGCGTGCGAACCTCACCGGACGCCTCGATCCCGGCCGGCCAATGGACGATGAACGGGTCAGAGATGCCACCGCGGTAGGTCTCGCGCTTCCATCGCCGGAACGGTGTGTTGCCCGCATGGGCCCAACCCCACGCGTAGTGGTTGTAGGAGTTCGGGCTGCCGAGCTCGTCGATGTGTTTGATGTTGTTCTCCAGGTCTTCGGGCTTGAAGTTGAAGAAGTCGTACTCGTTGAGGCTGCCGACCTCTCCGCCCTCGGGGCTGGCGCCGTTGTCGGAGATGAACAGGATCAGCGTGTTGTCGAGCTCGTCGATGCTCTCCAGGTAGTCGAGGATGCGACCGAACTGCGCGTCGGTGTAGGACACGAACCCCGCGTAGACCTCCATCAT
>JASJHI010000251.1:0-30608 GCA_033791105.1 Acidimicrobiia bacterium | reverse complement strand
ACGACATCTCCAACATCACGTTCATCGAGGGCGAGACCGGCTGGGTGATCATCGATCCCCTGACCGTGGAGCCCACCGCCCGCGCCTGCCTCGATCTCGCCAACCGCACACTCGGTGAACGACCGGTCGTGGCGGTCATCTACACCCACTCTCACACCGACCACTTCGGCGGCGTCCACGGCGTGACCACGCAGGAGGACGTCGACGCCGGACGCTGCCAGATCATCGCGCCAGAGCACTTCATGCGTGAGACGATCGGTGAGAACGTCATCGCCGGACTGGCGATGATGCGACGCGCCGCATACCAGTTCGGCCCTTTGCTCCCGGCGGGACCACGACAGCACGTCGACTGCGGGCTCGGCAAGGCCATTCCGTTGTATCTCGCCGGCCTCATCGCCCCGACGGTCGACATCACCCACACCGGTCAGGAACTCGTCGTCGACGGAGTCCGGATCGTCTTCCAGATGACTCCGGAGGCCGAGGCGCCCGCGGAGATGAATTTCTTCTTTCCCGACAAGGGATGGCTCTGCATGGCCGAGAACTGCACACACAACATGCACAACCTCGTCCCGATCCGCGGTGCGCTCGTCCGCGACGCCCGCAAGTGGTCGCGCTACATCAACGAGGCGCGAGAGATGTACGGAGGCCGCACCGATGTCATGTTCGCGTCGCATCACTGGCCGCGCTGGGGACGCGACGACGTCGACCACTTCCTGACCCTCCAACGCGACCTCTACGCGTGGATCCACGATCAGACGATGCGATGGGCCAACCACGGCCTCGTCGCCACGGAGATCGCCGACACGCTCGAGTTCCCCCACGAATTCCGCACCGAGAGCCACACGATCGGCTACTACGGCCATCTCGTCCACAACAGCAAGGCGGTGTACCAGCGTTACCTCAGCTGGTACGACGGCAATCCGGCCCACCTCTGGCAACGACCCCCGACCGAGGCGGGCGAACGGTACGTCGAATTGGCCGGCGGATCCGACGCGCTCCTCGCCCACGCGAGATCGAAGTTCGCCGAGGGTGACTATCGCTGGGTGGCCGAGATCGTGAACCACCTGGTCTTCGCCGACCCGACCAACGGGGCTGCGCGCGAGCTCCAAGCGGATGCGCTCGAACAGCTCGGCTACCAGAGTGAGTCGTCCACGTTCCGCAACGCGTACCTCACGGGTGCGCAGGAGCTACGGAATGGGACGATGCCGCCGCAGCCGGCGACGCAGGCCGGGTATCTCGACGCGATGCCGCCCGATCAGCTGTTCGACACGATGGCGGTGCGAGTCCGGTCGGAGGACGTGGACGGCATCGATGTCACGATCAACATGACATTCCGCGGCCACGACGAGCCGTGGGTGCTGGGCCTCGCCAACCGTGTCATCAACTATGCGCGTGGGCGGCACGATCCCGCTGCCGATGCAACGGTGTCCGTCGAGCGCCACACGATGGTCGAACTCGCCACGCAGCGCACCACGATCGACGACGCGCTCGCGGCCGGCACGCTCTCGATCGACGGGGACGCCGCGGCGTTCGCGAAGATCATCGACAACCTGGAGGTCTTCATGAACAACTTCAAGATCGTGGAACCGTGACCGGAGACGAACTGCACTGGCGGTCCGCGACCAGTTTGGCGGCCGGCATCAAGGAACGCGAGGTGTCGAGCGAGGAGGTCCTCGACCACCTCGTCGCACGGATCGAACGGCTCGACGGCCCCGTGAACTCGGTTGTGCACTGGGATCTCGACCGTGCACGGATCGACGCCCGAGCAGCTGATACCGCGACCGTTACGGGCGACGACCTCGGACCACTGCACGGTGTTCCGATGACGATCAAGGACTCGTTTCAGACCGAGGGCTGCATCACCACCTCAGGCGCGCCGGAGCTCGCCGACTTCGTCCCGCCCGCCGACGCCGCACCCGTAGCTCGATTGCGCGCAGCCGGAGCGATTCCGTTCGCCAAGACCAACCTCCCGATCTACGCCGGCGACCTCCAGAGCTACAACGAGGTCTACGGCACCACCAACAACCCTCACGACGTGACCCGCACCCCCGGCGGTTCGTCGGGTGGGTCCGCGGCCGCGCTGGCGATGGGATTCACGCCGATCGAACTCGGCAGCGACATCGGCGGCTCGATTCGTGTGCCGGCGCACTACAGCGGCGTGATGGGGCACAAGCCGACGTACGGGGTCGTTCCAGCGCACGGCCAGATCCCGGGCCCGCCGGGCACACTCTCGCAAGCCGACCTCGCCGTGGCCGGACCGATGGCACGCACGGTTGACGACCTCGAGCTGGGACTCGACGTGATGAGCGGACCCGATCGATGGGATGCACCCGCGTGGCGGCTCGACCTCCCACCCTCGCGCGCAGCAACATTGGGCGACCTGCGCCTCGCCGCCTGGATGGACGACGACTACTGCCCGGTCGACGCCGACACGTCACGCGTACTGGGCGACCTCGTGGCGTCGATCGACACGGCCGGTGGACGGCTCGACGACCGGGCGCGGCCCGGATTCACGCTCGAGCGGGCCTTCTCGGTGTTCGGCAACCTGCTCTTCGCCGCGCTGTCGGGTGGCCACCCCAGAGAGAAGCTCGACCACATGGCCGGCGACCCGCGCGACACCCAGCGGGCGTGGGTCTGGCGGGCCACGGCGGCCCGCCACCGCGACTGGCTGAGCGACCACGAGCGGCGGCTCCAGATGTGTGCAGCGTGGGAGACGTTCTTCGACGACTTCGATGCGATCCTGCTTCCGGTGCACCCACGGCCGGCGATCCGCCACGACCACACCGAGCCGATGTTCGAACGCCGGGTCGACATCGATGGCGTCGACCGGTCATACGTCGACCTCTTTCCGTGGATCGCTCCGGCCGGGCTCGCCTACCTGCCCGCGACGGTGGTACCCGTCGGTCGCTCCACGTCGGGCCTGCCGATCGGCGTACAGATCGTGGGCCCGCGCCTGCAGGACCGCACCACCTTGCAGGTCGCGCGCCACATCGCCGAGATCACCCGCGGCTGCCCCCGCCCCGCCCTCGCCACCTGACCCAGCCGCCTCACCCCACCCCACCCCGAAACTTGTGCCGATCTTCGCGCTCAGCGGGATCCTCCGCACAGATTTCCGAAGAGGGTTCGCCGGCATCCGATTCTGTGTGCCGATCTTCCCGCCGAGCGGGAAGATCGGTACATATTTCGGTCAGTCAGGGGAGGTGGAGGTGGACTCGACTTGGATGCGGAGTTGTTCGAGGGCCTTGGAGAGCTGGCCGCCGAGTCGGTTCGATGCACGGGCGGCGAGCCAACCGAAGCCGCGCTTCAATTCGATGCCTTGGCGGTAGGTGACGCGGGAGCCGGTCTCGCCCGACGCGGCCTCGATCGCATCGATCTCGACGGACTCCGCGAGTGCGCCGAGGAACGGCAGCTTCGACCCGACGATCGCGAATGCGAAGCGCTCGTTCTCGTCCCATGCCGTGAAGATCTCGTCCACGGGCGGCGCCTTCCCGATCGTCACACGACGCGCGCCGCCGACACCGCTCGGCTCGCCGGTGACCTCGACCTTCGAGATCGCACCGAACCACTCGGGCCACGTTTCGTGGTCGGCGACGTGCGCCCAGACCTGCTCCGGATTCGCTGCGATCTCGACGGATCGCTCGACGGTCACCGGCGCGTTGTCGTTCCACTCGGGTGGGTTTTCGGGGTGCGTGGCCACGTTCAGCTCCCTCAGCCGGCCGGGTCGACGACCCAGCGGCCGCGGACCTGCCCGTCCATGATGCTCGGTCCGCGGTCGAGGAGGTCGCTCATCGGAACGATCTCGGTCATCGAGCGGAGCAGGTCGCCGGGCAGGTCGACCGCAAGTCGCGCCCAAGCGGCCTCGCGCAGTGCGCGAGGCGCCATCACCGAGTCGACACCCTGCAACCGGACACCCCGAAGGATGAACGGCATCACCGTCGTCGGCAGGTCGAAACCGCCGGCGAGGCCGCATGCCGCCACGACGCCCTGGTACTTCATCTGGCTGAGCACCTTGGCGAGCATCGTCGAGCCGACCGTGTCGACCGCGGCAGACCAGGTCTCGGCGTCGAGCGGGCGGACCTTGTCGGTCATCTCCTCGCGGGTGAGGAACGCCGAAGCACCGAGACCCGAGAGATATTCCTGTGTCTCGGGCCGGCCTGTGACCGCCGTGACCTCGAAGCCGCGACGAGCGAGCAGAGCGACCGCGACAGATCCGACACCACCGGCCGCGCCGGTGACGACGACAGGGCCGTCGTCGGGTGTGACGCCACCATCCTCGATCGCCATCACACACAGCATCGAGGTGAGCCCAGCGGTGCCGATGGCCATCGCGTCGAGTCCACTCATCGTGGCGGGTCGCTTCACGAGCCACTCGGGGCGGACCCGTTGGCGCTGCGTGTAACCGCCCCAGTAGCGCTCACCGACCGCCCAGCCCGTGAGGATCACCGAGTCGCCGACCGAGAAATCGGGCGATTCACTGGCGGCGACCGTGCCGGTGAGGTCGATACCGGGCACCATCGGATAGCTGCGAACGATGCGGCCGGCGCCGGTAAGCGCCATGCCGTCCTTGTAATTGAGCGACGAGTACTCGACGTCCACCGTGACATCACCGGCGGGGAGATCGTCGTCGCTGAGCTGCTCGATCGCGCCGACATGTCCGTCGTCGGATTCGCGTAGGACAAGAGCGTTGAAGGTCATCGTGGACCCTCTCCGCCTGACGAGCCGAGGGCAACACCGAGCTGCTTCATCGACCGGACCCTACAACTCCGCGCCCTGGAACGAAGCGGTCCGGCACCGATCGGCCGGTCAGACGGTCGCCGCGATCGCACCGGTCATCGAATGCCGTTTCCGAGGCATTTCGCCCGCGAGGGCGGATGGCCGACGTGGTGGTGCGACCGAGCAGACTGCCGCAGTGGACGCGACCGAACTGATCATCGTGCTCGCCGCGATCGTCGCCGGCTCCACGATCAAGGCGGTGACCGGAATGGGCCTGCCGGTGATCGCGATCCCGGTTGCGGCAATGTTCGTCAGCTTCGAGGACGCCGTCATCGTCATCGCGTTCCCGAACCTCCTCGCGAACGCAGCGCTCGCCACCCGCGAGCGCAGACATTGGAGCGCGACGCGAGATCTCCCCGTCTTGATCGTGGCCGGTGTTGTCGGAGCGGCGCTCGGCACGATCCTCTTCGTCAGCGTGTCCGAGAAGCCGTTGGTGGCCGCACTGATCGTCGTAATCGTCTTCTACGTCGTGACGTTCCTCGCCCATCCAGACCTCCGCACGACACCGGCGCGGTCGCGGCGACTCGCTCCAGCCGTCGGAACCGTCGGAGGAGTGTTCCAAGGTGCCGTCGGAATCTCCGGGCCGATCGTCGGTCCATGGATCCACAGCTATCGCCTCGAACGCGGCGCGCATGTCCTCTCGGTGACGACGCTCTTCTTCGCCTCCGGCCTGGCTCAGTTCACGATCCTTGTGGCCCACGGTGATCTCTCCGGTCGGGTCACTGCGACGTTGTTGGCCTGCATTCCCGTTCTCGCCGCGATCCCGCTCGGGAGCCGGATGCGACACCACATCTCCGGGCGAGCGTTCGACCTCGCGGTCATCGGCATCCTCTCGATCTCCGCGGTCTCGCTGACGATCCGCACGTTCTTCTGAGCGATCGTCCGGCTACCATCATCGGCAGATACGGGGAGCTCGCAGGATCGGCGGGCTGAGAGGACGCACGCCACCGTCGACCCGAGAACCTGATCCGGGTAATGCCGGCGGAGGAAACGCGTGAACGAACCGAGCAAGCGACACATCGTCGTCATCAGCGGAGCAACCGCGCTTGCCGACCGTGTGGTCGCAGCGATCCCCGAGACCGGCTTCGTCGTCGCCGCGGATGGTGGACTCGACCGCGCCCTCGCCGCGGGGATCGAACCCGACGTCCTGATCGGCGACCTCGACTCGGTGAGCGACGATGCGCTGGCCTGGGCCCGCGAACACGCCCTCGTCGTCGCCCATTCAGCGGACAAGGACTTGACCGACACCGAGCTCGCGCTGTCGTTCGCCGCCGATCGTGTGCCCGATCGCATCACGCTGGTCGGAGGTGGCGACCGTCTCGATCACTCGATCGCCGCTATCGGTGCCCTCGGCGCGCCAATGCTCGCTGGCGTCGCGCGCCTGGACGGATGGTGGGACGGTCAGCACCTCGAGGTCCTCCACGCTCCACGACGCCGCGTCCAACGAGTCCAGGTCGAGTCGATCCTCTCGCTGCTCGCCCTGCACGGGCGATGTGCAGGAGTGTCGATCACCGGCGCGCGCTGGACTCTCGACCGCGCCGACCTCGAGGCCGGCGTGGGCCACGGCATCAGCAACCTCGCACTCGTCGACGCGATCGGCGTCGCGGTCGAGGCCGGCGTGCTCACCCTGTTCGACGATCCGCTGCCCGAAGAAGGAATCCATCAAGGATGAAACCCTCCCCCCGCCGACACACGTTCACCCGCGCCGGACTTCTGCTTGCCGCGTTCTCGCTCGCCGCGGCGGCCTGCGGATCCGACGACGACTCATCCGAGACCGCAGACCCTTCCGCTGAATCGGGGTCGATCACGCTGGTGGCCTACGACTCGTTTCCCGAGGGTGACACGCCGGTGAACGACGCCCTCGACGAGTTCACCGCCGAGACCGGGATCGAGATCGACATCCTGCTCGCCGGCGACACGGGCACGATGCTGGCGAAGGCCTCGCTCACCGCGGGCAACCCGGAGGGCGATGTGATGTGGGGGGTCGACAACACCTTCTTGTCGCGGGCGGTCGAGGACGGGGTGTTCGAGCCGTATCTGAGCGATGCGATCGACATCGATCCAACCCTCGATCCAGACCTCGTCACGCTGGCGCCGAACGGCGAAGCGACTCCGGTCGACTTCGGCGATGTATGCGTCAACTACGACGTCGCCTGGTTCGACGAGAACGGCCTCGCCGTCCCCGAAACCCTCGACGACCTCGCCGATCCCGCGTACGCCGACCTGCTCGTCGTCGAGAACCCCGCGACGTCGTCACCGGGGATGTCGTTTCTCCTCGCGACGATCGACGAGTACGGCGAGGACGGCTGGCAGGACTTCTGGTCGGGCCTCGACGCGAACGGAGTCGCTGTCGTGGACGGGTGGAGCGAGGCGTACTACGAGCAGTTCACGTGGGCCGGAGGCGGGACTCGACCGATGGTCGTCAGCTATGGCACGAGCCCACCCGCCGAGGTGATCTTCGCCGATCCCCCACGCGACGATTCGCCAACCGGCGTGATCGCGTCGACGTGCTTCCGCCAAATCGAGTTCGCCGGCATCCTGCGCGGGTCGGACAACCTCGACGCCGCACAACAGCTGATCGACTTCCTTGCGAGCGACACATTCCAGACCACATTGCCGTTGACGTTGTTCGTCTACCCAGCGAATGACGCCGTCGTTCTGCCCCAGGAGTTCGTCGACTTCGCTGTCATTCCGGAGGACCCACGCACCGTCGATCCCGAGCTGATCGACGAGAATCGCGCGGCCTGGATCGACGAGTGGACGGAGATCGTGCTCGGCTGAGCCGATGGCCTGATGAACCCGCTGCCGCGCACACTCGTCACCGCCCTCGCGGCCGTGCCTGCGCTCGGGCTCGTCGTCTTCTACTTCTGGCCACTCACCACACTGCTCGTCGAGGCGATCGACGGTCGGTCGGTGAGCGATGCGCTGACGCGCCACCAGACGTGGGATGTGGTCTGGTTCACAACCTGGCAGGCACTCGTGTCCACTGCGCTGACCATCGCCGTCGGCCTCGCACCCGCCTACCTCATCGCCCGTTACGAGTTCGTCGGTCGCCGCCAACTCGTCGCCGTCCTCACCGCGCTGTTCGTGCTCCCGACCGTCGTCATGGGCGCGGCGATGCTCGCCCTGTTGCCCGATTCCTTCGACCGAACGGTGTGGACGGTCATCGCGGCACACGTGCTGTTCAACCTGGCCATCGTCGTCCGCGTGATCGGCACGATGTGGGAGCACCTCCCCATCGACATGGAGGGAGCCGCGGCCACCCTCGGCGCGACCCGCTGGCAGGTGTTCCGCGAGATCTCGCTGCCGCTGCTGCGGCCGACGATCGTCGGCGCGGCCGCGATCGTGTTTCTGTTCGCGTTCACGTCGTTCGGAGTCATCCGCATTCTCGCCGCGCCCGGGACCCGCACGATCGAGGTCGAAGTGTGGCGTCGGGCGACACAACTCGGCGACATCGGTGGCGCCGCGGTCCTTTCCCTGCTGCAGCTCGCCGTGCTCGGACTGGTCGTCCTCTGGACCTCCACCGCCCAGCGCCGCTATGGCCGACCGATCGATGTCCGCGTGCACGCCCGTCGCCGCCGGGCGCGGGGGCGGCGAGAGCGGTCCGTGGTTGCCGTGATCAGCGGGCTCACGTTCGCCGTCGCGCTCACGCCGCTCGTCGCGCTCACGATCCGCTCGTTCTCGACACCCTCGGGATGGTCGACGACCGCCTGGCGCACCCTCGGGCGATCCGAAGTCCGACCGGGAATCCGCATTGGTGTGGATCCGGTCGCCGCGCTCGGACAGTCGGTGCAGACCGCAGCATGGGCCACCACCTTTGCAGTCGTGGTCGGCGGACTCGCCAGTCTCGCAATCGTCGCCGCCCGACGATCCGGGCGACTGCTCGACATCGGTCTGATGCTGCCGGTCGGTACTTCCGCTGTCACGATCGGTTTCGGGATGCTGATCACCTTCGACACCCCGCCGACGGACTGGCGCGCAGCGTGGTGGCTGGTACCCGTCGGGCATGCGCTGATCGCTGTGCCGTTCGTCGTCCGCACGACGAACGGCGTTCTTCAGGCGATCGACCCCCGGCTCAGCGACGCCGCCGCCACACTCGGCGCGTCACCGACGCGCGCCTGGCGAGCCGTCGTCGTGCCGTACCTGTGGCGACCGCTCATGGTCGGTGCCGGTCTCGCCGCGGCGATCTCGCTCGGTGAGTTCGGCGCCACGAGCTTCCTGTCCCGCTCGGGAGACGAGACTCTCCCGATCGTGATCGAGAAGCTCCTCGGCAGAACCGGATCGCTCCTCCAGGCGCAGGGGTATGCGCTCGCCACAGTGCTCGCGATCGCGACGATCACCATCGCGCTCATGATCGAACGGGCGGGCGACACCGCTGCCATCCCAGGACGACGAGGCACGCGGCGGTCGGACGGTCGTTACTGATGCGCCTGGAGGTCGACGCGATCACGGTCATATTCGACGAAACGGTCGTGCTCGATGCCGTCTCGCTCACCGTCGAATCGGGCGAGATCGTCGGGCTCTTCGGTCCGTCGGGCAGCGGGAAATCGACGTTGCTCCGCACGATCGCGGGGACACTCCGACCGGACTCGGGCAAGGTCATCCTCGACGCGCAGGACGTCTCCTCGGTCCCGACGCACGAGCGCGCCGTCGGAATGGTCTTCCAGGACAACCAGTTGTTCCCGCACCGCACTGTCGGCGACAACGTGGCGTTCGGTCTCAAGATGGCCGGCATCGGGCGCGCCGACCGTCGCGGGCGTGCAGCCTCGTGGCTCGAGCGGGTCGGACTCGCCGGGTTCGACGACCGTGAGACCGACGACTTGTCCGGCGGTGAGGCCAAGCGCGTCGCGCTCGCACGGACGCTCATCGTCGAGCCGGGGATCGTGCTGCTCGACGAGCCGTTGACCGGCCTCGACCGTGAGCTCCACGATCGCCTCGCCCACGATCTCGCACAACTGCTACGCGCGACCGGAAGCACTGCACTCCTGGTCACCCACGACGCTGACGAGGCCAGGATCATCTGCGATCGCACGGTGCACGTCACCGATCTCGGAGCCTGACCGCTTCACTCCTTCGATTCGCGCTTCCGAATTGGCGACCCCGTCGCCCACTGCGATCCGAACACGCATGAGGGAGCCAGACATGACGAACCAACACGCGAATCAGCTGCGGCGACGGGCGCGCCGCCTGACCGGGCTGGCGGCCACGATCGACGCAACACCGGCGTTGCGCCTGCATGAGTGCGCCCACGAGGACACGTGGCGCGGGCATCGTCCGTTGCTCTGTGAGAACGTGCTGGCCACCAACCGGCGACAAGCCGCGCAGGCGGTCCTCGAGCTCCGACTACAGGCCTTCCTGATGGAGTACCGGGCGCAGCAGCTCGATGCAACCGCCGCGCTCGAAGCCCGGCTCGCCGGATGACCGACCTGTCGATCGGCTACGACCCGGCGCGGATTCGAACACTCGGGCGACGAACCTCGGACTCGATCCGAGCGCTCGACGCGATCAGCAGCTCCGACCCTGCTGCCGCGGATGCGATGCGCGTCGTCCGGCTCATCAGACAGAATCTCGGCGATCTCTGGATGCCATTGATCCGCGAGATCGAGCACTCCACGTCGATGACGGACTGGACATCGCACCCGCTCAACCAGCATCGCCTCACCTGGATCCGCCCCGATGCGTGGCTCACGCACAGCGGCGGCGCCAAGGACCCGCGCGACCGTGACCTCGCCGCACGCGATCAAAGAACAACCGCCACGATCGCCGACGCGGCATTCCGGTCGATCCTGTCGAGACTCGACGACGAAGAACTCCTCGATCGGGTCGCGGAGATGAGTAAGGCGCAGGCGCGAGCAGGCATCGAGCTGGACCCGGGCGACCCTGACTGGATGTCGATGCTCGCCGCGCTCGCCGCCGAGCTGGACGACCGACTCGCGCGCGATGCCGACGGATCGTTCGCGCGCAACCTCCTCGAGATGGCACGACGGTCGCCGCTCATCGCACTCGCCGCGCCCTACTCGCCGCACCTCTCAGTGATCGCGCCCGAACTGGCGCTCGCGATGCTCGATGTCGAGTCGTGGGTTCCAGAGCTTCACCCGGCGACGTACGAACTCGGCGTCGACGCAGTGCTCGGGCTACTCGACGACTCACCGGGCGCGTGTCTCGATCTCCTCCTCGACGACGGTGCGCTCCGCAGCCTCGCCGGATGGGAATCGCTGGACGCGGACGCGGTCAACCGCGTGGTGTGGAACGGTCTCGCGGTGGCCGTCGGCGACGCGCCGGAGCGACTACTCGATGGGTACGAGGTGCTGCGTTCGCTGATCGGTCTCGCCAATGGCTCGCTGGACGGTGGTTTCGCACCGGGCACAGCCCGCGGCGTGGCCGACTCCCTCACCACATATATCGACACGCTCGCCCCGGCGGTCCGCTACGAGGGCGGCGCCGCCGTGACCGTGCACTGGTTCGATCCGGACGCATCGATCAAGCTCGGCACCTACGACGAGCTCGTCGACTTGTACGGCGCGGTGCTGCGCGACGAGGTCGCCCAAGCGTCGATCGGCGTGGCGATCGGCGCATACACCGATCGGGTGGTCGCCGACCTCGGCCGGCACATCGGCCACCACGCGGGCATCGAACACGTCGCCCGATTCACCGATCTGATCAGCGATGCGGCGCGATCCGAACAGGCCGAGATCATGCTCGCCGCGGCCGCGTCACACGCACGCCGCGAACGGATGGGTGCCCTGGTCACATTCGGCGCGAACGTCGCGCTCGGCCCGGCAGGGTCGTTCGGGGGACACGTCGTACGAGTCGCCGCGCGCACGGTGGTGCAGGAAGGAAGTGTCGCGACTCCGACACGGCCTCGGGAGATTCTGGACCTCTCCATCTCGTCGACGATTCATCGTCAGATCACGGTCGCGGTGCTCGAACTCGTGTCGGGCGACCCCGGACTGCGCACCGGCGAGCATCTCGAAGGGGTCACCGATGAGCAGTGGGGGCTCCTGCGGGAACACCTCGACGACATCGAAGCCGCCGGCGGTGATCTCACCGAACGCAACGACCGGGTCGACCGGATGGATCGGTTCATCGAGACGTTCATCCCGCCGCTCGGCGGCTACTTGCGCACGGTGCGGAGCGCACCCGGGGTCGACGAACTCGAGGAGGACCGCGCGGCGGCCGCAGCCGACGATGACCGATGACAATCCTGGGCGGCGTTCAGAAGATCCCGGCCGGTTCGAGACCGTCGATCTGGACGCGTCCGATCAGCCATGCCAGCCGTGTCGGCGGTGGTGTGCGGAGCGCAGCGTCGGGAAGCTGGGTCACACCGCTCCGCTGACGGGCGGTCCACAGCACCTCCATTCGACGCAGTTCGAGCCGGAGATACTCGATGGGGAGGTCATCGAACTCGTACCCGATGTCGAGATCGATGTGATGCACGACCACCTCGCGCTCGCGCATGAATGGCAGGTCGGCGATCGATACTCGGCCTGCGGGCCCATCACCCTCCCCTTCCCAGTCCGACACGATCCAGCCGGCCTCGAGCACTGTGCTCGACGCGCGCAGCAGATCGACCTGCTCCGTCATTGGCAGGATCGATCCCTCTTCGATGTCGGCGGCGCGCCCCGCCACGCCATTCGGATACTGCACACCGACCTCCCCACGCGCTGCTGCCTCGAGCAGACGGAGATGACCGTCACCGCTCTGACGCAGATGCGCGAGTACGTGGCCGCGCGACCAGCCGGGAAGGCGGGACGGGGACTCGACCGCGAGATCGCCCTCCGATACGAGCACGTCGAGGTGCGCCAACAATCTGCGGTGTGCCGCTGTCGCCGCGTCGACATCGAGATCGATCTCACGGTCGAGTTGAGGATCGTTTCCACCATGGCTCGCCATCGCGGCGACAGTACCCGGACCCGCGTGGCAAGGTGTCCGGATGGAACTCGGGATGATCGGACTTGGCCGGATGGGTGCAGCGATGGTCCACCGGTTGACGGCGGCGGGGCAGAGCTGCGTCGTCCACGATGTCGATCCGGACGCGGTCGCGGCCCTCGAAGGTGACCGGATCCGGGGCGCGAACTCGTTGGCCGACCTGGTGTCGCAGCTGTCGGCACCACGCGCCGTCTGGATCATGGTGCCCGCGGCGTTCGTCGGTTCGGTGGTCGACGAACTCGGTTCGCTGCTCGAGTCCGGCGACACGATCATCGACGGCGGCAACTCGTGGTACCGCCACGACGTCGATCGGTCGAAGGCATTGGAGCCGACCGGGATCCACTACGTCGACATCGGCACGAGCGGCGGCGTTCACGGACGCGAACGCGGCTACTCCTTGATGATCGGCGGCGACGCCTCCGCCGTGGGCAGACTCACACCGATCCTCGACGCGCTCGCCCCCGGTGTGGGCTTCGCACCACGCACCCCGGGTCGCTCGGGCGAATCGGCTCCCGAGGAGCGCGGCTGGTTGCGCTGCGGCCCGAGCGGCGCGGGGCACTTCGTGAAGATGGTCCACAACGGGATCGAGTACGGGATGATGGCCGCGGTCGCGGAAGGGCTCAACGTGCTCGCCAAGGCTGACATCGGCAGCGCGGCGCACACCGCCGATGCCGAAACCGCACCGCTCGATGCCGCCGAGTACTACAAATACGACTTCGACCTGGCCGCCGTATCGGAGGTGTGGCGCCGCGGGTCGGTCATCTCATCGTGGTTGATCGACCTCACCGCCGAGGCATTGCGCGCCGACCCCCATCTCGACGCGTACTCGGGCAGCGTCAGCGATTCGGGCGAGGGCCGATGGACGATCGACGCGGCCATCGACGAGGGTGTACCCACACCTGTGCTCGCGGCCGCACTGTTCCAGCGGTTCTCCTCCCGCGGGCGATCCGATGTCGCCGATCAGGTGTTGTCGGCGATGCGCGCCGGATTCGGCGGACACATCGAACGGACCGCCTCGACGCGCTGACGTGCACCGACAGGAACTGGCATGAGTGAACCGAGATGAACGAACCGAGATGAACGAACCACACATCGACACCGCGCAGATCGATACGCACCAACCCGTGGCCGATGCACTCGTGCTGTTCGGGGCCACCGGCGACCTCGCCAAACGCAAGCTCTTCCCGTCGTTGTACCGCCTCGAACGCTCCGGTGCACTCAGGGTGCCGGTGATCGGCGTCGCCCGCAGCGACTGGACCGACGACGACTTCCGCGAACGCGCACGGGAGTCGATCAACGAGCACATCGACGATGTCGACGCCGACGTTCTCGACTCGCTGTGCCGACGCCTCGACCTGATCCAGGGCGACTACGCCGACCCTGCCACGTGGGACGGGATCGACACGACGCTCGATCGACACGACTCGCGTGTCGCGGTGTACTACATGGCGATCCCGCCGACGATGTTTCCGATGGTCGTCAACAAATTGGCGACCCACGGCTTGAACCGACGCGGCCGAATCGTGGTCGAGAAGCCGTTCGGGCGCGACCTCACCAGCGCGCTCGAACTGAACACGACGCTGCACTCGGCGTTCCCCGAGGAGCGCATCTTCCGCATCGACCACTACCTCGGTAAGGAGGCCGTCGAGGATCTGCTGGTCTTCCGATTCGCCAACACGCTGCTCGAGCCGGTCTGGAACCGCAACTACGTCCGCAGCGTCCAGGTGACGATGTCGGAGACGATCGGCGTCGAGGGTCGCGGTGCGTTCTACGACTCGGTCGGGGCGATCCGCGATGTGCTGCAGAACCACCTCCTGCAGGTGGTCGCGCTGCTGGCGATGGAGCCGCCCGCCGGCGCCGACTCGGGTTTCCTCCAGGACGAGAAGGCGAAGGTGATCGCGGCGATGCGCCCGATCGAGTGCTCGTCGCTCGTGCGCGGGCAGTACGTCGGCTACCGCGACGAACCGGGTGTTGATCCGCACTCCGATGTCGAGACCTTCGCCGCCACCCGACTCGAGATCGACTCGTGGCGGTGGGCCGGCGTCCCGTGGTACGTGCGGGTCGGCAAGTCGCTCGAGGCCGACGCGACAGAGGCGGTGATCGAGTTGCGCGAGCCGCCGCGCCTGCTGTTCGACGAGGCGGGTGGGCCGTCGCCCGACCGTAACGTGATCAGGCTGCGGCTCGGTCGAGGCGACGGTGTGACGTTCGGTCTCCAGGCGAAGACACCCGGCCCCGCGCTCGACAGTCAGGAGGTCGACGTAGATGTCGACTTCGCCGCCGCGCTCGGCGACCGTCAGGACGCCTACGAGCGACTACTCGGCGACGCGCTGGCCGGTTCACTCCGCCGTTTCGCTCGCCAGGACGTTGTCGAGGGGACCTGGAGGGTGGTGCAGCCAGCGCTCGACCAACCCGGGGACGTGCTGCCCTACTTCCGCGGCACGTGGGGTCCCGCCGCAGCCGGAGCACCATTGCTCGGCGGCGACCGGTGGTACGCCCCGAGCCACACGTGAGCGCCTCCGCGTACTGCGAGTGTCGGCGGCGCACGACGACCGGTCGGGGCTCGTCCGGTCAGCCAAGCCAGGTGACGAGCAGCACGCCGACGAGCTCGAGCGCGCTTCCGAGGTAGTCGGCCCGCGTGTGCCGTTCGCGCAGGACGAGCCGGGCGACGAGGAACGCGATCACCAACTCGACTTGCCCGAGCGTCCGCACCTTCGCGGCACTCGCCAGCGTGAACGCCCACGCCCAGCCGAGCGACCCGCACAGGCTCAAGATGCCCACGGTTGTCGCCGGGCGCCACGCGCGGAAGGTGACGACGATCTCGGATCGATCGGTCACGAGAAACCACGCCGTGTTCAACACTGCCTGGATCACGAGCAGCGCCGTGAGCGTGAGCATCGCCCGATCGAACGACGGGCCTCCGCCGAGGCGGTCCGCCGCTTCTCCGATCCCGATCGCAGTGAGCCCGAACAGACCGCCGGCGACAAGTCCGAGTAACGCCGCGGGGTCGGCGGCGCGGGTCAACGAGCGCACCGAGCCGTGCGATGCCAGGGACACGACGCCGACCGTGACGAGGATGGCTCCGATCCATCCCGCAGGTTCCAGCGCGGTCCCGAGCCCGATCGCGCCGAGTGCGGCAAGGATCAAGACCTCAGATTTGGAGTAGACGGTTCCGACCGCGAAGTCGCGGACCTTGAACGATGCGAGCAGCGCCACGGTGCCGAGAATTTGCGCGATCCCTGCCGCGACGATGATCGGCCAGAAATCGTTCGGGATCGGCGGTACAGCACGGCCGAGCAGCCCGAACAGGATGGCGCTGGCGAGCACGGCCAGCGGAGCCCCGTACGCAAAGCGGACATAACCTGCCGCGGCAGTCGACAACACACCACGGAGTTGGTGCTGCCGCGAGGTCCGCAGAATCTGAAAAGTCGCCGCAGCCAGCGTGATCGGCACCCACATGAGGTGACCGGTCTAGCCGCCGGAGAGAACGCGCCGACAGCTCGGCGCGACATGTGCCGGCTGTAGCGCGGGTGCGACGGTCAATCGACGATGGTCGGGTCCGGGACGAGGGAGCGGATCAACCAGTGGAAGAGGCGCCACCCGGTGGAAGGCGTGGCGAGGGTGGACGCGGCAACGCGTGCCGCTTCGTCGGAGATCGGGATGCCGTTCGGCGCCTTGACGTGCACCTCGGCCACACGTTCGGACATCACGAACCAGCCCACCGCTTCTTCCACCGAACCGCCGACGGTGAGCGATCCGTGATTGCGCAGGATGCAGAACTTCTGGTCGCCGAGCGCTGCGGCGATCCGCTTGCCGCCGTCGTAGGAGAGCACCTCGACCTCCTCGTCGTCGAACAACGCCTGATCGAACACGAAGGCGCACGATTCCTGACTCAGCGCGCGGAACGGTTGCACATTCGCCGCCCACGGTGTGCCGTAGGGAGTGTGGGTGTGCGCCGCGCTCGCCACGTCCGGTCGGGCGGCGAGGAGCGGTGCGTGAATGTCGTATCCGGCGGTGTTCACGGCACCGGTCGGACTGCCCGAGGAATCCGTGACATCTCCGCCGGGGCCGACAAGCACCAGCCGATCGACGGTCGCCTCCGAGAATGGCACTCCCCAGTCGAGCAGCCAGAAATGGTCGGTCAGTTCCGGGTCGCGGGCCGAGATGTGGCCATCGCCGAGCATGCCCCAACGCATCGCACCGAACGCGCGGTAGCCGAGTGCACACATGCGCTTGCGGTGCGCCCGTTCGTCGAGGGGGGACCGCGAGGTCCCGAACGGATCGACACCGGAGAACGAGGGGTAGGGATTCTCGCTCATGCCCGAAGCGTACGGCACCGTGGCGCGTCGCCGACCGATCAGGGCTTCGTGCCCCTCACGCCGGACGCGGCCCTCGCCGCGGCACCACCACCACGCCACCGACATCGTCGACCTCGACGGAGACCTGCACCTTGTACACCTCAGCGAGGCGCTCCACTGTCAGCACCTCGCGCGCTGGTCCGCTCGCCGACACGACACCATCGTCGAACATCGTCAGCCGATCCGCATACGTCCCCGCCAGCGTGAGATCGTGCAGCGCGCTGACGATTGTCAGCCCTTCGCTCTCACGCAGCGCCGCGACGAGTTCGAGCGCCTGCTGTTGGTGTCCGATGTCGAGCGCTGATGTCGGTTCGTCGAGCAGCATCACCGGCGCCTGCTGTGCCAACGCTCGGGCGAGCACGACCCGCTGACGCTCACCGCCGCTCAACGAGCCCATGTACCGACCCTCCAATGGCGCCAGGTCGAGGCGCAGAAGGACGTCGGCGACGAGGTCGCGATCCTCATTGCTCGGCGCACCGAAGTACGAGACGTAAGGCGTGCGCCCGAGGAGGACATATTCGAACATCGACATGTCTTCGGGGATCAGCGGGTCCTGGGGCACATAGGCGACGAGCGCTGCCCGCTCCCTCCGATTCATCGACTGCAAACGACGACCGTCGATCTCGACGTCGCCCGATGCGTCGACGAGCCCGGCGACGGCCCGCAACAGCGACGATTTGCCCGCTCCGTTCGGTCCGATCACGCCCAGCCACTCGCCCGACTCGACGCGGTCACTGTACGGCGCGAGCGCGGGCCGCTTCCCGTAGTCGACCGCGATCGATCGGAACTCGAGGGTGCTCACACCGAGACCCGCCGAGTGCGCAGGAGGTAGATGAAGAACGGTGCACCGATGAACGCGGTGACGACACCGATCGGCGTCTCGGCGGGGTTCGTCAACATCCGTCCGGGGACATCGGCGAGGATGAGGAACCCGGCGCCTCCCATCAACGAGAGCGGCAGCAGCCGGCGGTAGCCGGAGCCCGCGATGAGGCGGATGATGTGCGGAACCACGAGCCCGACGAAACCGATCAGACCGCTGACCGACACCACCGCGGCGGTGCCGAGCGTCGCCGCGACGACGATGACAAGACGTGTCCGGGCGACCGACACACCGAGGGTCGCGGCCTCGTCATCGCCGACGCGGAAGACGTCGAGGTGCCGTCGGTGCAGCATGAGCACGACGCAACTCACCGCGACGTACGGCGCGACCAGTCGCACGTCGTCCCAGGTCGCTCCTGACAGGCGGCCGAGGATCCATTGGAACACTTCACGGACGACGTCGAGGTTGCGCTGGAGCAGGAACGTCTGCA
Source organism: Acidimicrobiia bacterium (assembly GCA_033791105.1). Lineage (GTDB taxonomy): Bacteria > Actinomycetota > Acidimicrobiia > Acidimicrobiales > Ilumatobacteraceae > JASJHI01. The sequence continues at coordinate 12,241 of JASJHI010000251.1, read as the reverse complement.
GCGCGGTGGCGAACGAAACGACCGCAACGCCGGCGAGCACGAGCGTCACGCCCGATCTCGATCCTCCGACCGTTCCACCGACGAGATAGGTGATCATGACGGTCAACAGCGACGCGATGAATGCGATTGTCGGCACGGGGTCGACCGCCCATGTAGCCGTGGCGGAGCGACCGACCGTGAGCGCGAATGTGGCGCCGAGCCCCGCACCGGCCGCTGCACCGAGCAGATACGGATCGACGAGTGGGTTGCGAAAGACGCCTTGATAACTCGCTCCAGCGATCGAGAGCATCCCGCCGACCAGCCCACCGAGCAGGACCCGGGGCATCCGGATCTGCCAGACGATGTTCCATTCGACGTCGCTGACGCCCGTGTCGATCGAGACCAGCGGGAGCCGGTTGACGAATTCGAGTGGAACGCGCCACCAATCTGGGCCGGCAGGACCGATCGAGGCACCGACGAGCACAGCGACGAGCAGGAACGTGCCCGCCGAGGCGTACCACTGCGCATCGGTGCGAACGCGCCTGGTCTCGCTCACGAACTGGTCGGCGGTGGTCATCCTGCTGCGCTGTCGTGCACCGCTGGTTCAGCCGGCCGCCGTCGTCACCGCGGCTGCGACAGCAGCCGCATAGTCGACGACCCGAGGTCCCCATCGGGAAGCGATGTCGTCATCCATCTCGATGACCGCACCGTTCTGCACCGCGGTGATGTCGCCCCAGCCGTCGCGCGCCGACACCGTCACCACCGTCTCGCCACAACACTTGGTGTCGGCGAGGAAGATCATGTCCGGGTTCGTCGAGACGATGAACTCGGCGTTCAACTGCGGGAAGGCACCGCCGCTGCCCTCCGCCTCATCGGCGATGTTGCGGAGCCCGAACAGGGCATAGATCTCACCGATGAACGTCGTCGAATCGGCGCTGAAGTAGGTGGGGTCCAGTTCGTGGTAGATCGACAGCGCCTCGGCAGGCACCGGAGTCGAAGCGATCAGCGCCTCCAGATCCTCCTGCATCGACGCAACCAGTGCATCCGCCTCGTCGACGTGCCCGGTCAGCTCACCGAGTTGGGTGATCTGCGCGTAGGTGTCGTCGACCGTCGCTGCCGCCGGCCCGTCCCACGACGCGATGTCGATCGCCGCCAACTGCTCACCGACTCCACTGAAGTCGCCTCCGATGAGCACGACATCGGGCTCGAAGCCGGCGATCGCCTCGATGTTCGGCTCGAAGCCGGAGAGATCGTTGGGGAGCTCGAGCGCTTCAGGGGGATAGTTCGAGAACTCGTCGACCGCGACGAGCTGATCTCCTGCGCCGATGGCAAACATGATCTCGGTGTGTGTCGGGCTCAGCGAGACGACCCGTTCGGGGACGTCCGCCATGTCCGCCTCGTCCGCGGCCGCGTCCGTCGCCCCGGGGGCGTCGGTTGCGGCCGGAGCGTTGGGGGCGGCCGAGGCTTCGGTCGATGCCGGCGCATCGGTCCCGACGGTGTCCTCTGACGAATCGTCGTTGCCACACGCTGCGGCGACGAGCGAGAGACCGGCGAGCACGCCGACGAGGGTGCGGGTGGTGCGGGTGGTGCGGCGCTCGGTTGAACGCATCGGTTTCCTCCATGAATGTCTGGAGGACAAGTTTGGGTCCATCCGGCGAACCGGGTGCGAACCGTCCCCTGCCTCGAGGGATGGGTCTTCGCGTCGACGCCACAGGCGACCGGACTCGCCCGATCGGATGACTCGTTCATCCGGCGGGACCACCGTTGCGGGACAGTGCCGGGATCTCACCGGACTTCGCTGCACCGTCGACGGTTCGACATCGTAGTGCACGCTGCCTACGCTCCCTCATCTCATGACATCCGAACCGGCAGAGCAGATTGCACCGACCGAAGATCCCCGGCCCGATGACCTGCGCAGCGCGAAGTCACTGGTACTGATCAACACCGGCGACGGCAAAGGTAAGTCGACGGCCGCGTTCGGCATGATGGTCCGCGGAATCGCACGAGGCTGGAAGGTCGCAGTCGTCCAATTCATCAAATCGGGGGATTGGAAGGTCGGCGAGGAGAAACTCGGCCGAGAGCTTGGCGTCGACTGGTACTCATTCGGTGACGGCTTCACCTGGGATTCCGACGACCTCAGCACCGACCGGGCCCATGCCGCCGCGGGCTGGGGACAGGCGGTCGAACTGATGAATGCCGGTGCACACGACCTCGTGATCTTCGACGAGCTGACGTACCTGCCCTCGTTCGGGTGGCTCGACGCGGCGGACATCGCGACGGCGATCCGTGATCGTCCCGAGCACGTCAACGTTGTCATCACCGGGCGCGACGCGGCGCCAGAGTTGATCGACATTGCCGACACCGTCACGGAGATGCGCGAGATCAAGCACGCCTACCAGCAGGGGATCCGCGCCAAACGCGGTATCGACTACTGACGCGGCGACACGACGGATCGAGCAACGATGACACTGACCATGCTCCTGGGCGGCGCCCGCAGCGGCAAGAGCGCGCTGGCGGTCGAGCTCGGGCATCGGTATGCGGCCGGAGGCGGACACGTCGCCTACATCGCGACCGCGCCGCGCGTGGATGACGACATGGCGTTGCGCATCGAGCGGCACCGCGACGAACGGCCGAAGGACTGGCACACGATCGAGGAGCAGACCGACCTCGAGTCAGCGCTCGACCGCGTCGGCGATGCGATGGCGATCATCGACTGCCTCACGCTGTGGACGTCGAACCTCCTGCTCGCTGGCATCGACGACGACGACGTGATCGCCTCGGCTCGCGAGGCGGCCGGACGGACAGCCGTACGCGCTGCACCGACCGTTGTCATCAGCAACGAGGTCGGGCTCGGCGTCCACCCGGACACCGAGCTCGGGCGGCGTTACCGCGACGTGCTCGGACGGGTCAATCAGACGTGGGCAGCTGCGGCGACCACGAGCCTGTTCCTCGTCGCCGGCAGGGCCATGCCACTCAGCGACCCGCTCTCCATGCTCGAGCCACAGCGATGACAACGAGCGCATTGCGCGAACGAATGGTCGGTCTGCCCACACCCGATCGGGCAGCCCGAGAGGCCGTCCACGAACGAGCCGCGCACATCCTCAGACCGAGCGGCGCGCTCGCCTGGCTCGACGAGATCGCGGCCTGGGTCGCGGGATGGCAGCGCACCGAACGACCCGCGGTGGCACGACCTGCCGGGCTGGTCTTCGCCGCCGATCACGGCGTTGCGGCCGCGACGAAGGTGAGCGCGTATCCGACCGGTGTGACCGAAGCGATGTTCGCCGCCTTCAACGAGGGTCGTTCCACGATCAATGCGTTCGCCCGGATCGCGGGAGCCGATGTCGTGGCGATCGATGTCGGCGTCGGCGACCCGACCGGCGACATTCGCACCGAGGCGGCGCTGACCGAGGAGCGTTTCGACGAGATCACCCGTGCGGCGTTCGATGCGGTCGATGCGCTCGACTGCGACCTGCTCGTGCTCGGCGAGATGGGGATCGGCAACACCACGCCCTCCGCGGCGATCGCCGCGGCGCTGGCCGGCGGCGAGGCGGCCGGGTGGGTCGGGCGCGGCACCGGCGTCGACGACGACGGGCTCGCCCGCAAGCGGGCGGCCGTGCAGGAGGCACAGCGCCGGATCGCGGGCGTCACCGACCCGCTCGAGATCCTGCGCGAGGTCGGAGGTGCCGAGATCACGGCCATCGCGGCCGCGACGGTCGCGGCGCGCCGTCGTTCGTTGCCGGTCGTACTCGACGGATACGTCGTCACCTCCGCCGTCCTCCCGCTCGCGATGATCGACGACGGCGCGCTCGAACACTGCACAGTCGGGCACTGCTCGTCCGAGCCGGGACATCGCAAGCTCCTCGAGCGGCTGGGAAAACGTCCACTGCTCGACCTCGACATGCGCCTCGGCGAGGGCTCCGGCGCGATGGCCGCGGTACCGCTGATCGCGATGGCATGCGCCGGCATCACCGAAGTTCCCACGTTCGACGAGTGGTTCGGCCCGGGGTGAGATCGCCCGCATTCAGCGGGTTCCTCGGCGCGGTGCAGTTCCTGACCCGTGTCCCGGTCCGGCTCTCCCAGCCGCCCGACCCGGCGCGCTCGGTTCCCTGGTTTCCAGTCGTCGGCGGGCTCATCGGTCTCGTCGTCGGCGCTGTTGCCGCCGGGTCGATGGAGCTCGTCCCCTCGCCGGTTGCCGCAACGCTCGCGATCGCGACCGGACTCGCGCTCACCGGAGCGTTTCACGAAGACGGCCTCGCGGACTTCGCCGATGCGCTCGGCGGCTGGTCCCGAGAGCAGCGCATTCAGATCCTCCAGGACTCCAGACACGGCAGCTACGGCGTGGCGGCCATGTGCACCACCATCCTGCTGCGGGTTGCCTGCGTGATGAGCCTCGGTCCTGCGGCGGCACTCGGTGGACTCGTGGCGGCTCATGCACTCGGGCGTGGCGCGGCCGTCGGTGTGTTGGGATGGGCCCCGCGCGCGCACGAAGCACCCGACTCGTCATCTGGTCTCGGAGCCGAGTACTCGGTCTCGAAACGCCGCGCCGCCGCAGGTGTCGGTGCCGCGGTGGCGATCGCAGCGGCCGCGACCGGCTGGTGGGTGGGGCCATTGGCGGCCGCCGCCGCGATCGGCGCCGTCGTCACCGCGGCCCTTGCCATCCGTGCGCTCGGGAGAATCGTCGGCGACGTGCTCGGCGCGATCGAACAGGTCGGCGAGTGTCTCGTGCTCGTCGTCGTCAGCGGGCTCGCCGCTCGCCACACGCTCTGGTGGGCGTAGCGGCTGGTGGGCGTCGCGGCTGGTCCGCGCACCCACATCGCTAGCCTCTCGCCCGTGCAACTCCCCTCGATCGGCGCGCAGCTCGCGCGCGGCTTCACCATGGGAACCGCCGACCTCGTGCCCGGCGTCTCCGGCGGCACGGTCGCGCTCGTCCTCGGCATCTACGAACGCCTGATCCTCAACATCCGCACTGGCGCGGCGGCCTTGCGGCAACTGATCACCGGCAACTGGTCGACGTTCCGCTCGACACTCCGCGAGATCGAATGGGTCTGGCTGCTCGCACTGCTCGGCGGCATCCTGCTCGCTGTTGCCGCGCTCTCGTCGGTCCTCGAACGACTGCTGCGCGAGGAACCCGTCCGGATGGCGGCCCTGTTCTTCGGGCTGGTGCTCGGCGCTGTATTGGTCGCGTGGCGAATGCTCGACCGGGTCGACGCACCGGCGCTGGCGCTGATCGTGGGCATCGGCGGCGTCATGTTCCTGCTGCTCGGACTGCGCGACGACACCGAGGTCGCCGACGACGCGGCCGAGATCGTCACCGAGCCGTTGTGGGTCTTCTGCCTCGCCGGAGCGCTGGCCATCTGCGCCATGATCCTGCCGGGGATCTCGGGCTCGTTCATCCTCGTTCTGCTCGGCATGTACACCGAGGTACTCGGTGCCGTCAACGACCGCGACTTCGCAGCACTCGGCGCGTTCGTGGTCGGGTGTGTGGTCGGCCTCGCCCTCTTCTCGACCCTGCTCAGCTGGCTCCTCGAGCGATACCACAACCTTGTGCTCGCCGCGATGATCGGCTTGATGATCGGTTCGATGCGCGTGCTCTGGCCGTGGCCGGGTGGCACCGAGACGACTCGGCTCGAGGCGCCCAGTGACGACGTCGTGGTCCCGATTCTGCTCGCGCTGCTCGGTTTCGCAGTGGTACTGATCGTCGAGCGTCTCGGCCGTCAGCTGACGAGTGACGCAAACCGGTCGACGCCCTCGGCGATGTCATCATCGCCGAGCGCGAACGAGAAGCGCGCGTAACCGCCGAGACCGAACGCCTCGCCGGGCACGAACGCCACCTTCGCCTGGTCGAGCACGAGGTCGGCGAGTTCGAGCGTGGTCGTCGCCGTGACACCGTTGATCGGTCGGCCGAGGAGTCCTGTCAGGTCGGGATAGGCGTAGAACGCGCCCTGCGGTGCGAGACAGGACACGCCGGCGATCGAGTTCAGCTTGCCGTGGATCAGCGCGGCGCGGCGCTCGAACGCCTCGCGCATCATGTACACATCGTCGAGCGGACCGGCCACGGCGGCGAGTGCGGCGCGTTGGGAGACGTTGGCGACATTCGAGGTGGCGTGACTCTGGAAGTTGGTCGAGGCCTTCACGACGTCGGCCGGCCCGATCATCCAACCGACGCGCCACCCGGTCATCGCGTAGGTCTTTGCGACACCGTTGACGATGACGCATTGTTCGGCGAGGTCGGGCACGAGGGTGGGCATCGACGCGAACTCGTGGCTCCCGTAGGTGAGGTGCTCGTAGATCTCGTCCGTGATGACCCAGACACCCTTCTCGACGGCCCACTCGCCGATCGCCCGCACGACAGCGGGGGGATACACCGCGCCCGACGGGTTGTCGGGGCTGACGAACAACAGCACCTTCGTGCGGCCGGTGTACGCCGCGTCGAGCTGCTCGATCGTGACCTGGAACCCGCTCTCGGAGTCGGTCTCGATCACGACTGGGACGCCACCGGCGAGCGTGATCGCTTCGGGGTAGGTGGTCCAGTAGGGAGCGGGAAGCAGGACCTCGTCACCGGGATCGAGTAACGCCGCGAACGCGGTGTACACCGCGTGCTTGCCACCGTTGGTGACCAGCACTTGCGACGGAGCGCAGTCGAACCCTGAGTCACGGGCCGTCTTCGCGACGATGGCCTCCTTCAATTCGGGCAACCCACCGGCAGGCGAGTACCGATGGTTCTTCGGATCGGAGCAGGCAGCGATCGCCGCGTCGACAATGTGCTGGGGGGTGGCGAAGTCGGGTTCGCCGGCACCGAACCCGATCACGTCCTCGCCGGCCGCCTTCATGGCCTTGGCCTTCGAGTCGACGGCGAGGGTGGCGGACGGGGCGATCGCGGCGAGGCGGCGAGAGGTGCGGTTCACGATGGGAAGCCTGCCACAGGCACGTCCGGCTCCCAACGCGAATTCACCACCCGATACCGTCGTCGAATGAGCGCTGACGCTGATATCCGCGAACGGGTCGCCAACCTCCCGTATCCGACGATCGAGACGGTCGCCGTCGACCTCGCCAAACCACTCAGCGAGTGCAAGGTCGCGATCGTCACGACCGCTGGACTGCGACCCAATGGCGATATCGAGTTGTGGAGCCCCGACCCGCGGTTCACGGTGCTCCCCGGCCACGCGCACGATGTCCAGCTGTCGCACTTCAGCCCCAACTTCGATCGCACCGGGATCATCGAGGACATCAACGTCGTCTATCCGATCGACCGGTTGGCCGAACTCGCGGACGAAGGAGTGATCGGCTCGGTCAACGACCGACACATCTCGTTCATGGGCGCCCAGATGGACGCGACGTTCTCCGCAATCATCAACGACACAGCCCCCAAAGCGGCCGAGATCCTCGTCGACGACGGGGTCGACGTCGTCCTGCTCACTCCCGTTTGACCGTTCTGCACGCGCACCGTGAGTGTGCTCGCCCACGTCCTCGAGCAGGCCGGCATCGCTACCGTCGGCATCGCCAGCGTCCGTCAGCAGGCGGTCGACGTCGCACCACCGCGGATGATGTACTGCGAGTTCCCCCTCGGTCGCCCGCTCGGCAGGCCATCCGATCGCGAGTTCCAACGCGATGTCATCATGCGCGCGTTCACACTCCTCCAACGCACCGACGCGCCGGTCCTCGAGGACCATCCGGAGGTCATCACCGATTTCAGCGGACCGCCGGAATCGTGCCCACTACCGCCGCGCCACGACCCCGACCTGCACCCGGCGATCGACGAGGCGCAGGGCATCCGCGGTGCATACGACCGCAACCTCGAGCAGTACGGGCGCACATCGATGGGTCGCATCGCGGGACCCGACGGCATCACCGACCTGCTCCAGGTGCTGATCGACATCGAGGCGGGCACTCCGCCGACCGACCTCGGCTACGACGACGCCCGCCTCGTCGCGCTCGGGCAGGACGTTCGCGCCTACTACGAGGAGGCGGGGATGCAGCTCGCCGGGCCGTCGGGCTCCCGTGAACTCGAGAACTGGTTCTTCCAGGTCACCGAGTCCGGACAGCTCGTTCGCCGTGTGCGCGACGCGTTGAAGGAAGCGGGCGATCACAAACTTGCCGGTGGCTACGTCGCGCCGCTGTCCCAGCGCTGAATCCCGACAACCGATCAGGCGACAAATGCCCGCGCGGCCGCCATGCTTGGCGTGTGAGAGCGCCGATCATCATCCCCGACGACCTCCTCCCCGCCGACGGGCGGTTCTGCTGCGGCCCCTCGAAGGTTCGCCATGCCCAGGTCGACGCAATCGTCGCGGCACGAGACGACATCCTCGGCACATCTCACCGGAAGCCGCCCGTGAAGAACCTCGTCGGCGCGATCAGGACCAAGCTGGGCGCGTTGTTCGACTTGCCGAACGGCTGGGAGGTGGTACTCGGCAACGGTGGTACCACCGTCTTCTGGGATGCCGCGACATTCGGGCTGGTGGCACGACGCAGCCAGCACCTCGTCTTCGGAGAGTTCTCGTCGAAGTTCGCGACAGCGTGCGCGACCGCACCACATCTCGGCGAACCGTCCGTCATCGAGACCGAGCCGGGAACACACCCGCACGCTGTTGCCGAGGACGGAATCGACCTCTATGCGCTCACGCACAACGAGACATCGACAGGGGTCGCGATGCCCCTCTCGCGTCCCGCCGGCGCCATCGCCTCGGACGCACTCGTCGCGGTCGACGCGACCTCCGCCGCCGGGGGCCTGCGCTGGGATCCCGGCGAAGTCGATGTCTACTACTTCGCCCCGCAGAAGTGCTTCGCCTCGGACGGCGGCCTGTGGATCGCGGCCTGCTCGCCGGCCGCGCTCGAGCGCATCGAGACGATCGGCGCCTCCGACCGCTGGCGACCCGCCTCGCTCGACTTGCAGATCGCGCTCGACAACTCGCGCCTGAACCAGACGTACAACACGCCGGCATTGGCCACACTCGTGATGCTCGACGCGCAGCTCGACTGGATGCTCGACAACGGCGGCCTGGCGTGGGCCGCCACGCGCAGTGCCACATCGGCAGGGATTCTCTACCGCTGGGCCGAGGACTGCGACTGGGCGACGCCGTTCGTCGACGACGCCGCGATGCGCTCGAACGTGGTCGGCACGATCGATCTCGACGAGGCGATCGACGCCGAGGCGGTGTGCACCGCGCTCCGGGCAAACGGGATTCTCGACACGGACGGCTACCGCAAGCTCGGCCGCAACCAGTTGCGCGTCGGCATGTTCCCGGCGATCGACCCCAGCGACATCCAGGCGCTCACCGCCTGCATCACCCACATCGTCACCCACCTCCCCTGACGACCCGAAACTTGTGCACGGATTCCCGCCCGCCGCCAGAATCCGCACAAGTTTCCGCAGCGTGCCCGAAACTTGTGCGCAGATTCGCGCCCAGCGGGACAATCCGCACAAGTTTCCGCTGATTGCTCCGGGTCAATCGCCGGGTGAGCGGGCGATCACGCAGACCACTGGTGCGGGTTCGAGGTCGAGGGTGTGGCGCGTAACGTCGATCAACCCGACCTCCTTCAGCTGTGTCTCGATCAGGTCACCCGCCTCGGCGGTGGCGGAGGCGTCGGCGTCGCCGTGGCGGGGTAGGTGGGTCACCGCGAGCTGTCCGCCGGGTTCGAGCTGTGCGGCCAGCCCGGACAGGGTGGCGACGGGATCCGCCCAGAAGAGCCAGACGTTGCACGAGAAGATCGCATCGAATGTTCCGAGATCCGAGGGTGGGCTCTGCGCGTCACCGACACGGAGGGTGAGCCGGCCGTCCCGGACCGCGACGTCGTTGCGCCGGGCCGCCGACTTGCGCATCGTCGAGGAATGGTCGAGCCCGACCACGTAGACGTCCGGCGCTACCGAGAGCGCCGCCTCGACACCGAGCCCAGGACCGAACCCGACCTCGAGCACCCGCGCGCCGGGCGTGAGTTCCAACAGGTCGACCGTCCATCGGCTGCGTTCGGCGTTCGATGATCGTTTCGACATGATTCGTCCGGCGAGATGGCCGAGCGGTCCGCGCGGTCGGCGGAACTGGTCGTAGAAGTGACTTGTGATGGCACCCATCAGGGGCCTCCTTCGTGTCGTGGAACGGTCACAGCCGGCTGCGGACGGCGGCGAGCACGTCGGCGGCCTCGGTCATGGACGCCTCGGTGATCCCCTCGAGACGGTCGGCCATGACGAGACGCTCACGGTCGAGCATCTCCTCGATCAGCGCTGACCCACCTGCGGTGAGGACCAGGAGCGACGAGCGGCGGTGCGCCGGGTTGATCGCAGTCTGGACGAGTGAACGCGCGAGCAGCCCGTTGACGATGGTCTGGATGTGCTGGCGCGAGACGCCCCGGGCGCGGGCGATGTCCGGCACGGTCGTCGACCCGTTCCGGACCAGAAACTCGAGCACCGCGCGTTCGGGTGTCGACACGTCGAGATCGGTGTGGAGTTCCTCGACGAAACGCGCAGCGGCGTGCATCAGCAGTCGAACCTCGTCCATCAACGTCAATGCTGGATTCATATGACAATCATCTTGTCATAACGACAACTTATCTGTCAATCGATTCTTGATGAATTCGACGCGGGTGGGTGGGGCGCACGGCGGTGGCAGACTCGGCGGGGTGAACGCGACCGACGTGCTCGACTTCAGCCCCGACGAGGTCGGGTCGCTCGATCGTCCGGTCATGCTCGTCGGCCTCGAGGGTTGGTTCGATGTCGCCGGCGCCGCGACGCAGGCGGTCAACGCCTTCACGTCGGGAGACCACGCCATCACCGTCGGCGAGATCGACCCGGACCCCTTCTACGACTTCACCCAGCAGCGACCGCAGGTCACGATCGACGATGACGCCCGCGAGATCCTCTGGCCCGCCAACGAGTTCATCCTGCAGCGCGGCGCGGCGACGACCGGCGACGGCCACCGAGATGTAGTCGGCCTGATCGGCGTCGAACCACATCTCAACTGGCGCACCTACGTCGACGCGGTGATCACCGTGTCGGAGGCACTCCGCTGCGAAGCCGTGGTCACCGTCGGCTCCGGCGCCGAAGCGCTCCCCCACTCGCGGATCCCCCCGGTGACCGGCAGCACAGCGCAACCCCAACTCGCCGGGCGGCTGGGTCTCGTCGCCCCCTCCTACGAGGGCATCACCGGTGTCGCCGGCGTGCTCCAGGCCGAGCTCGAGACCCGGAACATCCCAGCGATCTCCCTGCGCGTCGGCATTCCGCACTATCTCGTCAACGCTGAGCACCCACAGTCCGCGGCCGCACTCGTCCGCCACCTCAGCCACGTTCTCGATGTTCCAACCACGCTCGACCTCAACGATCAGATCCGTAGCTGGCGCGAGGTGCACGACGAGATCGTCGCCGGCGACGAGCAGCTGAAGATGTATGTGAAGATGCTCGAGGCCGAGTTCGACCGGCGTTCGGAGGCAGCGATCCCATCAGCGGACGACCTCGGCGACGAGTTCGAGTCGTTCCTCCGCGACCTACGCGATGAGCCCTGAGGAATACCTCGGTGAGGTCTCGCGCGGCGATGCGATGGGTTTGATGGGACCACCCCACGTCACATCGTGACGTGAACGAGTCGCTGGGTCAGCCCTTCGCGGCGGCGAAGCCCACGTCGAGGTCGGCGAGGATGTCGTCGATGGACTCCAAACCGACACTCAGACGGACGAGGCCCGGTGTGACATCGGATGCGGCCTGCTCTTCGGGCGTGAGTTGGCTGTGCGTCGTACTCGCGGGATGGATCACCAAGCTGCGCGCATCGCCGATGTTGGCGACGTGGCTGTGCAGCGTGAGCCCCTCGACGAACTTCTTGCCGGCCTCCTGGCCACCGTCGATCTCGAATGCGAGTACCGAGCCATAGCCCTTGCCGCCGCCCAATTCCGTCGCTCGCTCGTACCACGGGCTCGACGCGAGTCCCGCATAGTTCACGCTCTCGACCTGCGCGTGAGCATCGAGATACTCGGCGACGCGCTGGGCGTTCGACCAGTGGCGCTCCATCCGCAAGCTCAGGGTCTCGAGGCCCTGCAGGAACAAGAATGCGTTCATCGGGCTGATCGAGCTGCCGAGGTCGCGCAACATCTGCACCCGCGCCTTGAGGATCATCGAGCCATGACCGAGCGCCGGCCAGTAGGCGAGCCCGTGGTAGCTCGGGTCGGGCTCGGTGAAGTTGGGAAAGCGGCCAGAGGCCCCATAGTCGAACGTGCCACCGTCGACGATCGCGCCGCCGATGGAGGTGCCGTGGCCACCGATGAACTTGGTGAGGCTGTGCAC